>CAZTWS010000020.1:0-48231 GCA_964618225.1 uncultured Planctomycetaceae bacterium
CACTCCCCACACGCGCCAAATAAACTGTGGGTGCCCAGAAATCGGGCCTGTAATTCTTTTTGTGTCACGCCATCAGGGAACGTGATTTGCGTTTGTTACGCTGCCTTTGGCAAGCGTCCTTCGTAGAGGATCGCGAAGTGGTTCAAGGCTTGCTTCCAGTGATGGATGGGCATGGTCCATCGCTTCGACGCCTCGTGGATCGCCATGAAGATCAGCTTCAGGGCTGATTCTTCGTTGGGGTAAATCTTGCGGTTCTTGGTGAACTTGCGAATCACGCTGTTCACGCTCTCGATCGCGTCGGTCGTATAGATTACCCGACGGATCGGCGGCGGGAAGTCGAACAGCGTGATGACGTCCGTCCATTTCATACGCCACTGCTTGGCTATCGTCGGGTACTTGTCGTCCCAAGCTTGAGCGAAATCTTCCAGCGCCGTTTCGGCCTCTTCGACCGTCGCTGGCTGATAAATCTTCTTCAGGTCGCGGGTCACTTCTTTGCTGTCTTCGACGCTCACATAGCGCAGCGCCGCGCGGACCAGATGCACGATGCACAACTGCACCTGGGTCTGCGGGCACGCCGCGTGGATCGCCTCGGCAAAGCCCGACAGGCCGTCGATGCAGGCGATGAAGACGTCCGACAGCCCGCGGTTCTTCAGGTCCGTGAGGCACGACAGCCAGAACTTGGCGCCCTCGTGCTGCGAGAGCCACAAGCCCAAGAGCTCCTTCTTGCCCTCGAGATTCACGCCCAACGCGACGTACACGGTGCGCTGCGACACGCGGCGGTTCTCGCCTCGCACGTGGACGACCAGCCCGTCGAAGTAGACGATCGGCCACACCGGGGCGAGCGAGCGGTTCCGCCAGGCAGTCACCTCCGCGTCGAGGGCCCCGGTGACCTCCGAAACGAGTTGGGAAGAGACCTCCACCCCGTACAGCTCTTGCACGATCTCCTGGATGTCGTGCGTCGTCATCCCCTTGGCGTAGAGCGCCAAGATCTTCTCGTCAAAGTCCGGGATGCGACGCTGGTGCTTCGCGACGATCTTCGGCTCGAACGTGCCGGCGCGGTCGCGGGGTGTCTCCAAGGCGATCTCGCCCAGTTCGCCCTGCACCGTCTTCTTCGAGCGACCGTTGCGGCGGTTGGCCGGGCCGGGCAATGCGACAGCCGCTACGGCGTCCGCGCTACGGTCTCCGACGGCCGCCACCCCAGATGCACGTCCATCTCCGTGTCCAGCATCCACTCTAGTCCACGCTTCATCATCAGCCGTATCAGCTGATTCAGCTCTCCGATCGTTGTCGCCGAGTTGGCGAACTCCGATGCTAGCTCCTCCGCACGCGATTGCAACGACTCGTCCATGTGTCTATCCTCCTATCAGAATACGGTGAACAACCTTCTACCGAATGCCTGATAGCTGACACAAGATTTCTTACAGGGCCAATTGGCTGAACGCTCGCTCCATCTGCCACCCGTTGCGCGCGTCCACTGTCGAGCATCAACTTCGGATCGAGCTTTTCTCTTTCCGTCATTGCATCCAAAACACCTATAGATTGGCTAATGCCTTGAGAAAAATCATCCTGCGAAATACCTAGTCGAAGAATTGGCTCGGATAATATCATGTTGTGTCGCATCGAAACATATTGCGAACGCAACTGCGCAAGGGTCATTATATATTCCATCGTTTTGCCACCCCCTATCAATTACCACGTCGATTCACTATATGGTAAAACGTTCGCATGACCGAAGCTATCCAGATCCGCGGGGCGCGGACGCATAACCTGAAGAACCTGGACGTGGATATTCCGCGTAATCAGCTTGTGGTGATTACGGGCGTGAGCGGGTCAGGGAAGAGTTCGTTGGCGTTCGACACGCTGCTGGCCGAGGGGCAGCGGCAGTATGTGCAGAGCCTGTCTGTTTATGCTCGGCAATTCTTCGAGCAAATGGAGCGGCCCGATGTGGATCGCATCGAGGGATTGCAGCCGACGATTGCGATCGACCAGCGGCCGGCGGCACCGAATCCGCGGAGTACGGTGGCCACGATTACGGAGATTTACGATTACCTGCGGCTGCTCGTGGCACGCACCGGCGAGGTGCTTTGCCCTAATTGTGCGACACCCATCGCTCAGCAGACGCTGGCCGAAATCGAGGCCACGATTCGGGCGTTGCCCGACGATACCAAGGTGATGCTTCTCGCACCGATGGTGCGTGGGCGGCGCGGCGCTCATCGCGATGTGCTCGAGGCCATCCAAAAGGCCGGGTTTGTTCGGGCTCGCATCGACGGTGTGACGTATCCGCTCGATGAAACTCCGGCGCTCTCGCCGCAGAAGGTACATGATATCGAGGCGGTGGTGGATCGGATCGTTATTTGCGAGGGTATTGATGCGCGGCTTGGTGAGTCGGTACGGCTGGCGGCTCGGCATGGTGACGGGGTGGTGCTGGTGGTGTATCGAGGAGCGAGGAGCGAGGAGCGAGGAGTGAGTGGAGGGGATGGGCGGGGAATGAGGGGGGCTGGAGCAGGGGAGGATGCGTTGTGGCAGGAACGGTTGTTGAATACGCGGTATGCGTGTCCGCGGTGTAGCACGAGTATTGGGGAGATCGAACCTCGGACGTTCAGCTTCAATTCGCCGTATGGTGCGTGCGCGACGTGCCATGGGTTGGGAGTAGTGGGCAGCGAGGAGCGGGGAGCGAGGAACGAGGAGTCGGAAGAGAAGCTCGATCCTCGATCCTCGATCCTCACCACTATTTGCCCCGATTGTGGTGGGTCGCGGTTGCGGGCCGAGGCTCGTGGGGTGAAGTTGGGGGGGCTCGCGATTCATGAAATTACGGCGCTTTCCGTGCAGCGGGCCATCGAGTTTTTCAAGTCGCTTACGTTTCGCGAAGATCAACGAGCTGTCGCGGAAACGTTGATGGCGGAAATTAACAGGCGGTTGGCTTTTCTCGATCGAGTGGGCACGGAATATCTCACGCTTGATCGGCCGGCCGACACGTTGAGTGGCGGGGAGCGGCAGCGGGTGCGGCTGGCCACGGGCATTGGCTCAGGGTTGGTGGGGGTGCTGTATTTGCTGGATGAGCCTTCGATTGGCTTACACCCGCGCGACAACGAGCGACTGATTGCCGCACTGCGCGACTTGCAGCAACAGGGTAATACGGTTGTCGTGGTCGAACATGATGAAACGCTGATGCAGGTGAGCGATTATTTGATTGATATCGGTCCGGGGGCCGGCCTTGGTGGTGGGGCGGTGGTTGCGGCCGGGACGCCGACGGAGGTTGCGAAGCAAAAGTCGTCGCTCACCGGTGGGTTTCTGTCGGGACGGGAGACGATTCCGGTGCCGGTGCGGCGCAGAGGGGAGATGGCGGAAGTCAGAGGACGGGATGCAAACGAAACTGCCCCGACTGTATCTCGGATTCCACAGTCTGCGCCTTCGTTGCACCTCGGGGGGGCGACGGCGAACAATTTGCAAAGCGTCGAGATCGACATTCCGCTCCATGCGTTTGTGTGCGTGACGGGCGTGAGCGGTTCGGGCAAAAGTTCGCTGATTATCGACACGCTGGCTCGTGCGCTGGCCCGCAAGTTGAATGGCGCGGAGGCCCAGCCGGCACCTTACAAATCGCTACGAGGCGTGAATCATCTCGACCGGTTGGTAGAGGTGGATCAGTCGCCGATTGGACGCACTCCGCGAAGCAATCCGGCCACGTATACGGGGGTGTGGAACGATATCCGCCGCGTGTTCGCTGGAACGAAGCAGTCGCGGCAGCGCGGTTACGGATTGGGGCGTTTCAGTTTCAACACCAAGGGCGGGAGGTGCGAGGAGTGCCAGGGCCAGGGCATGCGAAAGATCTCGATGAACTTTCTGCCCGACCTGGAAGTGATTTGCCCCATGTGCCGGGGCGCGAGGTTCAATCGGCAAACGCTGGCCGTGAAGTTTCGCGAGAAGTCGATTGCCGACGTGCTGGCGATGAGCGTCGACGATGCGGCAGTGTTCTTTGAGAACCACGAATCGATCCGCCGTGTATTGGCAACGCTCGTGGATGTGGGGCTTGGGTATTTGACGTTGGGGCAACCGTCGTCCACGCTTTCCGGCGGCGAAGCGCAGCGTATCAAACTGGCTACCGAGTTGAGCCGCGGCGGAGGGCTTGGTCATACGATGTACATCCTCGATGAACCTACGACGGGGTTGCATAGTGCCGATATTCGCCGGTTGCTGATGGTTCTGAATCGGTTGGTGGATCAGAACAACACGGTGCTGGTGATCGAGCACAACTTGGATGTAATCAAAACGGCGGACTGGGTTATCGACTTGGGGCCCGATGGCGGAGCAGAGGGCGGGTGCGTGGTGTCGGCAGGCACGCCGGAAACTATTGCAGCTTGTGCGCAAAGCTATACGGGGCAGTTCTTGCGCGGCGTTTTGGGCAAGACAAGTGTTTTGTAACCAACGCGCTCGGAGCTTTAAGCGTCGGGGTGAACGCCGGCAGGAGTGGCTGGTTCTTTGCCGGCGCTAGCGGTTTTGCTTGCTGAGCCACGGCCTAATTCGTAAGCGATGAGTGCCGAGATGCAAAGCACGATGTAGTCGTATATCGACAGGCCCTGGGCCATAGCGGCAACCGGTTTGCCAGAGCCTTGAGGACGGGGTTGTGCTTGAGCTTTCATTTGAGCGGGAGGTGCAGCGGCGTCTGCGGGTGCTTCAGTTTGGGCTTCTTCGCCTTGCTCTTCAACGGCCGGCTCGGCAGCTTGCTCGATGATTGATGGCGTAGCCGCTTTGGCCGCCTGGGTTTGTGCGTACCCCGCGATAATCCCGCAGCCGACCGAATAGGCAGCTAGAGCAAGAATGGCGGTGACCGCGCCTCGCAGATAGCTCGCGCCACCGCTGGTGGCTCCGGCAATGCGAACACCGACGCCGGTGAACAGGGCGACTAAGAGCGCAAGCCAAACTGTGGCGAGGGCCGTGGTCTGATAGAGAACGAACATGAGCACGACGCCAATAACGGCCCCGACGATTGCCCCAACGATGGCTTTACCGAGTTGCATAGTAACCCACCTTTTGGCCATGAATGAGATGCGAGCCCGACGTCGAGGATTTCACCCCCGCGCGTTGGCAATAGGGTGAAACTCGTAACGAGCGCGACCTGCAAGTAAAAGTTCGTCCCCGCGCAGCCGATCGGCACTGGTTGAGACAAGTAAAAGTGCCTTGTTCCGTTGGTCTTAACTCTAAGTTTGGGCAGGGCAATAGTCAATAGAATTGCTTAGAATGCCACGAACCGAGCCGAGGGTTTTAGAGGGGACATAGGGCTAAAGTCGCTCGAAAATGACGGCTATTCCTTGGCCGACGCCGATGCACATGGTGGCGAGGCCGAGCGTTGCGTCGCGGTCGTGCATGGCATGGATGAGCGTGGTGGCGATGCGAGCGCCGCTTGCTCCGAGCGGGTGGCCGATGGCGATCGCGCCGCCGCGGACGTTGACTTTGGATTCGTCGATGTCGAGCATGCGGATACAGGCCAAGGCTTGTGCGGCGAATGCTTCGTTGAGTTCGATGAGGTCGATGTCTTTGAGATCGAGGCCCGCGCGGTGCAGCGCTTTTTGAGTGGCTGGCACGGGGCCGGTGCCCATGACGGCCGGATCGACGCCGGCGACCGCGGTGGCTCGTACTTTGACGAGCGGCTTGAGGCCGAGTTCTTTGGCACGAGCCTCGCTCATCATGAGCATTGCGGCTGCACCATCGTTGAGCGGAGAACTATTGCCGGCGGTGACGGTGCCCATGCCGGGCATGAAGGCAGGGGGGAGTGCGGCGAGCGCTTCGAGGCTAGTGTCTTCGCGGACGCATTGATCGCGTTCGACCAGGATGCGATGGCCGGCCTCGTCGCGGCCGTAGATTGGAATGATCTCGGCATTGAATGCGCCGGCATGCGTGGCGTGGGTGATGTTCCCGTTGGACTGGGGGGCGTTGTCGTTCGATTCTGCGTTGTACGCGGCCAGCGCCTTTTGATGGCTGGCGAGTGCGAAGCGGTCCTGATCTTCGCGCGAGATGCCTTGCGTTTGCGCGAGGAACTCGGCCGTGATGCCCATCATGAGCGCGCCTTTGCTAGTGCGCGTGAATAGCTTGGGGTTGAGATCAATGCCGGCGTCCATTGGTAGGTGGTGCATGTGTTCGAGCCCGCCGACGATTTGCACGTCTTCGGCATCGGCGGAAATTGCGTGTGATGCCTGAGCGATTGCCTGCAGGCTGCTGCCGCAGAGGCGGTTGACGGTTGCACCGCCTGCTTCGACCGGCAGACCGGCCATGAGGCCGATGGTGCGCGCCACGTTCATGCCTTGTTCGCGCGTTTGTTGCGTGTTGCCCATGAGGACGTCTTCAACGATCGCTGGCTCGACGCCGGTGCGTTCGACGAGGGCGCGTACCACGGCCACGGCCATGTCGTCGGAACGGACATCGCGGAAAATCCCTTTTTCGGCGTGGGCACGGCCAATGGGCGTTCGACAGCAATCGATGATGACTGGGGTTTTCATGAGAGGGTGCAGGATGCGGATGCAGGGTGCGGGGAACGAGTTCAGATTTTTCCTACATCAATCGCTTTACTTCTTTTTGTAATCGTAGAATTTGGAATTACTGGCGGCGAGCTTGGTGAGCAGGGCAGTTGGCTCGAACCGTTTGCCGAGCGAGGAGTACAGTTTGAGTTTTTCAACGATATTCGCGGCACCGATCGTGTCGGCCCAAAAGAATAGGCCGCCGTGGAACGGTGGAAAGCCGATGCCCAGGATCAAGCCGAGGTCGACATCGCGCACGTTGTTGACGATGCCGTCTTCGAGCACGCGAGTTGCTTCCACGAGCATCGGTAGAAACAGGCGATCGATGATTTGCTCGGTGGAGAACTTCTGGCTCTCTCCGCCGCGGCAGTCATCAACGAGTTTGGCAACGAGGTCACTTTCGGTGCCCTTGGGCGGCTTGCCGCCTTTGGACGGACCGTAATCGAAAAAGCCTTTACCGACTTTTTGACCGAGCCTGCCGAGATCGGCCAGTAGTGGCACGATTTGCGCGGGCACGACGCGATCGGGGAACGCCTCTGCCATGGTGCGACCGGCGTGTACTGCTACGTCGAGGCCGACGACGTCGTACAGCGTGAATGGTCCCATCGGCATGCCGAACGATTTGGCGGCCTTTTCGATCTTTTGAAGGTCGGCCCCTTCGCACAGCATGAGAGCCGCTTCGTTCATGTACGGTAGCAGCAGGCGATTCACAAGGAAGCCGGGGCCATCGTTCATTACGATAGGCGACTTGCCCAGTTTTCGTGCGTAGGCGACGGCGGTGGCGACCGTTTCGTCGTTCGTTTTTTTTCCGCGAATCACTTCGACGAGTGGCATTTGGCGAACTGGATTGAAGAAGTGCAGCCCGCAGAAACGCTCGGGGTGTTCTAACCCTTCGGCGAGCTGCGTGATGGGAATCGTGGAAGTGTTGGATGCGAGGAACGCGCTTTCCGAGAGCAGTGGTTCGAGTCGCGCGAACAGATGCTGCTTGGCTTCGCGGTTTTCGAAGATGGCTTCGATGACGATGTCTGCCCGGCAGAGCTCGATATCGGAGAGCGTGCCGTTGACGAGCGGCGCGAACTCCACGACGCGGGCCACGTCTGGCCCTTTGGTTTGCTTGTTGTAGGAAACTTCGTTGAGCACGCCGCGAACGCCGCGCGTGAGGGCCTCTTGGCTGGAATCCATGATGGCCACGGGAATGCCGCGCTTTACGTTGGCGGCCGCGATGCCTTGGCCCATGATGCCGGCCCCGACGACGCCTGCCGAGTTGATTTTGCGCGGCTCGACTTTGAGATTGGGTCCCTTCTTGTTACGGTCTTGCAGGAAGAAGACATTGAGTAATGCCCGATTGACGGGCGAGCCGAAAAGTTTGGCGAACTCGTCGGCTTCCATCTGGCACGCGGTGTCGACATCGACGCCAGCGGCACCCAGCATGACTTCGAGCGCCGCGAGCGGAGCAGGGTAGTGTCCTTTAGTTTGTTGTTGGATGTAGGCGCTAGCCGTGGCACCGAGGAAGCCGAGCTCGGTATCGTCGATGTTGAGCGGCCCGCTCCACTTTTCACGATCGTGGCGAAATTCGCCGGTGGCCTGTTCGGCACGAACCATGCGAATGGCGGCCGTGAGTAGTGTATCTTCTGCCGTGTCGTCCGGCTGTTTGGCCACCACGTCGCTCGCAAGGCCCATGAGGGCGGCGGTTTGGGCATCGATGTTTTCGCCGCCCGTGACAAGTTCCACGGCGTTCGATAATCCCACGATGCGTGGCGTGCGCGCCGTGCCGCCCCAGCCGGGGAACAAGCCGAGTTTTACTTCGGGAAAACCGTAGGCGATTTTTTCGTTGTTGGTCATCACGCGACGATCGCACCACATGGCAAGTTCGGCCCCGCCGCCGACACACATGCCATCGATCGCGGCGACGGTGACGTAATGGCCTTTGCCGAGTCGGCCAAACAGCGATTGGCCGCGGCGGCAGTAACCGCTGACTTCTTCCTTGGGGGCATCGAGCCAGGTGGCGAACTCTTTGAGGTCGGCCCCGGCGATGAACATGCCGGGCTTAGCCGAGCAAATGACGAGGCCAGCCAAGTCTTTGCGTTTGTCGAGTTCGTTAAGGTGCGACTCGAGCGATTCGAGCACGTGTCGCGACAGTACGTTCGCACTCGATTCCGGATCATCGATCGTAAGCAGGGCGATGTCTGGCTCGGGGAACGACAGTGTTAAGGTGGTGGATGCC
The DNA here is from genome assembly GCA_964618225.1 of uncultured Planctomycetaceae bacterium. Lineage (GTDB taxonomy): Bacteria > Planctomycetota > Planctomycetia > Pirellulales > Lacipirellulaceae > JABDGM01. The sequence continues at coordinate 8,734 of CAZTWS010000020.1, forward strand.
GTCATGCGCGTTAGGATACCGCACTGGGGGGAGGATTGTCAGGTCTTTTGAAGTGCATGCCGAGGTTTTGGAGGAGTCTACGTTCATCATAGTCGCCGGCCCCTTCTTCGGCTTTGCATTTGACGCTGAGGGAGGCGGATCAGATGATAATTACCGACAAATCGACGACTGCCGGCCAGGAATTTTAAATGATGAATAGCGACACTTCTTCGTGCAAAACGTGCAGCAGTTGGTGGCGATTGCCGCTGCTTTTAGGGCTGGTTCTAGTCGTGGTGTGGCTTCTGAAGGACCGGGCTCAAGATGCTACCACCACGGAAGTAGTGGCTACCGCATCGGAAGATGCGATTGTGCCGACAGGACAAACGGTGTCGCTTGCTATCGACTTTGGCGATGGGGAGGAGAAGGAGTATCCGGCAATTGGCTGGCGTGATGGAATGACGGTGCGCGATGTTATGTTGGAAACTGTTCGCGAGAATGGCCGATTAGAGGTTCGTGGCTCGGGGGAAGCGGCTTTCCTGGCCGGCCTCGACGGCAAGGCCAACGAGGGCGATGGCGGGCGGAACTGGTTATATTCTGTGAATGGCGAAGCGGGAGACCGCAGTTTCGCGATCCGAGCGGTGCGCCCGGGGGATCGTGTCTTGTGGAAGTTTGTGGGCCAGCAGTAAGATACGGGTTCCTAGTAAGTATTGGTATTTTGCGAATGCGGAGCGGCACTCGATGAATGGTGAACGACAACAGACTTTGCGCGATGTCCTGGTTTTTGGCCTGCTCGTGGCGATTGGCGTGGTCGGCCGCTGGGGACAGCCGCAGTGGTGTGTTACACCCACGGCAGCCGCTGCCGTGTTTGCTGGCTTCTATTTTTCGCGTTGGCCGATCGCAGCCATGGTTCCGCTGGCGATTCTCGGCATTAGCGACTTGCTGCTACCGGCGTACAACAACGTGCCTGTGCTGGTGATTACTTATGCTGTGATGGCGCTACCAATATGGTTAGGCCGCGCGCTGCGAGACGAAAACCGCATTGGGGCGAGCGCATTCAAGCTCGTGCTTTGTGGATTGATACCGGCAACGCTGTTCTTCGTGATTACGAACTTTGCGGTATGGGCTTTTCAGAGCGACTATGAAGCGTCGTTGGCGGGGCTTGCCACGTGTTATGCGGCGGCTGTGCCGTTCTATCGCTGGATGCTGGCCGGCGACATTTTCTACATGGGCCTGCTGGCCTGCTGCTGGATGCTGGCCAATGTTTCGATGCGGGAGTCGTCGCAGTTGGAACAGCGCTAGTTTTTGGCCCGCATTGCTTTGTGCTTTCTGTGCCTTGCCCAGAAACTTCGCTAAGCCGCAAGCGGCTGCGATTAGGGCGTGGCGGGCTCGGCGGCAGGAGCAGTTGCTTCGACTGGTTGCTCAGCGGCAGGTGGTACGGCCGCTTCGGCCGGGGTTTCGCCGCCGATCGTAAAATCGTCTTCTTCGTCGACTTCGGGCGCACCGACAAGTGAGACGAGTTGATTATTCATTTTACGGATGTTATCTGCCACTTGCAGAGAGCCGATCGATTCGTTGCTGGCCGATTGGATGACGGGCGCGAAAGTGGCCACGACGGCGTCAATTTTCTGCTTCGAGTCGTCTGGCACGGCTACTTTTACGGCAAGAAGGCCGCGGCGAACGCCGCCGATGCGAGCCAGCACAGAACTGCGGGGGAAGTTGTCGGTCGGTGTAGTCGAGTCGTAGCTGACAATGCGTTCCGACGAAGCGAAGCCGGTGGAGCCGGCATTTTCGAAGTCGATCGCTCGCTTCAGTTCTTCGGCGCTGAGATCGCCGGCCAACTTGAAGAGGGCCTCGGTCGTTTTCTTCGCGTTGATCTTGGCATCTTTGTAGTCAATGTCGCCCAGGAATGACGCGGCTTCGCAGCGGTCGTCGATCGATTTGGCGTTTCCGATAAACTTGGTGATCGCGTCGTGGATCGCGTTGTTCTCGCCCACCGACCGCAAGTTGGAAAGTGCGCTTGCTGCTCGGAGCTGCAACCAAGTGAAAGCCGCGGGGTCCATGTTTTGGATCGGTTTTTCTTGCGAGACGACTTTCAGAAGCGCCTCGGTCATTATTTTCACCGATTCCGGTGGCAATGAGCTATTGTATTTAGCGTGACGTTCGAGGCCGATCAATGCACCGAGCACTACAGATGGTGGGAAACGGTTGCTTGAGACGCCCGCGTTCACGATTTGGGTTAGCGCTTTGGTAGCGGCCGGGAGTGGGCGCGGAGGTCTGGTGTTGCCACCGCTATCGATTGCGTATTGATCGTCGAGCAAACCTAGAACGAGTACCGCATTGTAAGTGACCGTAGGGTGATAGGGCGGTTCTTGCCGGCCAACTACTTTGACCATTGTTTTAAAGGCTAGATCCGTAAGATCTTTTTGCAATTGTTCGTTCGTGGTTCCCCAGAGAAATTTTTTGAACAATTCGACGCGCAACTTTCCGACTTCGGCAAGGCCGCCTGGGGAACTGCGAGTCATTGCCGGAAAGTAAAAGTTTTGGAAGTACTCGCTGAACTGGGCCTTACCGGCGTTGTAGGCCGAGGCGTCGCGCACCCAAATTTGGGCGTTGCGGCCGAGTGCGCGAGCTTTGTCGTCGATTGGATCGGTTTGATATTGTTGCGCGAAGGCGGCGCTGGCAGCGATGGACGAAGCCAAAGCCGCAGCGATTGTAAAAATACGACGAGCGCGAACCATCTTCCACATCGCGTAAAACCTCTAGTGCTCCGAACGGCACTTCCGCTAGCTACAAGTGCGTGCGCCGCAATCAGATAAGGCGGCTGATGACTATGCAAACCACCACTTTCACTGTACCAAGGGCAGTGGCGGCATTCAAGTTTTCGGCCACTTGGTCTGCCATTATTGCCGGACCAAAAAAGCTTAAAACAGGCCCGTTTTTTTATCTATGACGCTTCTCTATTGCGACAATCGGTTTCTAGACCATGACACGGGCCGTGGGCATCCCGAGCGGCCGTTGCGGGTGAAACAGATTAACACCCGGTTGGAAGAATCGGGCTTGATAGATGCGTGTACCCGCCCCGGTTGGAGTACACTATCGCGGGAGAGGTTGGAGCGGATTCACACGGCGGAGCATATCGGGCAGGTTCAATCATTAGTGGCAAGCGGAGGTGGCAACCTGGACCCGGATACGGTGGTGAGCCCGGCCTCCGCGGAGGTGGCGTTGCATGCCGCAGGGGCCGTGTGCGATGCAGTGGACCGCGTGATTGCCGGCGACGATTCAACGGCCTTGTGCGTCGTGAGACCGCCCGGCCATCATGCACTCGCCGATCGTGCCATGGGGTTTTGCTTGTTCAACAATATCGCGATTGCGGCGCGTGCAGCGGTTGCCGAGCACTTGTTGGATCGTGTACTCATCGTCGATTGGGACGTACACCATGGAAACGGCACGCAGGACATTTTTTACACTGACGAGCGGGTGGGATTTTTCTCTTCACACCGTTGGCCGTTTTATCCGGGCACTGGAGCGGCGGATGAAATCGGAACGGGTGCAGGGTTGGGGACAACGCGTAATCTGCCGATTACGGCTGATGTTTCGCGAGAGGTTTTCCTCGATCGATTTCGGCGCGAGTTGGAAGATTTTGCGACACGCATTCGACCGCAACTCGTGCTCGTTAGCGCGGGATTCGATAGTCATCGTGCCGACCCGCTCGGCGCGTTTCTTTTAGAGACTGAAGACTTCGAGACGCTAACCCAATGGGTGAAAGAGATCGCTACCGTACATGCCGAGGGACGAGTGGTTAGCGTGTTGGAAGGCGGCTACACCCCGAAGTTGTTGGCCGAGTGCGTGGAAACCCATTTACGCGAGTTGATAATTCGATGAAGTACAACTCGTAGGTGTAGGAGGCGTCTCCGACGCCGATACCGCTTGCAAATGGTAAACGTAATCGGCCTCAGAGAGGCATCCTACAGCATGCTTGCAAAGAAACAAAAGTAAATTCTATTCCACGGACGGTTGGTTACTGAGCGAGGATTGCAAACCATCGACAATTTGGTCGCGATAATACTTCACTTTGGGTTTACCGCCGCCGGGTGAGGGCAAGCCAATCGTATAATCGGTGGCGTAGCGTAGGCGGTTTTTATCTTTGTGTTCTGGTACGCGGAAGTTATCGCCTTTTTGCAGAATCGTTCTTGCAAGCGGCATTTCGCCGAAGGCGCGTGAGCCGGCCGATTCACAAGGATACCAGCGGCCGAGAGGCGTTTTCGATTTCTTGCCCTCGTCGTCGCGGTGCTCCATGTAGAATTCGGGGTACACATGGCCATCGACCCAAACGATTCGGGCCGGGATATTGTTCGTGCGGCAAAGAGCGACAAACACGGCCGATCGTCCCTGGCAATCGGCTTGGCCGTCGCGAATCGTGTCGATTGCCGGTTTGTCGGGACCTTCCACGTATTCGATGTTCTCGAGCACCCAGTCGTAGATTTTTTCGATACGCTCCCAGTCGGTGATCGAGTCCTCGACATCTTTGAGCACTTCTTTGCTCAGTGATCGCACGCGCTGATGACGCGATTCAATGTAGGGGCTCGCGGACGTGTAGCCGCGGATATCCTTGTGAAGCTTTTTGGGAATCACGAGGTCTTCTGTGTTCTCTGGCGGCAGGATTGGTCGAGTAGTAACTTCGCACGTTACGATTGCACGTGCGACGGCGTCACGCGGCAGTTGCGGCACGCTGATTAGAAATTGCTTCACCTCGCCGCCAGGCAACGAGCGGAAGGTCGTTTCGCGCACTTCCGGCGAAATATCTTCTGCGAGAATCGTGACTTGTTGCTCGGGGCATTCCAACGGCACCGTGACCATCGAGACGATGCCACGACATGCACCACGACTGGCCGTAATTTCGGCACCCACACGGAATTTGATGGTGCTCGGCGGACCAAATTCCTGCGGCGGCAAGGAGGGTGTTACTTCGTCCGCGTTCACTTTCGCGAGTGCGAACGACGCCGAGAGAAGTGTGAGAACAACCACCAAAGCGGCGTAAAACGAGGAGTTTCGCATACCCTCATTTTACTTCGCCGCCATGGGGAATGGTGGGGACGTGCGGTATTTATTAGGCGAGCTTGTGGTCCACCACATAGGGGTGGGAAGGCCCATGCCATGGCACGTTTGGGCAACCGCTTACGGGGCGGGGCGGTTTGATAGGGCAGAATGTCTTGCCCCAACAAAATTTGGCCCTGCCCGGCCGCCTTCAGGATGGCGCGGCCGAGCAGAGCCAATCGGAGGGGCTGAGTGTCCCGGACGAACACTCAACCTTTTTGCGTGACGTGGGGGGCCGACCGAGAGTGGGAGGGCAGGGGACCTCGGCCGGTGGTCGTCACGCTCGCTGTTTACTCGTTACATTTGATACAACTTCTCGAACCGTTCGGGGCGATTCGAATTACTCGCCTGGTTGGGGGGCTACTTGGGGAGTGGGGGCACTGAACGAGGTGCCGCCGTCTGCACCGCAGCAACCGCTGTCGAAGCCACCACCGTATCCGCTGCAACTACTGCAGCCACTGTCGCAGCCACACGGCATGCTGGGACCGTAGCCAACCGTTCCCATGAACGGAGCACCGCAACCTGCTTCAACGTATCCGCAACCAACTTCGCCATAGTAAGCCGGCTGGGCCATGATGGGGCCCTGTTGGCACGAGCTGCAAGGAGCCGCGGCAAAGCCGGAGGTCGGTGTCATATACTGCGGCATCATCTGCGATGCCATCGGCGGGCACACTGAACATGGCGGCGGGCAGGCGGTGGCGGCTAGCGGCGCGGCGAATGTCGGTGCTGGCGGGCAGCACACGGCTGGCGCTGGCGGGCAAGCCGAAGCCGATCGATTAAACCAATTGCAGGGGGAGCAAGGGCACAGGCTTAACGAAGGGCAGCACGAAGTGCAACCGCTCATCGTAGCCGGGATGGTCGCTACGGCCAGTAAGGCCAGCATTTTCTTCAACATTCTCTGTCTCCTCAGAAAGCAGTCGCAAATTACTGCTTGGGTCGAGTCGTCTGAATGTCCGATTCAGACTCTTATTGGGCGGGTATTTAGCAGGCAGTCGTTTGGCTCGTACCGGTTGGTCGAGTCGGCAGGCTGAGCAACTCTACATCCGCAGGTACGATGTGCAAACGCAACCGATGAATTTTCTCAACAAATTGGCCGGAGCTTTGTCGAAGAAGCGACAAACCACGTTTAGTTTTCGCAACACGACAGCCTTTTCCAGCTGGCAAAGTGTTCGATAAAGCACATAACCATTGCAATGCAAATAATCGTTAGGGCACGTACGATGGCGATGAGTTTAACGGTAGTAACGAACATTTCGACCAAGCAGCTACGTTCGCTGCGTTCCCGACTGCTTCGGCTTGCCCTATTGGTGGTCGTGGGCGTAGCGGCCTTTCCGCAGGCGCTGCTTGCCGATGCGATATCGTCCACGGTCGGTAAAGCGGCAGACACATGCACCTTTTGCAACGGTATTCGGCTGGGCGATGAAATCTCGCTGGTAAATACACGTTCGCTGTGTGGTGTGTGCGATCCCGAAGCGATTCGTAAAGGATTGCGATTCGAGGAATACGCCGTGTGCGATGAAGCGGGGCATCGACAGTGGCAACCGACCGACCTCGAGAGTTTTGTGAATATTGATCCCACGGTGCCGACCGTTATTTTCGTTCACGGCAACCAGATATCTCCCGGCGACGCGAAGACGCAGGGGCTGGCGTTGTATCGCAAGCTCGTGAACTACGGAGGATGTAGAACGCGCATTCGCTTCATCATTTTTTCATGGCCGGCATCGAAAATTCCTGGCCCTTTGAAGGACGTTCGCATAAAAGCACTTCGTACGGGCCCGGCCGGTTGCCAACTTGCTTGGCTGCTCGACCAAATGCCGGCCGATGCCTCGATCTCACTGGTCGGCTTCAGCTTTGGCGCGCGGGTGATTACGGCTGGCCTACACGTCCTAGGTGGTGGTTCGGTATGTAACGGCATGACGCTCGAGGATCGAGTACACCCGAATCGGGCACCAGTGAATGCCGTGTTGGTTGCCGCTGCGGTTCATGCTCATTGGTTGGGTAAAGGCCAGGCACATGGCTTGGCCATGACCCAGGTGGATCGCATGTTCTTGATCAACAATTGCGACGACCTGCTGCTCAACTACTACCACCTGACCACAACCGACGGCAGCCGCCCCAAAGCACTCGGCATTTGTGGGCCTACGTACATTGATGCCGAATACTCGGCTAAGATCCGCATGCGCGATGTGAGCCGCTACGCCGGTTCGCGCCACGACTTGTTCTTGTACCTCTGTGCTCCGGGAAGTACAGGACAAGTTTGGGACTACGCTACAACTGCTCCTGGCTTGGCTGTCGAAAAGGCGGCTGAACCGCAGTTTGCCAAATGACCGAGGTGTCTTTGCGGCTTTCCGGCTACGGTAGCCGTCTACAATTCGCTCGCTCGCCCCTATACTAGGCTCATGGCAACTACTTGGGCCTACCTGAACGGCAATTGGATTCCGGATCGCGAACTCACAATTGCGGTGGACGACTTGGGCTTCGCACTCGGAGCGACGGTTACCGAGCGTTTGCGCACGTTTCGTCACAAGGCGTTTCGCGTCAAGGAGCACCTTCGCCGACTAAAAGGATCGCTCGAAATTGTTGGCCTGCCCTCCGATTCGATCGCTCAGCAAATTGGCGAGGCCATCCAAGAGTTCATTGAACGCAACGAGGGGCAAATCGCTGCCGACGACGACTGGTCGATTTCCGCTTTTGCCACGCCAGGTACTTCCACGGCAGGACCACCAACAGTTTGTGTCCACGGTTACCCGTTACCGTTTCAACGATGGGCTAACCACTTCGACGAAGGCATTCGCATTACGATTAGCGATGTGCAGCAGATTTCACCTAGTTCGTTGCCACCTGAGCTGAAGTGCCGAAGTCGAATGCACTACTACTTGGCAGATCAACACGCTGCTCAACGGTATCCAGGGGCACGGGCCGTTTTGCTCGATGAAACGGGGCATGTGGCCGAGGCCACGACCGCGAACATTTTGATTTATCGCGAAGGCGAGGGGCTTATTTCTCCGCCGCCCCGCTACATCTTGCTTGGCGTGAGCCTGGGAGTGGTACAAGAACTTGCTTCGCAACTTGGCATTCTCTTCGTCATGCGGCCAGTGACGATAGCCGATCTTCAGTCGGCATCCGAGGCAATGCTTTCCAGCACGTCGATCTGCCTCCAGCCGGTTGTCGAGTGCGACGGCCAACCAATTGGCAGTGGTGGGACTTCAGGGCCCCGCTATCGAGAGCTACTTGCCGCGTGGGGGGAACTCGTAGGAGTTGATATCGCAGCGCAAGCGCGTTCTATCGCCGAGCGCCGCGGATAGGAGTATCCCCTGGCTATTCACTCGCGGCTGGAGTTTTTCGATGGCGCAATAACAGCTTACGCCGCTTCGCGTTTGCGGGCCTTCTTCGCTGGTTGCGGCGGCCTGCTCCCAGAAGATTGGCTTGGCGATGCCTTTGCCTGCCACGGCGGACTTCGTCGCTTGCGGAGCAGTCCGCCCATACCCATGTAAATCGCGACAAGGATCATTGCCTGGGCTACCAATGCTAGCGTGGGTGGTTCCCCTGGAATTCGTGCCGGCATGGTGGTCGATGTCGGAACCACCGCAACCGTGGCAAACGTTTGCGAAATCCAACTGCTGGCATTAGTCAGCAGCACCTGGGCGAATGGTAAAAAATCGTTCATGGCCGGGCATTCCCAAATTTCTATTTGATTTTGCTCAGGCGGCTTGCACGAAGTGCTCTTCTAACAAAGGTTTCGAGCGATTGGCAGCTTGCAGAAACCGAGGTCCGATGAATGCCCCATCGGCCAAATGCCCTTTGCCCCTGTAGGCCATTTTGCTACTTAACGCGGCCTCCTGGTGCGCGCTCGCGCGTGCCTCGTCCCTGAACCAACGCAAGAAGCGGATCGGGAAACAGTTCCATGGCTGGAAAACTCGGACTTGTAACGAAGATCGTTCTCGGCACCTCGGTACTCGCCACAGGCGGCACCGGCACTTGGTACGCTGTGACACACTCGTTTCCTTCGTTGGGAACTGTTTCTACTGCATCCCAGGTAGATACGGACAGCGCTCCTACAGAACCTACGACAACGAACGCCACCCCCTCTGATTTAGACGCTGTTGCCAGCGCTTGGGCAGAAGCAGAGCCAAAGAGCGAGGAAAAAACCTCGTCGAATGCCAAGTCGAGCCCCGTTGCTCGATCGGCCGATGTGACCACCGCGACGAACGCAAAAAGCGGGGCATCAACCGCGGGCGATCGTTACGCTATGGACCTCTCCCCAGCGACTACCCACATTGCGGATACCGATAGCGATTCTGCAAAGCTTAAGAAGGACTCCGAGGCCGAACCAGCTTCTGCGGAGGATAAAGCATCTACCGAAGCGGATGAACTCAAGATTGCTCAAGCGGAATCTCAATCTGTCGAACCGAAGGCAGCCGAACCAGAGACGGCTGATGTAGCTGAGCCAGAAGTTGCCGAGCCAATTGCCACCACAGATAAGACAGAGCCGACGCCCCCCGAAGAACCTGCCAAGCGGTCGATTGCCCGTGGCCAGGAACCGAGCGAAGCGGCTGAGCTACAAGCGCTCGCCGGCGATCTCGGTGCATCCGACCTTCAGCCACTTGCCGAGGACACTGCTCCAGCTTCAACAGCAAACAGTTCTGCTCCGGCGCGCGATGCTTTTCGCGAGGCGGCTAATGCCGGCGGTCGCTATGGCGCTGCGGACAGTGTTTCTGTCTCTGCGGCAGATGCTCCGACGAAGCTTGGCACCGTTAATCCTTTTAGCGCTCCACCTGTCAACGAGCCTGCTGCAAACTCTCAGTCGGTGGAAACACTCCCCAGATCGAATGGGACGTGGGCGGCTCCTTCCGACCTGCCGCCGCTCGAAAGCGCACAACCACTTCGTGAACCAGCTCAAACAGATCGATTGCCAGAATCGCCGAACGCATTGCGAAGCATGAGTGGCACTCAGGCGCTGTCTGCCGGTGCGAATCAACCGGCTGCGAATTTGTACCAACCGATGGCCAACGACTTACTGGCAAACGAGGGTCCTACTGTCAGCAAAGGTCCAGAGGGTTCCGGCAAGCCGGGTGAAAAAGCGCTCGAAGGTCCTCAGCGCCCGTCGCTTGAAATTCAAAAATTCGCACCCGGTGAGATTCAAGTTGGCAAACCAGCTAAATTTGTCGCCCGCGTGCGCAACGTCGGTACGCAGCCCGCGGAAGGCGTTGTCATTGAAGATTCGGTCCCCCAAGGCACGAAGCTCATCAGCACGACGCCCGAGGCTCAGAACTCGACCGGGCATCTCGCTTGGGATCTCGGCAAGCTTTCGCCGGGCGAAGAGCGTACGGTCGAAATGCAGGTCATGCCTGTTGCCGAAGGTGAAATCGGCAGTGTGGCCACGGTTTCCTATTCGGCTCAAGCCTCGGTGAAAACTAAGTGTACCATGCCGCAGTTGGCGATTCGCATGACGGCACCCGCCAAGGTGATGATTGGCCAACAACAACGCGTGAAAATCGAGCTTCGCAACCCGGGCACCGGCGATGCCACCAGCGTCATGCTGTTTGAAAACGTGCCAGCTAACGTGAAGCACCCCGCTGGTCCTGCTCTGGAATTTGAAATTGGAACCCTCAAAGCGGGCGAAACTCGCGAACTCGAACTCGTGCTGCTTGCCGAAAAGGCCGGCAAAACAGTCAACGTTCTTAGCGCCCGTGCCGATGGCAACCTGCAAGTTCAACAGCAAGTGGAATTTGAAGTCATCGCGCCAGGACTTACGGTCGATGTGAAAGGCCCTGAGCGCCGCTACTTGGAACGCCCGGCCACTTACGAAGTGCGGGTCGATAACCCCGGCACCGCACCAGCGCACAACGTGCAGATCGTCACCAAGTTGCCGCCCGGTTTGCGATTTATTCGCGCGAACAATAGGGGCGAATACGATGCCTCGACGCATGCCGTTTACTGGAGCCTTACCGAACTACCTGAGGGCGAAAACGGTATCGTGGAACTCGTCGCTATGCCGATCGAGGCTGGTCCGCAGACTTTGCAAGTTGAAAGCAAAGCCAGCCAAGGATTGGTCGATCAGGCTCAGCAGCGGATCGTCGTCGATGGCATCGCGGCCATCATGTTCGAAGTGAAAGATCTCGAAGACCCGATCGAAGTGGGTGGCGAAACCGGTTACGAAATTCGCGTAGTAAACCAAGGCACCAAGGCCGCCACCAACGTGCAAGTGGCTGTGAACTTACCGCCCGGCTTGCAATTTGTTTCAGCCGAGGGCGAAACGCCGCACACCGACCAACGCGGCGCGATCGTGTTCCAACCGCTCGGCCAGCTCGCCGCCAAGGCCGACACCGTGTACCGCATCCGTGCTCGAGGCACGACCGCGGGAGACCAACGTGTGACCGTGCAAGTAAACACCGACGACCTCGCACAACCCATTCGCCGCGAAGAGAGCACGCTCGTCTTCGGCGACGAATAAGCACCCGGTTAAGACTGCGGATGCTGCGAATTGCGTAGTACAGACTCCACTGGGTAGCTGGAGCAACGTTTTCGTTGAAACTCTGGGGCATTGCCCCAGCCACCCTTGAAGCAAGCGTAGACGTTGGCAACATTATCTTCTTGTGCCTTTTGAGCCTTTTCGTAGCCATTCGAAGCACAAGGTAATGACATTGCCGCTGCTTATGGTAGCTCTCGCAACCGAATATTGCGGAACTCCACCGGGGCCCCCTCCGATTCGAGGCACAAGTATCCAGTGCGCGGTTCGCAATTATTGCCGCCGGAAACCTCCTCGCCGTTCACCCATAACCGCACTTCGCCGTTGATGCAACGGACGTAGTAGTGGTTCCATTCGCCGACGCCCTTGCTGAGATTCTTGCGAGGGAAGCTGCGCACACCGTTGTGCGGCTCGAAAGGGGTCATTTTACTGGTGCCCACGAAGAACACATCGCCGTTGGTGGTGAACCAATCCGACTTCTTACCGTGCTTCTTCTCCCACTCCTCGGCAAACCCGTGGTCGAGTACTTGCACTTCAATGCCGCCACGTGGAAGCGTGCCGGGCTCTAAATCTTTTAGTGCCTCCTCGCTCGCCCAAACAAAAATGCCCGAGTTACCGCCTGATTCCAAATGTTTCCACTCCGCCACCAACTCGAAATTGGTCAGTGGTTTCTTGCTGCGAATGACCCCGATCGGTTTCCCCGTGCATCTCACTTCGCCGCCATTCCAGCTCCATGTTTCAGGATCGCAGTTCACGTTCTCGAAGAAATCGCCCGTGAGCTTCTTCCAGCCAAGCCCGGTGCCGTCGATCGTGGCCTTCGGCAAAACGGGCTCCGCAGAGTGCGCTTGCGCGACGTGCATCCCCAAGCAAACACCAATCGTGATAACAACCGCCTTACGTACCAAAAGCATGATCGCGGACCCTCGTAGTAAATAATGACACAAACGGCAGGTCTGATTATCGCTGTGGTCACGCCCTAACGCAACTTGTTGCACCACCGATGGGCGACCTTTAGAAAGCTGTTTCTCTCTAAAATAAAATTACAGGACCACAGAGGGTACTGAGAGACGCTTGAAAGATTGTTGTGAGACGATAACTTTCGCATGGAAACACAAGGTCGCGAAGATTCTCACGAATCCTCGCGGATAGAGAGCCAAATTTAGTGCTCATTAGCGCCGATTAGTGTTCCAAACTAATCGCACGCGACTGAGCAAACAACCAAGCCAGCAACCAGTACGTCGCTGCAATGCTCGCGATAAGCGCGGCAAAAATGATGAAAATCATAAAACCGACGAACAGCCAATCCCAACGGCGTTGTTTCCTCTCACCTGCCGGGTTCGCATGAAGGTGGCGGCGTAGCAACTCAACGTTCTTACGGTTCGCCTTCCAATAAAAATCGAACAAGTCTCCCACAAAAGGTATCGCGCCAAGCAACAGATCGATAATGATATTGAGTGTCATCCGTGCGATCGTGATGCGTGACACACCGAATCGCATGGCCGCCTGGAGGATATAAACCGAGGCCACCGTGGTTGCCGTGTCGCCAAAACCGGGCAGCAATCCCAACAGCGAGTCGATTCCAAATCGTATTCGTAGCAAGGGGATTTCAAACAGCGTATCGAGCCAATGCGCCAATCGCTCTAAATCCTCAGGCGATGCCTCGCGACGAGCAGGCTTGGAATAGTTCTCGTGGTGCTTTGAATCGGATTTTGGCGCAGCCCGTTTCACGTTGACACTCGCGCTAGCTGAAGCGTTTGAAGCGAACTGAAGAAGCCTTTCTGACGCGGCAAGAATTTATCAGACATCGGATTGGCCAACATGGCAAGTCGGGAGCGATACTTGGCAGGCAAGGTATCTTCCGTGCGTTCCAACCGCGTTACGGCAACTAATGTCCATCTACAGGGGGGCCCACCCATCGGCGATACTGGGCAGCCCTCATCCACCATTTGCGATAAAATGGCGGCTGCGCGATCAGTCGCTTCCGCGTCATTTCCCATTTCCCGTCCACTTTCCCAAGGATTACCCCAGCCGTGTTTGCGTATCTTGTGCGACTCCGACTCATCCGCTTTGCGGTCCTCTTCGTGCTGGTGGTAGCGGGCCGAACGGCTAACTCAGCCGCGCCGCCAGCCAACGCCTTGCCTGCGAGCAGTTCCACGTCCACGGAATATGCTATCCACGACCCGTTCGGTGTGGAGATTGGCCCGGACGGCGCGCTCTACGTCACCGAGATTCGCACTCATTCCGTCCATCGCATCGATCTCGATACCGGCCAAAAACAAGTGGTTGCAGGTAACGGCAAGAGCGGCTACTCGGGCGACGGCGGCCCTGCCCTTGAAGCCGCGCTCAACGAACCGTACGAGGTGCGTTTCGACCGAGCCGGCAACATGTACTTCGTAGAAATGCGAAACCACATCGTTCGTCGCGTGGATGCACGCACGAAAACTATTTCCACAATCGCCGGCACGGGCAAGCCGGGCTACAGCGGCGACGGCGGCCCCGCCATCGCGGCACAACTCAACCAGCCGCATAGCATCGTGATCGACGCCGACGGCAACGTATTCATCGCCGACATCGGCAACCACCGCATCCGCCGCGTCGATGCCCAGGACAGCACCATTTCCTCCATCGCGGGCACCGGCGAAAAGCGTTTGCCCACCGACGGCCAACTCGCCCTTGGACACCCAATTCTCGGCCCTCGCGCGCTCTACCTCGACGGCAAAACACTATGGATTGCCTTGCGAGAGGGCCACAGCGTATGGCGGCTTTCGCTCGACGATGGCCGACTTCAGCACGTCGCCGGCACGGGCAAAGCCGGCTACACCGGCGACGGCGGCCCGGCACGCCTTGCCACGTTTAACAGCCCAAAGGGCATTGCCATTAACCGCACGGGCCACATCTTGTTAGTCGACGGCACCAACAACGCCTTGCGACGAATTGATTCCCGCACCGGCACCGTCGAAACGATCATTGGCTCACCAGCCAAGAAACCAACAAACAACGCGGCAACGAACCCCGCAAGCGCCCCGCCGCGGCCCGTTGAGTTATCGCTTTCTCAACCACACGGTGTATGCGCGGCTCCAAACGGCACGATCTTCATCGGCGACACGGCCAACCACCGTGTGCTTAGCATTACCGCACCCGCACCTACGGCGCGGTAGCGTGTGGCATTGCGAAACGCCGGCCTCGCAGAGGCCAGCTACAGTCAAAATTACTTCCGCGCAAGCGCGGCGATGATCGCATTCTCGACGCCGCTCAAAGAGTGGCCGCCCCAAACGCTGCGGCCAGTTCGGTCGAACAGCACATACGTGGGCGTGTATTGAATGCCCATCATTTCGAACGCAAAGCCGGCACCATAACCAATCGGCCAACGAATTTGCTCGTTGTTGACGAACTGCTCGAGGCGGGGCAACGTATCGCCGCGCTCCGGCGTAAGGCCGATGATCTCGAGCCCGTCGCCGCTGAAGCGCGAATGCACTTTGGCTAACTCGGGCATTTCGCGAATGCAACTCGGGCAATCGGTCGACCAATAATCAACGAGCACCACCTTACCGCGAAGCTCGTCGGGCAGCGGCGGGCCGTCACGATTCAGCCAACCTTCGGCACCAAGTTCGGTTAATGACAGTCCGACAAACGGGTCGGCCGGCCTCGGCCGCCACCATTGAAGGGCAACGAGCCCGCAGGCCGCAACCACCAGCAGAAGCAACAACGGCCACACCGCCAGCGGCCGACTCGCGTCGCTGCTCGGCACGTTTTGCGAATCAGTTTCCATACGGCCTCGCGACAACACTACAGAAATAGCTTCAGAAGACGGGATTAACCACAGAGGCACGGAGTACACGGAGAAGCGAAAAAACAATTGTCATTGCAAATTGGTCATTTCTCATTGGTGATTTCCGAGATGGCCAAATTATCAATTGTAAATTTGCAATGACAAATCAAAACTCTTTTCTTGCTCCTTGATTCAGCCTCTGTGTTCTCCGTGCCTCTCTGTGGTTAATCTAAAAACCGACACCGGGAGACGCCTTCCATAGGTTGCGCGAACCTATGCTTACAAGCTTCAACTCGACTACTCGATGCGGCGGCGCAGCTTGATGGCACGTTCCACGTTCAAATCTTCGCCCGGCTTGAACCCGACTTCCTCCGTGCGATCGACAATGTAGAACCCACGCGGCCGCTGCACGTTACCCGTATCGCTGCCGACTTCCTTGCCCAGCATGTAACCGTCGGGATACACGCGGTTGTAGAGGTTAAGGTCGTTGTTGAACCGATCTCTGACACCGCCTTCATTCGTCTCCCAATTCGGTGCCGGCTCAACTTCGAAATACCCCACGGTAATCCAAATCGCAAACACGTTCGAGCGATTGGTGACGAGGTTCTCCAGCCGCGTCATAGGCTGATACATCATGGCCGGGTTGCGGTTGCCATCGATGGATGGGTTGATCGCGTTCTCGGCAAACAACGGAATGCGGCTTTCTGCGGGTGAAAGGGGAAGGGTTGAAGCAGGCGTGTCATTGCCCATGCCCGCCTCACGGGCATCGTCTATAAGACCATCTCCATCATCATCGACACCATCTTGTCCCCAGCCAGCGTTAATCGTTGCCGAAGCTGGATCGGCTGGTGCATAGTGGTGTGCCCGTTGGAATGTGGCATTGATGCCAGCATGTTGGACCATGGCGTTCAAAGGTACCAGGTCGCCAGCATTCGGAGAGCGGAACGGGTTTGCAAACATCGTTGGCGAGTATGGGCTTAGAAGCGAACCGATCGTATCCGGATAAATGCCCGATCGATCGGAATTTGCGGGGGAAGCATGACCATTCGGGTCAAAGTAGCCGCGTCGGCTTAGCACCACATCGCGCCAAGCCGGACCGCCGTGGGCGAGTTGCCCACTCGAGTTGCCATCTTGCACACGGTGCATAAGACCGTCGAATACTTCCGACCAGATATGTGGCTGAGCCCCCGGTGGCGCGTTACGCCGGCCGGTAACCGTGTTCAAGTTGATCTTACCCGGGTCGCGTTCCTTCGAGATCTTGTTGAATGGTGGTTGGAAGTTTATGCGAGGGTCCTGAGGACTCGTTATTTTTGTGCCTACTAGCTCTGCCGTGTTGGTAGGCATGCTGTTGAAAATCTCGGCCGTAAGCATCGTATCGGTGCCTACGAACCTTGAGGGTACATGTACATAGTCGAGGATGCGGTAATAGTGTGGCGCACCGATAAATACCCACTCGTCGACGTTACTCTTATCGGTGTAAGCCGGTGTCGTATTTGATTGGAAAAAGTTGAATAGATGTCCGAATGGCGAAATGGCCGCCTCAAACCGATCCACATTAGTTAGGAAAGCTCCATTGAACGGGCTTTTTAATTTCGATACCTCAACAGCATTATTGAGCGTCGAATACTTCCGCAACAACTGCGACGACGACTGACTCGGCACGTTCAGCAACTCTCCCGCGCTCACGAAGGGGCGGTTGTTCCATGCAAGCCACGGGTAGGTAGCCTCGATTGGCGTTGTTGGAGTTGGGTCCGCACGAGTGAAGTCGGGTGTATCGATAGCCGGTGTTCCGTCAGCCGTTATCGGTAAATTGTTTGGTTGCAAATCGGTGCGCGACAACATCGCGCCAAATGCTTCGTTTGCAAAACCCAGCGAGTGGTCTAATACAAGGTCGAAGCAAGCAGCCGGCTCGCCGCTCGGGTCTTCTTTCACTCTTAGCGAATCGGGGATACTCTGCAACTTACTCATTGGAGCAGCTTGGGCGGCTTTAATATCTTCGCTGAGTATGAACTGAGGGCGTGACCGTAGATCCCTTGCGCGCTTGTCGAGTTCAGCTTGGCGGGTGACATTATCGTTCGCCGGCACATCGACCCAAACCTGCATGTCGGCGAACAAGTTAATCGGTTCTTGCCGCCACAGCGCTCGGGCCGCAACATCCAGATCAACACCATTCGCAACACGATCCTTGGCATGCGCGCCGCGCTCCAGCGATCGGAAATGCAAACGATGTGTTCCCTGGGTGACGTTACCGGTGGCGGTGTCTATTGCACCAAACCTGTTACGAACCGCTTGCATTTTGCTCCCCGAGTCGACCTTAACCGGCAATACCCGGCCGTTGTGCTCGGCATTATCGGTGTCCATTTCGCGTCGGCTCACGCCGTTGTACACCGTGAGATCAACACTTGAAGTATCGATCGTTCGATATTCATTGACCGGCAATCGCGCATCGTGTTGCGGATTATCTTCCCCGTTCGGCAGCTTAGGTTGCGGATTCCACGGCAACATGGGGTTTGCCAAACGTTGCAAATGAATCGTGCGATAGTTGGGTTGCGTACCGTACCCGAAGAACTCGGGGCGAACATCATCAAATGGCGTATCGTACTTGCCGGGGATTCCGCCAACGGCAGGCCCATCCACAAACGCCCCGTCTCCGTGGGCACCGCGCGGATCATACGTGAGCGTTGGCTGTGTGCCGGTGCCGTACGGATACGGCTGGCCAGCTAAATCGGCACGGATTTTTGCATACAAGTCGAGCGGCTCCGACACGCTCATGTCCTTAACGGGAATCGCCACGCAAGGCGGAATCAGGTGTGCATCTGGAGTCGGAACGTAATTCGCGTCGGTGGGATTACCGTCTCCATCGTAAATGTTGTGGTACACATTCCCTGTGGCCAATCGCACGACCTCATTATCTCGTTTCGCCACGTTTGTATTCGGGAACAACGGCGTACCGCCATTCGATGCCACCAGAATTTGCTGCGCCTCAGGGTTCGGGCTCGGGAATAGCTCGATACGAGGCGTTTTATCGATTTGATCGCGATGATAGTCGTCGTGAATTTCGTTATCCGCCGCACCGTAGTAAAGGCGGCTAAGCGGAGTGACATAGCGAGGCACGGTCATCGGCTGACCATTAGGGGCCATGCCGGATGTCGTCATCTTCCCTTCGTACTGCGCACCGGCGGTGCCGACCACTGCAAAGCGACCTGGCTTGATCGGTGCAATTGCAACGTCGCCAACGTTCCCCGTCATTGCGTCTGGGTGGCTTGCATCGGGCGCGATGAAGTAGTTGGCACTGCCCGGGTTACCGCCGGGTTGATATTCCGCGGGAAGCCGCAACCGTTGGTTCACGCTGGTGGGGTCGGTGCTAAGGTATCGCTCATCGTTGATATTGAAGCGAGTCGCACCATCGGACGTAAAGTAAATCGACCGCTCCACATACGGAACGTTACGCGGAAACGCGGACGTGGGCCAACCTTGCGAGAAGAATGAAAAAGCACGATCTGGGTCGGCCGCCTCGAAGAACGAATTGCCTGCCGTATAGCGCGGAGCAGGATTGCCATCGTGAAAGTTTGTGCCCAGCGGGTCGGGCTGCTCGGTGTGGTTGTCTGGCAATCTGCGAACTGTGGGATGCTCTTCCACAATCGCTAACCGCCAAACGGGCGAACGCCGCACCGAGGAATCGCTAGCATGCATATCCATCGTAAGGCGACTGCCGTTACCTGCCCCCAGGTCCTTCGCGCCAAACGTGCTTAACCGGCCAAGTTCGACACCCATAATGTCATTTGCATCGGCAGGCCCTCCGCTGCCATTGCGATCTACTAGAGCACCATTTTGGTCGAACAATGAGTACACCTCGGCCGGGTACTGCCCGGTCGGCGACCACGGGTTGTATAGCTCCACGAATAGCGAGCCTTTTGGGCGTAACCGCTGATCGAGCGTTTCGTCGCGAGGATCGGTCGTTAAGCTCTCCGGGCCAAGGTCTTCGACACGCTTATCGTGAACTGCCAACGTTTCGGTAATTAGCAATTCGGGCCGCTCGGCACCCCATACGATGCCGCGCGTTTGACCGAGTGCGTTGGCCGGTGCGGGAACGGTCCCGATTGCTTTTCGCTTTTGAGGATCGCTGTGAATCGCAGCCCAATCAATCACGTGCGATATGTTATTTGCTGGATTTGGATCGTTAACAATCCCGTTTTCATCCGTTGCCGGATCGCCATCGATCGGAATGAAATTGCCATCGCGTCCATAGACGCCCCAGCCGTCCCAGGGATTCTCGTCATATTCGAACGGCGTCATAATCGCATCGGCGTCCCGTGTGTCGACGGCATTGATCGCCCATTGGGCTATCGCCTGGCACGTGAGTTTGCGAAGAAGAATGCGGCGAGCTTCTTGTGCATCGTTGCCAACCGCCGCCAATAAATTGGCGGCATAGCTGTTGGCAATCGAAGTATCCAAGTATTCGCGAATCTGCGGATCGTTCGCATCCCACGGTGCAATGTAACCCTCATCGACGAGCAGCAGCATGAGGCAGTACAAATGCCGTGCGTAAAGCTGACGACCTTGGGAGTCGAGATTCTTTGCGGAAACATAGGCAGCCTGGTTTGCTGGAATACCGAGCAGGTCAGACACAACTTTGTGAATCGGAAACAGCGCCCCGTTCGTATAATCGAACGCGATTGCTTCCGCTGTCAAACCTGCCCACAGTTGATCTTGTGGATGCGTATAGGTTGGCCGGCCGCTGTTATCGACGCTGCCATCGATGTTGATGAACGGTTCTCCACCCGACACGATAGAATCATCATCCCACTTACCGTTGCCGTTCACATCGAGGAACGGGTCGCCCGCTTCCATGGGGTCATCGACAACTCCGTTACCGTCATTATCCTGGCCATCGCCGAAGGGGCGGTTCAGGTCCATGCGTTTGCCGGCAATGACTTCGGGAGCAAGCAATTGCTGCGTGATGGCGCTGATTTGGGCCGCGCGAGCTGTTCGGGCCGCTTGGGCTGCGGTTGCATTCGGTTGGTTGTATTGAGGATCAGTTGAGTTGGGAATTGTGTCTAAATTGTGATCGCCATTCGGATCGAAATCATCGAACGCCGTTGGCGGCCAGCCCATTTCGCGGCGGATGCGCAGCTCCAGCATTTCCGCAACGCTCTTGGGCGGATGGCGGTTAATTGCTTGCTGGTACAGCATGCGTTGCGCAGGATCCGTAATTCCCTCAGGCGCTTGCAGCAAATAGGCAGGCGCGTTCACGCTCGGCACGGGCGGCGTAAAGCTATCCGTCGTTACCAGGCGACGGTTGATGCCGGCCAGTTGTTGCGCCGCAGCGAGCCGCTCGGGCTGATTCGACGAACCGAACGCCTGGTTGGCCATTCCCGTTACGCGCTGCGGGTCGTACTGCATCAGCTTGATGGGATCGAACGCGTTCACCACGTCCCACAACCGGCTCGGCAACGTCCCCGAGTCGGCATCCCACGCTCGCAGCACGCGCTCTAAGTCGGAAAGTGAGTACGGTGCATCGTCATCTTGCCCCGGTACAAGGCTCGCATTGAACGCCGTTGCCTGGTCGGCGAATTGTGCCGACGACGTTTGCCGACGTTGCTTGCCGCTGAGATTCAACTCATAGGGCGTATCTGTCAGCAGTGGCCGTGGAAGCGTGTTGTTCCATGCGTTGGTATCGTTTAAAGCCTCGTAGTAGGGCTGTCCTGAGAAATCGAGCCCCAAAGCGTAGCGCCCCATCAAATCGGGCGGAGTGCCGAACGCGCTGCGCTCCATGATCGTCCATGGATAGTCGAACAGCTTGAGTTGCATGGCCAACTCGGGCACTGCGTTCTCGCCAGTGCGAGGCGACGGCGCGTTTTCGAGGTGGCGATAGTTCGTGCCAGGAGTCACTGCATCGGTGACTTGAAGCGTCGCGGGTCCAAAACCGTATCGGCCGGAAACGCCCGTGCCATCCTGCCGTTGCCGCCCAATCAAAAGCGCGGCGTAGTCGTCTATTGGCAGATTAACCGACTCGGAGCGGTTCGAGTGGTCGTCGAGTGTGCCCGAGGCGTCGCGCCATGGTTGGGCGAACACCGGCCGCAGGCTGGTTTCCGGCGGCCCATAACCCAAACCTTGCGGCAAGTAGTTCGACGACATCGGCACGCCCGGTCGCAACTGGCCCGCTAAATTGGCGATCGTGAAATTGCCATTCGTGAGAAAAGCGGCAGCTAACGCGGCGGGGTCGCTGATGCCATCGTCAGGAATTCGATCAATATGATCCACCAACCCGTTGGCGTTTACGTTGAGCCGCGAGTCGAGATCGATGATGAGCGGGGCGTAGAGTTTTTTGTAGCGCGTGCCGTCTTCCATTTCGAGCACGGGGTCGCCCAGGTCGATCCACACACTGTCGGCCACGCCGTCGTTGTCGTTATCCACATCCCACGGGCCAACCGCTTCCCAATAGGGAATGGCGATGTTGGTGTTGTTCTTTACCAGGTTGTTTAGTCCCACGAGATTCGGTGGGATCGACTGTGGATTGCCACCGTCAAAGTTAGGATGATCTTCGCGAATCGGCCGCATCATAATGCGGCGTTTGATCTCGGCGATTAGTCTGGCATGTTCTGCCGTGAAGCTACTAATGTCGGTTCGGACGATGCCCGTGGAAGTATAAGGTTGAATCACCGCACGAACAGCATCGTCCTGGTTCAATCCCGCCTGAACTAACACCGTCACGAGCCGGTGGTACCAAAAGTTTACCAAGTCGGGCCGATGGAATGATGGAAGCGGCACATCTTCCAGGTCGAGACGCAGGAACGCGGCCGCATTTGTAAGTACTGTTGGATCGCTAGCGTCCAATATTTGTTGGCTTGTAGTATCGCCATGGACAACCCGCCCTTGGTTCCGGGGTGTCACCGTTTGCAACGCCAGCCACATATTCTGGAAGTCGGCCGCGTCGTAACCTTCGTTGGCTCCACCGGCACCGACAGCAGATTGATAAGGCCACAACGTGCGGTTCGCTGTGGGGGCCGGGTCGTTCAGCCAGTTGTATGCTGGCTGAGTTGAAACGCTTGGATTGTGATAATCCACAGCGCCGCCCACCGTAAAGTGATCGGGTACAGCGACAAGTGGTCCGAGCGGATTTAGAGTGCCCACACGATCTAAACTTAGATAGCGTGCATTAGGCAGCAGCGCCAGTTCTGCGCCGATGAAACTACTTCCAACAGGTAAAAGCTGTACAGCACTCAACCGTGCCTGCCCCGCTTGCGCCAGCGGGTTATATCCCACGCCCGTGCCGCTGAACGGCCGGCCGTTTACCAAGAACGTGGCCCCCACCAAGTCGGTAATCTCTGGTGCGTGGTTCGTGGTGCGGTCGATGGTCAGGCTATTGCCATCGGCACGGCCGAAGGCCATCACTCGCATGCGGAAGAAGTGGAGTGGCCGCTGGTTGGGCCCGGTGCCACTCGTGGCGGAGCCCAGGTGCTCGTAATCGAGGATGCGAGTCGTTTGGCCCGCTGCCGGCCCGCTCGTTACCGTTAAGAGTTGGCCGTTGAAGTAACCCTTCGTGAGCGGCAGCACATAGGCCTGCGGCTGCCCTAGCACGTTCAAATCGATCTTCGGCGTGTGGCGGATGTCGATCGTGTCGCCAGGGTTGGGTACCACCGAACTAAAGTAGATGTCGATAAATTGGCCTTGGGTGGGGCCTAGTTCATTCGGCGGCGGAGTCGCAGCAGCGTAACGAGTTACTTCCTGAGGTAAGTTGCCAGGAACAAAGGGTGCCGTCGTAGGCACGATTTGCACCTGTCCGCGGAAGCCATCGGTGCCGTAGAAGTCGCGCAGGATGCTGTGCGTGTACGTAGCCGCGTAGGGGTTCTCCGTGTCGCGCAGCAGTTGCATCAGCGCGCGGGTTAAGTCCTGCGTGGCGACGTTGCCGAGGCGGTCTTTTTTGGCATTCGATTTTGAGCTCACTCGCGATTGGTCGGCCGTCATCAAAAACGCCGTACCGACGAGCATGAACAGCACGAGCATGCTGAGCACCACGAGCAGCAGCACACCGGGGCGGCGTTGACGCGAGGAGCGAGGGGCGAGGGGCGAGGAGGCTGAAATGGGGAATGGGGAATGGGGAACGGGGAACAGGGAACTATCGGCGCGCAGCGAGAGCTGACGAGCGGATTGGTTCTCACTCCTCGCTCCTCGCTCCTCGCTCCTCGCTAGTTCCTCGCTCCGTAACATTCGTTGCCTCTCGACTCTCAACACTCGACACTCAACTCTGTTCATGGCAGCCTCTCCTAAAGAGATGGCTTACGCCGCGCGGTGCCCGCCACACGACTGATTCTTCTCTTGTTCCTAGCCCGCAGTTTGTTTCGCTTTACTTTACGTTTAGTACGCGCCGATACCCTTGGAGACTACTACACCATTCCCACCCTTAAGTGCCATCCCGTCGCCGCTTCCTTCGAGCCGCATCGTTTTCGTGTGAACGGCTACGGCACCTCGGAAAATTCCGACACACAAGCTATTAGAAAGAACGGTGTTATCGGTAGGGTCATTCACTGGCTGAAATGGCCACTTCGGGCCACGCACTACTATTCGACGCTGGTTCGCAAGCAGCCCGTCGCGCTCAATCGTTAGCACTTGATACCAGTTAAGAAATAGATTCGGCTCTTGAGGTGTCGAGTTTGGACTTGGGGCACAAAGCATGATCCAGTTTCCAGACCGCAAGCCTTCGTAGGGATTGGCAGGCAAGTCATCCGGCTCCGCCACTGCACGTAGCAGCAATTCACCTCCATTGTCGCCAGTCGTCAAAACACTGGCCTCAACAATGCGTTCGTTTTGGGTAACGTATCGTTGCCCTTGTGGATTGCCGCCAGCTATTAACGATGCGTCGGTAGCGCTCTCTCTTGGCAGTAATCTTTTGTGGAATACGACAACAGATACATTGTAGGAAAAGCCGCTGGGGTTCGTAGCGAGTCCGTTACGTGCTTCATTTGATTGAGGCACGACTGTGGCGATCCAGGAATAATCACCGGTTGATTGCCGCGTAAGCGGGATGAGTTGATTGGCCAGCGTAGTCGTGTAAAAGTTTTGGCGTGCTGGTCGGTCTGTGCGGGTTGGAAGATCGGAAATCAAATCATCGGTCGCCCGAGTGATATTAGCGGCTGCATCCAAACCGAGATGCCACCCATCAACTCCCTGTAGTGTCACCCTGCGCACTGGCCACACTCTTTCTCCAGCCGTCTCTCTTCGCCACGATGCCCACTGCGGGGCACGATAATAGCTCCAGCCATCACGCGGGTGCGACGTGTGGGCGGATGCGGGGAACACCATACCGACAACGCTGTTGACATCGGCACCGCCCTTAGTTACCGCAGCAATGTAGAGCGGATCGATAACGAATGCATTGCCAACGAGTCGGCTTAACGATGCGTTATTTGCCCCGGGCTTGGCAATCGACGCCGCAAGATGCTCGGAGAATGGCCGCGTGTATGATGCACGAATTGCGGAGTTAGAATTCCGGTACTTGCTATCGACACCATTGATAACTGCGTGCGCCGGGCTGCTGCCAGCAGCGGACGGAACAAAAGAGTACCACGCTTTCGGGTTCACCACGCCGCGGGTCATGATGTCGCTCATTACGGCTTGGCCGATGGCGGAGCCGTTGTCGGCCACGTCGGCTTTCATCATGTAGGCCGAGCCCACCGGGAACAGTGCGGCCACGCCGAGCAGGCCCACGGCCAAAATGCCCATCGAGATCAAAACCTCGGTGAGCGTGATGCCGCGGCGGGCGATTCGTGTTTCTCGGCTTTCGACCATTGCAAACCTTCTCGTACCAGTGCCCCTGGTCAAGCTGTCAGTATTACTTCGTAAAAAGCGGGTAATTGTTCGTGGCCTGGCGGCCGCCCGGCCGTTTGTAAGTTGCGGTAATAAGGTTTTAGCGGGTGGCTGGGGCACCAAAATAGTTTGTTGTTGGGTGGCATGCTTTCACGCGCTAGCGGGTAAGCATGCCTACGCCTAAAAGGCGAAGGCATGCCACCCATGTTTTTTCCAACCCTGCCCTTCTGGCTCTCCACTCTCGTCTCTCGCCCCTCACTCCTAACTCCTCCCCCCTCACCCCTACCTTCCTCCCGCCCGCGTGGTGGACCGGGTAAGCTCCCGAGCGGCAATGATTTGCTGGGCTCGGAGTTGTTCAGTTTGCGGCGATCCGTACGTATTCAATACGGCCTCAGGGTCAACAAATGTATTGGCAAACGTCGTCACGCGGCCGGTTTGCGACCCGATGAGCACCCAACGACTACTGCCGTTGAGCCAGTTGATGGGGTCACGAACACGGCTACGCTTGGCCTCTGTATCAAGTGAACTGAAACCGCCCGTAAGCGTCGGGTCAGCCATATGATCCGGTGCCGGAATGTTTCCACGCTTGCCGACGAGCAGGAATAAGTCGTCGACCACGGGAGCGTCGAAGATTATGTCCTGCACGAATACGTTAGGATTCGGTTGATACTTTTGGTTGTAGCGCAGCTTCGCAACCTTCCCCTCCGGATTGAACATGACGATCACGGGGTCGTCGTTGTCGTGAATCGTGGGCCAGTAGAAGTAGTCGTTGTATCCCACGCCCGACGCACGCAGATCGATCGCCGTGCCTTCGGGCATTTGGAATGGTTCATCCGAAGTGGTGACAGGCTGGCGATGGATTTTGTAGCGTGCCGGTAAAGTCCA
Organism: uncultured Planctomycetaceae bacterium; assembly: GCA_964618225.1. Lineage (GTDB taxonomy): Bacteria > Planctomycetota > Planctomycetia > Pirellulales > Lacipirellulaceae > JABDGM01. Next base: position 34,737 of record CAZTWS010000020.1, read on the forward strand.
AAATATGGTTCTCGTCGTAATCGGGTCTCGATCGACAAAATTGAGATTTGCAAGATTGCCGGTGTCATTTAAAGGTTTAACCCATAACTCACCATCAGGATCACCGCTATCTTGCCGGTAATAACCGAGCGCATCTACGTCCGAATCGGTCAATGCAAACAAGAAGCCGTTTACTTCGATAACATCGCCGCGGCGGATAACATTCGGCGTTAAATCAGACACATAACCGCTCGGGTCACGTCGAAGAAACTGAACGGCATAGCCACCATTCGACGCGGGGTTTCTTGTTACCCGTACCATTGATGTGTCGCTAAAACCACAAAACGCCGGTTGCTGTTCCACAAAAAACGCCTGCACGCACACGGCGCGGTCTTCTACTCGGCCTGTATCTTGCGATAGCCGCTTGAGGCCGATGCCGTACGGCCGGTTGGCTTGCACGGCCCGCGCTTGGGCGGTCGTGATGATCGTGTTGAGCGCTCGCGATGCTTCGCGAAGGCTGCGGGCATCGTCGGCCGGCGTCATGATCGGAATCGCCGCCGCGACGATCGTGGTGACGATAATGATGACCACGAGCAGTTCGATGAGGGTCATGCCGCGATGCGGCAGTCGAGGGTCAAGGGTCAAGAGTCTAGAGCCAGAGCGGGGGAAAAGCGGAGAGCGGAGGGCGGAGAGCGGAGAGCCAGAGTACGAGCGCAGCGCGATCCCACGCTTCCGGCTCTCGACTCTCGACTCTTGACTCTTGACCTTCATGCTATCTTCGTCCTAGCAGATGGTTGTGGATGTTGTCGGTGGCCGCTCCGCGGTCAAATGCAGTTCCTAGAAAAACGTCGTTCCCATTCTCGTCGGAAACCGGAAAATACGGCAATCGTTGCGGCCAGCTCGAAATGTTTGCGGCCGCTTGAATGTTAGGAATGCCACGCAACGGCACGTATTCGTCCATCATGATCAACCCATATTCCCCATCGCCTCCGGCTGAAAACACAAGCGGGATCAAACGGATTCCACCAGCATCCACGCGGTACAAATCGAACGGGTCATGATCGCCGCTGGCTGCGGTCATCCATACTTGATTATTAGCTTGCGGCATTCCGAGCGTATTCGCATCGACTTGAATCACCGAATCGAATCCCGGAGCAGCCCTCAGGAAACCGATAGGATTCCCCCAGGCGTCGAGGAACTCGAACGCGCCGTCGCCGTCCGTATCGCCGATCGCGCTTTCGCCAAACTGCGACCGAGCTTCGCCGTCGCCCGTGGCAAGCGTGATCAACAGATACAAACACTCGGCCGACTGATTCTCAACCGTGGGCCAGTTGTTATTTTGCTGCTTGAGTTGCTGATAGCGTCGCAAGTACATAGCCGATAGATCGGTGCGTCTAACTGCCGACTTCGATACATCAAGAAAGTAGGGGTAACCGATTTGGTTTGGATTCGGGGATAACGTGATGTCGCTCCAACGATCCGGAATTTCCATGATCATGAGCTCGCGCAGCGCGTTGAGTCGGGCCTCGGCCTTCCTTCGCCCCGCAATGGCAGGCGTGATCTGTTTGTTAAGAAGCCGAGTCTCGATGTCCTCTAATACCTGCTGCCGTACCGCCACCCGCCGCGTTTTATACGTGTCGTAATGCTCCATGAGCAGCTTGTGGATGCGCTGCACGGTGGTTTTGGTTTGGGCCTTGCGAGCCGTTTCGCCGGCCACGGCCGCCACGCCGAGAATGAGCGATGCCAGAATCGTGATGATCGTGATCACGATCAGCAATTCCACCAGCGTGACGCCGGAGCGAGATGCCAGACGTCGGATGCCAGATGTCAGGTGCCCGCGCGCAACGCCGCTCACTGCCCCAAGCTTCTGGCTCTCGACTCTCCGCTCTCGACTCTCGACTCGGTAAATCACGGCTGCGAATCCTCAAGCGTGGCCTCGGTGGTGAAATTCACAATCGTATCGGCCATATCCCCCGTGAACGGCCCCTCGGGGAAGGCGAGGAAGTTGCTTTGATTATTAAGGAACGTGGAATAGCTGGTGCGCTCAAACTCTTCACCCCATTCGTCGTCGATGCCGGAGTGAAGGATTTGAAATTTGTCTGGGGTTGCAAACGTTAGCTGCCCGTTAGTCAATCGCTTGAGAGCATGCACGTGCGGCTCGTCATTGACGGCAGCCGGATCGTACGACTCGGGCCCGTAACGCGACGTATCGAAGTAAACGTATGGCGTTGTCAGCCGTGCAGGGCGATAAGTCCAGAAGTTGATGCGTCGTGTGTGGTTGCCTTGGCCGGGAATGGTTACATCATATTCCACGAATCTTCCATCGGTTGTATTGAATGTGCCATCACTCGCACGAGGGCCGAGTCGGGTTACATCGAAGGGGAAAACAAAACTTCGGCTCTCGACTGGATCGACCGCGCCGCGAAATGAAGGACCGCCTTCGCCTGAAATGGGATACTTGGGATCGTTGCTGAACCCACCCAACCAGAAAACAAGTGCTTCTTCCGCGTTAATACCACCTGGTAGTGGTGCACGATTACTTTGTAGCGGTGCCAAACCGGCGAGTTGCCGAATCAGATCGTCGGGCTCGCGATGCAATGGAAACGCCTGGCTCAGGTGCCGCTTGAGGTCGGAATAAACCTGATTCGCGTTAATGCTTGTAGGTATGCCCGAGTGGGCAACGAATGTTTGGCAATTCGGCGGGTAGGCCGTGGTCTTGTTCTTGTATTCCTCCATACCCGTCGCGACCTCGCTCACCTCCGCATTAATCCGCGCGCGTAGCGCAGCGCGCCGCGCCGCGGCGGCCGCCGTCACCACAAGCGATGTCAGAATCGCGATGATCGTGATCACCACCAGCAACTCGACGAGCGTGAAGGCGGTCCGTGGTCCGTGGTCCGTGGTCCGTCGTTCGATATTTAACGTCGCCCGCTTCGCAACGGACAACGGACAACGGACAACGGACATTTGAATGCGGGTATCCATAACTTGTTTTCCTTATGCCGACAACCAAAGGCTGACAGCCTTTACTTACTGAGTCCTTCAATCAGTTTCACCAGCGGAATGAACAGCGCGATGACGATAAAACCGACCGCGCCGCCCAGGAAGATAATGAGCAACGGTTCCATGAGTTTCGTTAAACCATCGGTGAGCACGGCCACTTCTTCATCGTACGTGTCGGCCACCTTGTAGAGCATCGTATCGAGTTCGCCCGTCTCTTCGCCCACGTCGACCATGTTCACCACCATGTCGTCGACGATGCGTTGCTTGTATTTGAGCAGGTAGAGCAGGGCCCCCACGCCCGGAATGAACGCTGCCCAAAAGAACAGCGCCATGGGATGGAAGCCTGGTACCGAGTGTTCCTTCATGGGCTTGGCAATGGCCTCGCCCTCGCGAATGGCCTCGGAGATTTTCATGTACATGCGCTCGAAGATCGCGTTGCCGGCCGTATCGCGAGTAATGTTCAGCGCTTCGAGAATCGGAACGCCCGAGGCCACCAGCGTGCCGAGGGTACGCGTGGTGCGGGCCAGAATGTTCTTTTCGATGAGGTTGCCGAAGATGGGCATTTTGATGATGAACGAATCCCACCCGATGCGCCCGTGCCGGAACTTGCGGATGAGCTTGATCGTAAGCCAGATCGTGATGGGGATACCGGGGATGAGATACCAGTACGTAACGCACCATTCGGAAATGGCCACGAGCATTTCCGTCATCGGCGGAAGCTCGAGGTCGAATTCGATGAAGATTTTCCGAAACTCGGGCACGATCTTGATCATGATGAACGTCAAGATAGCGACGGCCACGGTGACGACGACGACCGGATAGATCATCGCGCCTTTGACTTTGCGTTTGAGCGATTCGGCCCGTTCTTGGAAGTCGGCCAGGCGCTGCAGAATGAGCTCGAGCGCGCCGCCCGCCTCGCCCGCTTTGATCATGTTCACATAGAGCCGGTTGAAGCACTTGGGGCTCTTGGCCATGCCTTCGGAAAGCGTGGAACCGCCTTCGATTTCTTCGCAAGTATCTTCGAGCGAGTATTTGAGCCGCCCCGCTTTGGCCTGAGCGGACAAAATTCGCAGGCTGCGCAGAATCGGCAGACCAGCATCTTGAAGAATCGAGAGCTGGCGAGTGAATGTGGTTAGGTCGCGGCTGCTGACGCCGCCGAATACGAAACCGCGCTTCTTCTTTCCGCCCGTGGCTTCGGCCTTCTTACGCGCCTTTTTGGCGGTAATCTTGGTGACGAAGTAACCCATCTGGCGAATAGTCGCTTGGGCTTCTTCTTCGGTGGGGGCTTCGATCACGTCCTTGATCTCGGCACCCGTCGCATCCATCGCTTCGAATTGAAATGTTGGCATGGTAGTAGTCGTAAGTAGTAAGGTGTAAGTCGTAAGTGGGAAGGCTTACGACTTACGACTTATGCCTTAAGCCTCTAAAATTGTCTCTCTCACCACTTCATCTGGCGTTGTGGTGCCTTCGAAGCAGCACTTGATTCCCGCACTGCGCAGCGACACCATTCCGTGCTTGATGGCCACGTCGCGCAGTTCGTCTGTTTGCACGTTGGCCATGATCTTATCGCGCAAATCGTTGTTCATGATCATGAGCTCGAACAAGCCGACGCGGCCTTTGTAGCCCGTGTTGTTGCAAACTTCGCAACCTGCTCCGCGGAAGAACCGCTTGCCGCGCAACTGGTCGGAAGTAAGCTCCAGGTCCTCGATCACTTCGCGTGGCGGCGTGTATTCCTCGCGGCATTGCATGCAAATGCGGCGCACCAATCGCTGCGCGAGAATCGCTTCGACCGTGGCCGTTATGAGGAACGTCGGCACGCCCATGTCTTTCAATCGCGTGATCGTGCTCGGTGCATCGTTCGTGTGCAGCGTGCTGAACACGAGGTGGCCGGTGAGCGAAGCCTGCACGGCAATTTCCGCGGTTTCCAAATCGCGAATTTCACCCACCAGGATCTTGTCGGGGTCTTGCCGTAAGATGGCTCGCAAACAGTGGCCGAATGTATTGCCGATATCCGCGTCGATCGGCACCTGCACGATGCCTTCCATGTCGTACTCGACCGGGTCTTCGGTCGTAATCAGCTTGTCTTCCATGCTGTTGAGCTCGTTGAGAGCCGAGTACAGCGTGGTGGTTTTTCCCGAGCCCGTGGGCCCCGTCACCAGCACGATGCCGTTCGGCTTCTCGATCGCATCGCGAAACTGGGCGATCGTTTCCTCGTTCATGCCGGTCGAGTTCAGGTTCAGCGACGTTACCGAGCGGTCGAGCACTCGCATAACCACGCTTTCGCCGAACATGGTGGGCAGCACGCTGACGCGCAAGTCGATCGGGTGGCCGCCGACCATGAGCTCGATACGACCGTCTTGCGGCAAGCGCCGTTCGGCAATGTCGAGGTTTGCCATCACTTTGATGCGCGTCGTAATGGCAAACGCCAAGTGACGCGGTGGGGGCACCATTTCGTACAACACGCCGTCGGCCTTGATGCGGATTTTGAACTCGTCTTCGAACGGCTCGAAGTGCAAGTCGCTGGCGTGCTCTTTAATGGCCATGAGCAGCACCATGTTCAGCAGCTTGCGAACCGGGGCGCTATCGGCAAGGTCCTTCACGTCGTTCAGGTCGATCGGCCCGTCGGCGCTAATGCCCGCCGCGGCCTTCGCTAAATCCGCGTCGTCCTCCATCGCCATCACGATGCTCTCGACGCTGTCGGTGCTCTCGCCGTAGTAACGCTCGAGCGCCGCCGTCATCTGCGATTCGGTCGCAACAAGAACCCGAATGTTGAAGCCAAGGAACGTACGAAGTTCGTCCTGAACGCTAAGGTTCTGCGGATCGCATGTGGCAACGCTCAGCGTATCGCCGTCGAACTCGATCGGAATGACTCGATACATCTGCGCCATCTCGGTCGTTACCATGCCAATCACGTCTTTCTTGATCGTGATATCGGCCACGGAAACGCTTTGCAGAGACAACTGCTCGGCCAAGCCTTGGGCCAACTGTTCCTCGCTGATGAGGCCCATATCGATGGCCACTTTGCCGAGCAGTTGACCCGGATTCTCACGTTGCTCGTCGACCAGCAGCTCTTGCTGCTCGTCGGTAATGAAACCCATGTCGACGAGGACTTGTCCGATACGACGATGTGCCATGTGTGGAAAAGAGGTTGGGGGTCAGAGATTAGAGGTCAGATAAAGTTGTCCGTTGTCAGTCGTCCGTTGTTTTTAGTGCGAGCCCGTCGTAGCGATCCGAATCCGCATGCAACGGACAACGGACCACGAACAACGGACCCAATTACGCATCCTGCCCTGCTTCTTGGGGCTCATCGTCGAAGACCCCGCGCTCGGCTTGGGCAAACCGTCGCGCCAGCTCTTCTGGGTTATTGCACTTTTCAAGACCGTTCTCCTTTTCGATCTTGCCTTCGCGCCACAAGTTGAAAATGTAGTCGTCCAACAAACACATGCCGTGGCGGGCACCCGTTTGAATCGACGACGTAATGCGGAAAATCTTGTTCTCGCGAATCAGGTTCGCGATGCCCGGCGTTACCACAAGCGTTTCGAAAGCAGCCACGCGGCCACCACCCACCTTGCGGATAAGCTGCTGGCACAAGATGCCGATAATGGCCGAAGCCAACTGCGTGCGAATTTGTTCCTGCTGGTTCGTTGGGAACACGTCGATGATGCGGTTGATCGTGCCTGCCGCGCTCGAGGTGTGCAGCGTGCCGAATACGATGTGGCCCGTTTCAGCAGCCGTGATTGCCGCTTCGATCGTTTCCAGGTCGCGCATTTCGCCCACCAGGATGCAGTCGGGATCCTGACGCAACGCGCGACGCAACGCTTCCTTGAACGACGTCACGTCCACACCCACTTCGCGCTGGTTGATCGTCGAACGCTTGTGCTCGTGCTGAAACTCGATCGGGTCTTCGATCGTGATGATGTGGTGGTCGTAGTTTTCGTTCAGATGGTCGATCATGGCCGCCAGCGAGGTCGTCTTTCCGGAACCGGTCGGCCCCGTCACGATCACCAGCCCACGCGGACGAGCAATCAGGCCTTTGAAGATCTGCGGCACGTTGAGCTCGTCCATCGTCCACATCTTCACCGGAATTTGTCGCAGCACCATCGCCACGTTGCCGCGTTGCCGAAATATGGACACACGAAAACGAGCCGCGTCGCCGAACGAGAAGCCGAAGTCGGTGCTGCCCGTTTCTTGGAATTCCTGTTGGCAACGGTCCGGCGTGATGCTCTTCATGAGCGCCTGCGTATCGGCCGGTTCGAGCACCTTGGTTTTGAGGCGCTGCATGCGGCCGCTGAGGCGAAGCACCGGCGGCTGCCCAACGGTTATGTGCAAATCGCTTCCGCCCTGCTTGATGCACGCGGAGAGCAGCTTATCAATAAGAATCGTTCCCATGCTCTAACCATTCCCTTAATTACAAAGCCGACGCCCACGCGGGCGCTCGCAGTCCCATCCGACGCGGTCGAACGACCCGCCTACGGAATAATGCCATTTGTCGCCGGCTTCCAACAGCCTCGTCAGCAACCGCTCTGTCCCGTGCGTTTGCCGATACTAGGTTGTTGCTTGGGAAACCTCTTCCCTCTCTGAACGCTCTGCCAAGTGAACCGGCCCCGGAAAGGTCCACCCTGCGTGGCGTTCGTCCGTCGCATTGCCGCGAGTCGCTCGTAGAGAAGAGAGGAGTCTACGCAGCGACAAACAGCAGTTTGAACAAGTCAATGGAATGCGGCGAACAGTGGATTATTCGTATCGTTGATAGCAAACTCAAGAAAACGTGATTAATTCCCTAAACAATTGACAAGTTACGTACCCCCACTTCACCCCACAAAGCGTTTAGGAGGAAGGAAGTATGGCGATCGAGCAAGCCGCTATGGAGGCGCGGATGGATCAGCGAATCTCGCCGCTGCGGCCATATTTTCTATTCTACTCGCTGCATTCTGTTGGCCAGGGCCCGCCAAACCACTATTCCACCTTTTTCGCCACGCGGAATACCTCGTCCAGCGTCGTGGTCCCTTCGAGGACTTTACGAATACCATCGTCGTAAAGTGTTGACATGCCTCCCTTTATGGCTTCTTTTCGTATTTCCTGGGTGGCTGCGCCTTGGAACGACAGCTCGCGAATCTTAGAGGTCATGAGCATCATCTCGAAGATGCCGAGTCGCCCTCGATAGCCGCTTTGGCCGCAATTATTGCATCCTCGGCCCTTCATGAAGTTGGCCGACGCCGCCTGTTCGGGGGTGATGCCCGCCGCCTGCAGCTCAGTCTCTCGGGGGGTGTGCGGCTGCTTGCATTTTGGGCAAACCACGCGTACCAAGCGCTGCGCAAGGATGCCGATCACGCTGCCCGCGACGAGGTAAGAGGGCACTCCCATGTCGATCATGCGCGTCACAGCACCGGGCGCATCGTTCGTGTGTAGAGTACTGAAAACCAAGTGTCCAGTTAAAGATGCCTGGATACCCATGGATGCCGTCTCATAATCTCGCATTTCACCCACCAAAATCACATTGGGTGCTTGGCGTAGCATGGCACGGATAATGAGGGCAAAATCGAGTCCGATGCCATGCTTCACTTCCACTTGGTTGATGCCCGGCAGATAGTATTCCACCGGATCCTCGGCCGTGATGATCTTCCGGTCCGGCCGGTTTAGCTCATTCAACGCCGCGTAAAGCGTTGTGGTCTTGCCCGACCCCGTCGGTCCGGTCACTAGCATAATTCCGTTCGGTCGGCGGATGAGGTTTTTAAACTTCTTGAAGTCCTTCTCCGAAAGGCCAAGTTGTCGCACACCGACCTTGATGTTGTCCTTATCCAGCAGCCGCATAACGCACGATTGACCGTGGTTAGTTGGCAGCATGCTTACGCGAAGGTCGATTTCCTTACCGCCGGCCGTAATTTTGATGCGCCCGTCCTGGCAACGCCGACGCTCGGCGATATCCATTTTGGCCAAAATCTTGATGCGCGAGAGCAGGGCACCCAGCAAACGCCGCGGCGGGCTGTCGCGTTTCACCAGTCGTCCGTCGATGCGGTACCGGATACGCACTTCCTCCGCAAACGGCTCGATGTGGATATCAGAGGCCCGAAGTTGCACGGCTTCGCTAATCATAAGCTGAACCAGCCGCACGATCGGGGCGCTGGATTCATCCACATCCTCGCCACCGCCACCACCGCCGCCGTCACCTTCTTCGGTTTCGGTAAAGTCGATGGCCGTATCCGTGAATTCCTGCAGCATCGAGTCGGCGCTTTCGTCGCCCATTTGGCCATAATTGCGATTGATGGCCTCGATAATGCTTTCCTTGGTTGCCAGCGCGATATTCACTTTGCGATTCAGAATGAATTGCAATTTCTCGAAGGTTTCGTAATCAAACGGGTCGCTGACGAGCACTTTGAGGGCACCGTCCTCTTCGGCCAGGGGAATCACGGCGTTTTCCCGCGCGACCGATTCTGGCACCAATTCCACCACCGATGGCGGAATGGGCACGTCGCGCAGGTCGAAGAACTCGTAGCCCTCCATGTCGGCCATCGCCTGCATCACTTGCTCGCTGGTAGCATAACCTTGCCCCACGAGTATTTCGTGGACCTTGCCATTTGTTTTCTTGGCAATGGCCTTTGCTTCGTCCAACTGCTCGGGCCCAATGACGCCACGCCCGACAAGAAATTTGCCCAAATCTGCCATGACTTAATCGCTCGAGTGTCGTTGAATCCAAAAGATGTATTCGCGGCAGGCTAAACCAAGCATTGCAGGCCGCACACGATCCCCCGCTGTGCGTCCCCTCGTGGCCCTCAGAAAAGCGCTAACCCTATACTAATTCTAGACTAACGGCCATTTTGACAAGTGTCAATAAACTCCGAGGTTCAGGCTGTTTGCGTAGTTTTCTTCAGTTTGCCCACGAAGTGGCCGTCTACAAACGGCCGTAGACGTTATTCATCCCAATCGCAAGCCGTCACGAACAGCACGAAGCAAACGTGGTAGAGGCAGGAATAACGCTCTCTTAACCAAACGTTAAACCGCCATTTTTTACTGTAGTTCGCTCCGTTTATTCCGATCGTGTCGGCTGGCACAATCAAGCCAGTCGCACGTAGGGAAAAGCTAAACCAGGCATCGGCCCTAGCGTTGAATCGAGCGTTTTACCAGTTTTTAATACAATTTAGGGTGTACTCGAAATCGAGTGAGACATAATTCTAATTAGCTCCTCAGCTTTTAAACTATCAACACTTTTTCTGGAACTCGCCATGCAGTGGCAATGGTCAATTCGCAGGTTCTTATTCGTGGGCACTCTATGTGCTCTTTGGCCTTCACCTTGCGAGGCACAACAGCCCTCGAGCGATGCGGCGCTCAACGAAGTTCACACTGCCGCGGCAGCGTATGCAGATGCCCTGCACCGAGGCGATGCCGAAACGTTGTCACGTGCCTGGACAGATCGAGCCGATTACATCGACTCGGCAGGCAATCGGCACAAGCCGCAGGTTTTTGTAAGCGAGGTAACGGCCCAAAGTAAGAAGTACGGTTCCGCCACTTCATCTCAGAAGCGCCCCAAGAACACGATTCGGCTCATCGCGCCGAACGTTGCCATCGAAGATGGCACGATACCGTTCGGGCGCGATGAGCAAGGCATTCCGCTGGAAGCAAACTTTACTGCTGTGTGGGTGAAGTCCGGCAATCAATGGAAAATCGATGCACTGCGCGAGCTCGCCATCAAGTCGCCCAAGTTGAACGAGCACCTCAAGCCGCTTTCCTGGATACTCGGCGAATGGGTCGGCGAAGCCGGCAACGCCACCGTTCTCGTCTCGGCCTACCCGAGCGAAGGCGGAAACCAAATCATTCGCAAGTTCGCCATGCTGGGCGACAATGCGGAAGTCACCGCCACTGAGCAAATCGCTTGGGATCCTGCCAAAAAGCAAATTCGGTCCTGGATCTTCGACTCGCAAGATGGCCGTGGCGAAGCCGTGTGGACCGTTACCGATACCGGCTATCGCATTACCACGTCCGAAACGACCGGCGATGGCCAAGCGGCATCGAGCACCGCGATCTTAACTCGTGAAGACGACGACCGCTGCGTTTGGACCGTTGAACAGGCCAACTTGAATAATAAATCAGTCCCTGCAACCAAAATCGAATTTCATCGCGCTCCGGAAGGCGAGTAACGTACAGGCACACAATCATGCTTCGAACACAACAAAAAACTTATTGGCAGCTATTCGGCATGTTGTTAGTCGCTGCGATTTTCCATGCGCCAGCATTCGGGCAGGCCAACAACAGCGAAGCACCCAAAAAACAGGTATTCTCTCCAGCCGATGAACGCGCTCGGCAAGAGATTCTTTCCAGTGATCGTTGGCGTCGCGTCCAGCGACAGTTCAACGAATGGCTCTCGGTGCAAACGCTTTACGACGAAGAACAAGTGGAGGAGATTCGCGGCGGCGTCAAAAAAGTCGCAGACACCGGCTCGCCCGAGGAGTTACGTACTCTGCTCGACGATACGGAAAGTCGCTTAGCGGTCCTCATGAGTCCCGAGGCCGAAGATGCCCGCATTTGGCTTTCGCAATTCTTTGCAACCGCTCGCAATCCGGAGCAACTGCTCGGCCGCTCTCGTCCCGATGTCTGGAACATGACGGCCTCGCAAATTCGTCAGGAAATCAATTGGGTGAATCAAACTCGCGAGCAACGGCTTCAAGCCCAAGCTAATTTCAACCGAGGACGTGCGGCCCAATCTCAAGTCGCCCGCAATACTCGCGGCGCTCGTCAGCAGGCACGCAACCAACCTATAAACCGTTCAGATTGGCCGGCTAACAATCAACGCCGCCCAAGCAAGGATGCACCCCGCCCCGAGTTGCGCCCCCAACCGCTTTCTCCCATTGTCGTCGGTCCTTGGGGACATCCCGTCTTTTGGAACCCGTTGACCACGTTCTAAAAACATAATTGGAGGCGACCTTGCTCGTCACCCAATGGCCCGACCCCCCTGCTCGGGCTTTGCTTTTTGCGATAGTGAAGCATCCCGTATATCCCACTAAGAAATATGCTTAGGAATGCCTCAATAATAAATTCCCGATTTTCAGAATAACCACCGAGACACAGAGAGCACGGAGGATTTGGATGAGTGATTTTGAACCACGAAGACACTAAGGCACAAAGAAGAATTACTCTGGTTTAGGATTCAGGATGGTGGATGCGAGAAGCAGAGCAAAAGCATTCAGTAGGATACCTCTTCCTTATACCCACTATCCCGCATCCTACAAATCCTTTGTGCCTTAGTGTCTTCGTGGTTCAAAAACTCTTATCTAATCTCCGTGTCCTCTGTGCCTCTGTGGTGAATCCCCTCTGCCGAAGTTACTTCTGAGTCATCCCTAAGGAGCTCGTGATGATCGTACGCCAGCTTGTGTTGGCCAGCTTGGCCAGTTTCACGATCGCAGCCACGTCGCAAGCCCGTGTGTGGACCGACTCCACAGGCCAATACACGCTGGATGCCGAACTCGTTGCCGCGAACGATCGCACCGTCGTATTGCAACGAGCCGACCATGAATTGGTTGCCGTACCTATCGAGAAACTTTCCGACGCCGACCGCGAGTATCTGAAATCCAACGAGGCAAGCGATCAGCTTCGCCAAGGCGATACCAAGCTACAAACCTGGACGCTTCGCGACGGCACGCAAATCACCGGGAAGATCGTCGAGTACACCTCCCGCGATGTTACGCTTCAGCGTCGTCGCAGCCGTATTTATGTAAACGATCGGCTGTTCGACAATCTGCCCGAGTTTTATCAAAAGATCATTCCACAGGCCGTGGCACTTGCCGAAAACCTTCGCCGTAACGATCGGCAATCGCTCGAGGCCTGGCTCGTTCGCCAACGCGGCGAACCACGCACGCTTCACATGGAAGGGGTCGTTCTCGAAACAGAAAATGGCGATGAATACGCCATCCCCTTCAGTCTGTTTTCCGATGCCGACCTGAACTTGCTAAAGCCTCGTTGGGCCGAGTGGAAAGAAGCTCATCAGAAAAACGATTACACGGCCCAAGAAGATCGAGCCTTCCTGCTGCGCTCGCTGGCCGCTGCTCGGCGTCGCGACCAGCAGGTCAATCGCGAAATCGCCACGATGCAACTCGGCCTGCAAGCGGTCACCGCCGGCGTTACATCGCTCTGGGAGGTAACCCTCTACCCGACGGCAGGGCACGGTGGTCCGCCACTATGGGTCGTCGTTCCGGGCCGCGATAGCCGGCAAGCCACGGCGCTCGCGTTAGGCCGAAACCCCGGCTACGTCGCCGGCCCTGTGCGCCGCGTAAGCAACTAACGCGGGAAGCGCCTCCGACGCCGGTTTCGTTCAGAATCCAAAAATCCATTTGCACCGATCTGCACAATCGGTGGACAAAATCCCCCCCCAGGCATTTCCGATGCTCTCTCGAACGAAACTTCAGCGATGCCTCTGTGACGCGTAGGAGCCCAGGAGAAATAACTTCGGCGGTTCGAAACGAACGACCGCGGTGTTTTTTACGCCGAAGGCGTTCTACTCCACAGCCCAGAGTCGCCGCGTTAGCGGCGC
>CAZTWS010000021.1:0-47819 GCA_964618225.1 uncultured Planctomycetaceae bacterium
TGGGTCGCTTGCCCAATCAATCCCGAGACCGAAGCGTATTTCGTGTTTAACAGACACCAAACGGCAACTCGTTTCAGCGACATGGACGCGGAGCTGGCTAGCTTCACGCTACGAGGGTTGAACTGGTTCCACCGACAGATGTTCTACAGCCATGGCCTACTGATGGCTCAGGAGCCTTTGACGCTGATGCAACGAGAGGTGCTGCAATTACTTCTTTCCGACAAAACGGAGAAAGAGATCGCGACTGAACTGGACCAAAGCTTCCACACAACTCACACCCATGTGAAGGAAATCTTCCGCAAATATGGTGTCAAGAGTCGCGCCGGGCTGATGGCAGTTTGGCTCGCCTAGGATAAGCCACGCTGACTCCGCCGGCCGCCACGTGAAAAGTTCAAATCCCGTCGCCAGTCGCTTTCGCAACCGACGACGGTATCTGACATTACAATACAAGTCGGGGCGACAAGACACCGTTAGAACTTTTTTGCCGGGCGGTGGCCGATTTGCAAACGCCGGAAATCACGCTGATGAAGCGGGTTCTGGGCGAAAACCCGTGAGGCTGCAAACATTCACCTTTCTTGAGTCTCTGTGGAGAGTCCTGCTTTCCCTTTGCCCGCTCTGCAAAACTCGCGAATGCAGCAGAAATCACAAGCTGGAAACGAAGGCAGGCAGCAGACTCTACCGTGGGACACAAGGTTGACATGCAAGCTGAGCCGCAGGCTCGGCGGGACTCCGGCTTGAACCCTGTCCATGTCACGTGGCGAACACGACTTGTCCGGGCGAGTCGGGCGCACCCACCCCAGGCGGCGGCAGATGCGCCAGCAGTTGGAATCCACCGGGAACACAGGTCGGCGGAGCGAGTACATCATAACGCACCGCGCCGTTTTCCTCCCGACACCGGGGAGCGATTCAAGGTAGCTTTGGCACTCGGCATCGCTCATGGCGTGCAGAGGCGATAGCGTGGGGGAGCCGAAGTCAGATTCCAGTCGCGACAGGATGGAACGGATGGTCCGTGCTTTCTGGCGGGCAAGGCCGCCACGGACGATGGAGGCGGCAATCTCGCTTTCGTTGGCCTCGGCAAGCTGGCGGAATGTCGGGAACCGCGACATCAGGCTTGCGTAGGTTGATTGGTAGAGGGTCTCGTTTGTCTGCAAGCTGCAAACGATGAAGAGCAATTCACGCAGCGGGTTCATTTTGTTCCCATGCGATGGGTCGCCGTAGGCACCAGACAGCGCCTGCGCAACCTGTTCCACATTCGGGAAAGGCGTAACACGGCGCTGGTTTTTCCGGCTCATGTGACAGCCCGTTTCAGGAACAGATGCACAGATCTGGCGAGATGGAACGCCATGACGCATGGCACGCCGTTGCATACCATCTTGAACTTTGCTGAGAGCGACATCGCTTCCGGCAGGATGTACTCGTCAGGGACAGACTGAATCCTGAGCGCTTCACGTACCGACAATCGCCTGGGCTTCCAGGGGTGCAGATGGACTTCCTGGTTGCCGTACCATGCAGTCGGGCTAAACCGGTAACGGTGGAGCCTCTTGAATGACTTGCGGGACACGTCCCCTTCCTTCACCTGCTTGAACTTGCTGGAGTAAGGGTTGAAGTATTCGCTGCCATTCGCAATCTCCTCCGGGTCGCCGTTGCCGAAAAGCGCCGGGAATACCGTGAGTTCGATAGGGATTTCGTCTGGCTTGCCCGGCTCCCTGCCGAATGGCGAGGTTGTCGGCCAGGGCAGCGACTTGGCCCCCTTGAAGGTTTTGTTTTCAGGCCACGGGAACCAGTCCCGTTCGTCCATCGTCAGTTTCCACCCCAAGGCGTTCTGTGCGAGAGTGCGCTTGAAGCCGACCACGAAAAGCCGCTCGCGGTCCTGCGGTACGCCGAACTCAAGCGCGTTCAGAATCTTGTAGTCCACGGCGTAGCCGTTTTCCTGCAACTGGAAAACCTTCTTGTCCAGGAACTCGCGGTGCTTGTGGAAGCGGTAGAGGCCGGGCACGTTTTCGATGACGAAAAACGGTGGCTTGATGCCGCAGATCATGTCTACGAAGGTCGTTGTCAGCTTGCCATTGATGCCATTACCTCCGGCGTGGGTGCCGCCGTTGCTGAAGTCCGGACAAGGCGGACCGCCAATGACGCCGAAAACATCGGGGCGGGGGCTATCGAACGCCTCCTTGAGCACTTTCCTCGCGGTCAAGTCGCAGATGCTGCTGGTGTTCGAGATGGCCGCTTTCGCTGATCGCTTTTTGTTCTGGGAAGAAAGCCACGCTGACATGCCGTACTCGTAGCCCTCGACAAACGCTGGGCAATTCTCGTTGGTCCAGCAGATCGCAAACCCCGCTTGTTTGAAACCAAGGTCGAAGAAACCTCCTCCCGTAAAGAATGACAAGATTGGAAATACCATTTAGCCCTCCGTGGCTCGATTGAAGAATCCGATAGTGGGGTTGCCGAATGGGCCGATGAGAAGCCCACGGTCAAGAAGCCGGTTGAACTCCTCGCAGGCCGTTTCTGGCACAAGGCAGCAAGCATGGCAAGCAGCAAGGTTCAAGGAATCCGGCCCCTGGCCTCCACTCTGCCCCATCTCCATGCAAACAGGGTCGGCGGAACACCATTGCGCCCCTGTCAGCGCGCGTTCCAAGAGCGGCTCCAGCCGCCCTGGCTTGCCCATACGTACCAGACCGCCGAGCGTCCCCTCGGCATCACCGGCAGCCGTGTAAATCAGGACGCCCGCCATCGGGGCGGTGGGGTTTTCCGAAACGTACAACCGCTCCCTGAGTGCTGCCGAACTGTAGCCACATTCAAAGGTGAGGCGGTTGATGAGCAAGTGTGCGAGCGTGTGCAGGAGAACGTACCGGGGGCCGATCTGGCGGTCGCGGAGATGGCGTGCCTGCCTGAGCGCCAGGTATTTCACAAGAAGCGGTGCCACGCGGTCTTGGATGCCAGGCAAAGCTTCCCATTGCCGTAGTAGCTGCTCGTTGAGAGTGAGGAATATCCCTTCGCCGAAAACCATGTAGGCGGGTAGCCACATCTCGGCTGGCGGATTGAGCCGGAGCATTCCCTGTAAGCTGGCAAGGTCGCGGTCTGTGTCGGCAAAGACTCGCGTGAAGCCTGATAGTGCCCGCGTCTCCCGCAGTTTGTGGACGAGCGTAACGTGGGAGAAGTAGTGTGAGAAATCCGGCCGATATTGCCTGAGGTCGGCAGGTCTTAGCACGAGTTGGTCAAAATCGGCGGCGGCAACCAGCGTGTCGTACTCCTGCCGACGGAATCCTGTCTCGGCATCGTCTCCTGCTGTTTGTTGTGGTTGTTGTGCCCCGCTACCGCCACACACGGCGGCAATTGCCTGCTCAAGCTGGCGATCCGTGTAGCCGTGGACCAGTTCGCGGAACTGAGCCTTGAGATATGCGGGCTGCGGAGTTGCCCCTGCACTAGTGAGAATGCCGACGAATGTGCTAATCGGCGGCTGCTCAAGTAGAGTAATCACCTCCGCTACGGTTGTATCTTCGCTGCGCGGCAGGTAGATCGAGTTATGTATCTGAGCGAAGTAGACATTGGCGGCGCTGCGGAGTGTTCCCCGAAGGCTCTCGTCCCGTCCTCGGCAATGCCGAACAACGCCCGCGCCTGCGGCTTCCAGGCGAGCATGGCGAACTTATCCACTGTGCCAATGACGAGATCAGGTCGCTTGCCATAGATGTCCTCGTCAATGACATATAGCGGTAGCGATGCATGAAATTCGCAGCGGCGGTCGGGGCACTGGTAAACGACCGTATCATTTTGGCGCTCGTAACCGATGACGCGAGGGATACCCCGCCGACCTCGGCCACGTCCCGCGAGGTTGACCGGCCCCATCTCTGCCCCGCACCACGGACAGCGATCCAGGATGAACTTGTTCTGCTCCCTTCCATCGCCGTTTTGCAAACTGCGGAGGATTGAGCGAGCTTCTTCCCGCGAATTGGGCGTTGTTGCTCCGCCAAGCCAGATGCCGATGGAGATATCGGCTTCGCCCAATTCTGCCACGTTTTGCCGCCTGACATGCTCCATCGCACACATCAGCCGCGAAGCCCGTTGGAACTGCTGGGCAGTCAGCAAACGGAGCGTGTAACGCATGAGCGATTGGACGCCCGTATCCGCTGGATTTCGCAGGCGGCGTAGGAAGATGCTGAACGCAGCCAATCCGAGATACGCTTCAGTCTTACCGCCGCCGGTGGGAAACCAGATAAGCTCGACACGTTCGCGGTCGGCATCGGCAGTGTCGGCCGTTGACCGAAGGGAAGCGAGGATGAACGCAATTTGGAACGCCCTCCAATGGCTTCCCCTCGCTCTGTCCGAGTTCAAGTCGAGCGCTTCATATGGCTCGGTGAACTGGAGGGTAGAAGTGACTTGGTCGAACGATGCTGTGCGGGCTTCGCGCCTCGACCTCACCTGCTGTGTGACCATTGCGAGGTTGGCAAGCTGGAAAGCGCGGCGGACTTGTGGGTCGTTTGCAAGCAGAGACAACCCGTCGCGCATCCGCCGGGCTGCCTCGGCGCATTGCTCCATGTGAACTTCGGCGGTTTCCCGCAGCCGTGCGGTTAGACCGGGGATACGTTCTCGTTGCACCACGATCCACGCTTCATATTCGCTGACAATGGCCTCTAGCTGCCCGGTGCCGTCGGAAACCGGGTCGATTCCGGACAGCAGACGCATGGACGCGACAAGCGGTTGGTCGTTGATGCTGCGAATGTCCGGCGTCGTGCTTGGCGTCTCAAAAATAGGGAGGCATTCGGCAGAGACACTATTGGCCTGGGTTGCGGAATGGCGTGTCCAATCAGCCGCGCAGCCGTGGCCGACAGCGAACGTGAGTTTGTCTCGGTACAGTAATTCCTGGGACCGTTCTTCGCTATCGAGCGGATCAGCCGTCGGATAAGGCAAGATGGCTCCTGATCCAGGCGACAGTTTGATCTCGATATGGCACTGGAAAAGGGATTGCAAGTCCGCTCGCTCGTCCGTTTGCTGCCGGTTGACGAGGCAAACCGTGATAAGGAACTCGTCTGGCCGCGACAGGTATGGCCGAGCGAAAAGTTCGAGATGAACGTCGAGATTGTTCACGTTCTCTCGCACCGGATCGCGGGCACTAACGTAGCCGTTGGTTGTCGGGAAATCGGCCCGGTGGAATCGGCTTTCCAGCCTGACCGGGGAGCGCAGCCACCAATCGCGTTCGCGCCCTATAAGCGTGACCGGCCTGGCTGCATACCGCCCGCCTGTAGCTACCGCAATCAGTTCGGTTCCTTCGGGCAAGCGGACCAGCAAGCTGACAGCCATGCTGCTGGGCTTGTATGTATTGGCGGAGGAGAGGTCGAAATCATCCGAATCGGCCTCCGGCAGACGATACTCCGAGCGGGCGGCAATTGTCTCGCAGTCGTGGACGGCGGTTGCTGCCAAAATTTCCCCGGCATTTTCCGGTGGCGGAGGCAGGGAGTTGTCATCCTGCTGCGGCAGTTGTGTTTCTAATTCCGGTGCGACTTCGCCTGCCGCCGGGCGCGGGTACAGAACGCCGACGCCATAGCGTTTCGTGGGTGAGTCCCGCTGGAGAATCTCCTCGCCGGAACCAAGTTGCCGGTACGGGCGGTACGCGGTCTCGGCGTCCTCCAAGTGAATGGCCTGCGCGCAGTCGATTTCCTGTCCGAGCGGGCACGGCCCGACGAGTTCCTCGCGGAGTGCCCGCAGCACAGAATCACGATTTGCAATATGTGGCACGGTTTACTCCCCCCTCATTGTTGTTTGCTGCCAAGTAACGACTGGATGATGCCGGGTTTGGCAGTCTCATGCACGATGATGTAGAGCCGTTCCAACGCCCGTGTTGTCGCTACATAGAAGAGTGACGAGAACGTGTCGCCATCGATGTGTTCAACGTCAGTGACGACGATGGCGGGGGAGTCGAGTCCCTTGAAGCTCTGAATGGTGGTATAGCGAATCTGGCTACTTGTAGCCGCCTCGAAACGGGCAAGTTGGCCGCGCCACGGCTCCTCGGTAACACCAGCCGCCGCACACCTCGCCCCGGCTTTGGACGAGAGGACAACGATGTCATTGCCGCTGTAGGATTCCTTGAAGAGACGTTCGAGTGTTTTGACGAGTTCCTTGCGCTGCTGGGATGGCGTCGCATAGTAACTGATGGTGGGCTCGATTTGGTCGTCGGGCCGGAGGATGCGCGAGTAGTTGGGGGTGAGGCGACCTAGCAAGTACGAGAGTGTCGCAACGCGGGGCGTGTTCCGGCAGTTCATACGGAGCGACCCCTTGGCGAACGTGCCACACCGCTTGCGGAGCAACTCCTCAGCTTGGTCGCGATCCTGCCCGTAGAGCATTTGCCGCTCGAAGTCGCCGAACATGCGCCACGAACCATTCGCAAGCCTACCTTTGAGCACCAATTCAAGTACGTCGAGGTAGGAAGGGTGGAGCAAATCCTGCACTTCATCCGCTATCACCAAGTCAATCCGCCCGGTGTCCCGGTGCCCGTCTAGGAGCTTGGACATGGCAGCATCAGGCAACCCGGCTTTCCAGAACGAGTCATCCGCGCCTTCCGGCACCTTGATGCCCGCGATGCCCGCCATGTACTGGTGGAGCGTCCCGGCCGTAATCTGGCCGGAGCGTGCGAGCGGCTGTTCGGACAGCCATTTCCCAAGCAAGCGGTTGAAGCACACGAACAAGACGCTTTTCCCTGTGCTTGAAGCCCTGCGTGCGGCTTCAAGGGCAAGAACCGTCTTGCCCGTCCCCGCCGGTCCGGTGAAAAGCACGCGGGGGTTGTCCTCCATCGTGTCGAGAGCCGCGAATTGCTCCCCGGTGTAGCGGAGTATTTCCGCCTGCTTGCGGGAGCGGCGGTCATGGGCCTTCTCAGTGAACTCGAAATTCGACCGCAGGATTCTGGCAATCGCGGCGGACTGCTGGATGTCGGGCAAGCGTTCGCCATCGCGAAACCATCTGGCGGAAGGCTGCGTGCAAAGATGCGTTCTGGCGTTTCGCAGAATGCTGTTCACCGATGCCGCTATCGGCTCCCGCTTGAATCTCACCGAGTCAATCACTTGCCACGGATGCCATTCGTCAGATGCAACCTTGAACTCTACGAACGGGAAAGCGACAGCGGACCAGAACGGGACGCGCGAGAGTGACGGGGCACTCTGAATGACTTGCTGCCTGATGCTGTGCATCGCCTCCGAGGCTTGCTTGAAGGGGCCGCGCGGGTCGCCTTTGGTTTCATGCCCGTAGAACCACAGCCCATCCTCTCTCTTGAGGGAGTGGCACGCTTTTACTTCGAGGAAAAGAACGCCGAGTGCCGGCACGATGATGACAAAATCAGCTTCGCCAGAGATTTGCCGCAAGTGATGTGCAATGTCGAGCGAGTGGAGGGTGATCCATTTCTTGGTTGCCGCTTCTTCCTTGAGGCGGGTGAATATCTCACGCTCGCCCGCACTGGGGCACGAAGCCGAAATCGTTGGAGGAATCATACGAGCCACGGCTATTCCTCCAAATCCAGCAACACGCCGATATTTTCAGCGGGGACTTCGATTTCCTCATTCGACATACTGGTGATCTGGAAGGCCGAGATCGTCCCGCCCCCTTGCTCGCCAAGGTCAAATACCATCTCGCCATCCCGCTCAAGCGGTTCCAGCGAAGAAGTGGCGATCTTATGCAGGAGCATCCGCCGGATGGCAAAGCCAGCCCGCCGGTGCGCCCCGTCGATCTCTCTCATCGCTTCCCACAGTTCCTGCAATCTGCTTGAGAGTCCAGCGAATGACAGTATTGCGCTGAAGTCCGCTTCCTTCCGTGGCCGGATGCACTTCGACGACATCCAGTAGTGGACATTCGCCGGGCGAGAATCTGATAGCCCTTTCGAGTTCAAACTGCCTGCGACGCGGGCGGAAAGTTCCCGGCGGCTCAGCAGGCCGAATTGCTGCTTCGCCGCTGCAAGCAGTCGCTCTTTCCACTCTGCCTGCTGGACGCGGCGCGTCGAGGCTGAATCCCCGAGAATAAGGTCGGCGAGCGGAGCAATGAAATCTCCGCCCCCGGAAGTTCGGAGCAAGAGGTAGAGTTCCGTCTCAAGTTCGTCTGCGGGCACACGCCTGACTGCTGATTCCCCTTTTTCCGATGAATCAATGATGAGTGACGCTGAACCCTCATCCGCAGCAACGAAAACGGCCCGGCCACCTATCAAGTGGCAAATTCTCGCTGGCACTAACTCTTCGCTGCCACCATGCTGCCAGCCTGCCCTGTACAAGCCGAATTTGGAAAAGGCCGGGATAGGCGGGAGCAAGTCCAGCGGTTGGAGATCGGACGCGGATTGGCTGGGGGCTGCCGTCTGCCCGATGATTCTCGGCATAGCGCCGACGCAGTGTTTACGGCTGTTGTCATCCTGCGCTTCCGAGCCATTGAGAAAGACGGGACCCGGTTTCCACGGATCTCGTATCCAGCGAAACGACACTACATGGATGTGCTTTGCGCGAGGGGCGGAAAACAAGTATTCTGGGAACCAGCCGCAAGGGCCTATGACGGCAAGCACGTCGCACAGGTGCGCCCCACGCAACTGTTTCGCGCTGACAACCTTTACTTTCCGAAGACTTGGGGTTCTGGAAAAGTACGAAGCGACCGCCTGATTCATGCGAGGGTTGCGAACAACAAGCGATAAGCCGCCGCTTTCGCTGTGAATCGCCTCCAGTGCGGCAGTGAAGGGCGAAACTGTTTCCGCACTCAGCCGTTGCAGATTCTGAACCAGGTTTGTAAAAGCCGGGTGCGAGTCGGGATACTGTTGCTGGCAGAGGCGTACCTGCTTCTGCAATTTGTCCCAATCTATTCCGACTGCCGCAGCGGCGCGATCAAACGGCAAAGGTGTCGAGCAAAGGGTAAACGCGAAGCGGCGGACAGGGCCGAGCGTCCTTTGCCAGAATTCTTGTTCGGCTTCGGCGTCAAGCGACTGAATCAGCCCGCGTAGCGAATGCGACACGTCGGCAAGTCCAGAGTGATCCACCCAATGGCGGGTAATCTCGCATTTGGAAGCAGTCTCATAAACGCTCGTTGCGCTGCCGATCGAAACGGGATTCATGGGATCGCCTCCCGGAAAGCGAGGACTTCACCTCCAGGGGGTGCGCCACTGGCAGGCAGGGAAGGCTCAGCATCGGCGCGGTTCTGCGAGAACCGCGAATTGATGGCAGCGATTGCATCGTCGAAATAGAGTTCGGTGCGATCGAGGATAATAATCTGGTGCTGGTCTGGCCACATCGTTCCCCATTTGAGGAAACCCGCCGCGCCGTCGAACACCACTCCCATCTCGATCTGGCTGGTCACGTCACCGGTTGGCTGGTTCGATCCAACAGGCACGAGCGAAGAGCGATAGGCTTGTTGGCCGGTAACGAAGCGGTCCACTCGTAGCACATCCTGCAACTGGCCCTGGGCATGGTGGCTGCTGTTGGCATGCAGGGCGAGGGGTGTATGCCGGATTTCATGTTCGAGAGCGTTCTTCTTGCCCACGATGGCGCAGACGAGCTTTGACCGCAATCCAAGTTGAACCGGGTCGGCATCGCCGAGCAAACCGTCAACAAACTGGTTTGCAAATCGCGCGTTCTGACTACCCTGTTTCTTGGGCAATTTGCCGGAGTGCCGGGCGGGTTGCACTTTTAGGGCGTGTGCTTCGCCGACAAAGTACGTTAGGCTGCCGCCATCTTTGGAATGGACCTGCACGCGAACAAAAAGCTTGCCTGACATCTCCTCAGGCTCTCGCAGGACACCCTTCAATGTCTTCCCTGGCTTTTCGCGATAGATGACCGGTGTTCCGGGCGGCAGGTCAAAGAGCGCTTCAAAATGGGCCGACTCTGAGGTTCGGTCTCGCGCGGCCGCATCGCTGATGACCATACCCAGGCCGACGAACGCTGCGCAGTAAGCCCGTGTCGGCACGACAATGGCAGTCACAATCCGGCTCTCGGCGTTATCCGCGACTGCGAGATGCTTGCCAACGCTAATGAAATACTCGGCCCACTCCGGGAGGCTATGCCACTCCCCGGAGTCCTCGAAATGCAGGTTAACTGGTGCAAGGGCAGTCATTTTTTCTTCCTTACCTTCCGGGGCTTCTTGCCGGTCCGCTCTGGAGTTTCCTCCTCTATAGCCGGAAGTGCCGTTTGTTCTTGAGCCAACTCGTAGAACTCGTGCAGTTTGGCTTGCAGCAGCTTCTTGTCCGGTAATCGAGTCTGGTATTCGGCGACCAAAGCCGGTGAGGCCGCCCGGCTCAGGGCGTATTCGACCACTTCGCTGTCCTTTGTCGCACACAGCAGCACACCAATGGACGGCTGCTCGTGGGGCTTTTTCACGTCCCGGTCGAGCGCTTCCAGATAGAATTCAAGCTTGCCCAGGTGCTCGGGTTGGAACTCCTCGATCTTGAGTTCAAATGCCACGAGGCAGTTGAGCGCCCGGTTGAAGAACAGCAGGTCGATGACGAAGTCACGGCCGCCGACCTGGACCAGGTATTGGCTCCCAATGAAACAGAAGTCGCGGCCGAGTTCGATCAGGAACTGCTTGAGCTTCTCGACCAGGGCGCGTTCGAGGTCGGCCTCGGAATGCCCGGACGGCAGGTCTACGAACTCGATGAGATAGCTGTCCTTGAAGATGGATTCCGCCTCGGGGTGAGTTTCTCGCACCGCCGGTGCGAGTTTCGGTGGAGCGAGGGCCACCCGCTCAAACAACGCCCCGTTCAGTTGCCGTTCGAGTTCGCGTTTGCCCCATTTTTCGCGAGCGGACATCCGCAGGTAAAACTCGCGTTCTTCGTCCCGCTTGCACCGGGCCATGATGAGCAGGTTGTGCGTCCAGGAAAGTTCTCGCACCAGCGGTGCGAGATTTGGCCGGCCCCGATACGTCTCGGAAAACTGCATCATTCGCCAGAGGTTGCTGGCCGAATAGCCGCGAACATTTGGCCATTTCCGACGGATCTGTTCGGCCAGAGCATCCACGGTCCCCTTACCCCAACCGTCGTCGGTGATCTTCCGTTGGATGAATTCACCGATGCTCCAATAAAGCTCGATCATCGTCGTGTTGATGGCCGCGACGGCGCGGACACGCGCGGCGTCAATCAGCCGCATCACTTCGTCGAAGTCTCTTTGCAGCGCTGCGTTCTCGTTGCCATGCAGGACAAGACCCTGCTTTGCGGGTTTCTTGGAGCTTTTCTTCATGCCGACTCCTTTGCGAGAGCCAGCAGCTTATCCAGGTCGTAGTTGACCATCAGGTGAGCACGCTGAAGGCTGATAGCCACTCCTCGCGTCAGTTTTTCAAGTGTCGCCATTGATCAGCCCCGCCTATGGTTTGTTGTACTCTCTGCCTCCCGCTCGGCCCGTGAGACCAAAACGTAGCGCCACCCGCCTTCTCCCGATTCGGAGCGGATTTCGTACCCCCGCTCCCTGAGCGCCTGGACACAGCGGGAAATGGTCGGGATCGAAACGCCCACTTCCTCGGCCAGTCCCCGTGTCGAAAACCGGCCGCGCCGAATGAGCTTCAACACCTTGTCCAGCCGCTGCTCGATTTCGAGCGATTTCTGATACCGCATCGGCGTATTCCTTGGACCTTTCCCGCCTCATAGGTCTATCAGACCGGGATAGCGGAATCAACCACAAGCTGGACAGCGACAAGGGTTTTCGGCGATCAACGGGCGGCCTTGACCGGACTTGGCTGTGCAAACCCCTCCCGGCTGCCTGCGAACTTTCCGACGAAACCGGTCTTGAGCAAAGGCAATCCACTGCTAAAGATGAAAAAGTCCCTACGGGAACAGGAATATCTGCGGTGGTGGTGCCATCGCTCCCGATCGGAGCACATTCAACCGCAGGCACGGCAAACGCCGTGTGGCACTCACAAACAGCGCTCCGGGCTGTCCTCGACAGCCCGGAGCGGCTTTTTTTCCGGATGCCTTTCCTCGCGTCAACCGGATGATTTCAGCGATCCGGTCGTATCTGAATCCGCCTTGCCGCCTGCTCGGCATCTTCCTCCCGGCGGACGTAGTAAAGCTCCGTCGTGCGGATGTCGGCGTGGCCGGCAAACTCCCGGACTTCGTGCATCCCGGCACCGTTTCGGATGGCGTCGGTGATGGCTGTCTTTCGGAGCGAGTGGACGCCGATGCCGCGTGCGCCGAGGCAATCCGGCGAGATGCCGGCCGCCCGGCAATAGTGTTTCACGAGCCGCCACGGCGTCTTCCGACTCATGGGACGGCGCTCGAATCGAACGCAGTTGGGAGCCAGCGGACGAAAGAGCGGCCCCTCCAGGTCGGCTTCGATTCCGGCTGCGCGGATGTAGTGGAGCACAGGCCGGGCTGCATCAAGGAGAATCTTCCGGGCCTTCCTGTTCCGCTTCTCGGTGACGTGGAGATAGTGCTCCACGCCGTCAAATTCCAAGTGGCCAACGCAAGCCCCAACCAAGGCCGAAACCCGGCAGCCGGTGATGAAGAACGTCTGGAGTAGCGCCAAGTCACGGATTCCCTGAAGCGTGTCGCGGGGAATGGCCTGGAGCAGCAGCACCGCTTGCTCACGAGTCAATGCCGGTGTCGTGTTCTTGGCCACCGGCGGAGCTTTGACGGCTTCCAATTCCTGGGCAACCGTCCAGGGAACCAGCCCCTTTGCAGCAAACTGGCGGTAGACCCCACGAAGGACCGAAAGGCGTCTTGCGACCGTTGTGGGTTTGAGACCGGCCTTGAGTATCGCGCCCTTGTAGAGCCGGACGTGATCGGCAGTGACTCGTAGCGGATCAACGCCGAGCCTCCCCATGTGCTCCACGAAATCGGCCAAATCGCGGCCGTAGGCCCGAAACGAATGTTCCGAGAACAGCACGTCGGCCACCCAGGGAACGAGGGCTGTGGCCGGCGTTACGGGGCCAGTGAGACTCCCCGAGGCGGCAAAGATTCCGGCCAGGAGGTCGGCCACTTTTTGACCGACATCCTCCCCCGTTTCGTGACCGAGGTTCTTGACAGCCGCTATTGTTCCAGCGTTTTCATCTGCCACCACCAGACTGCGTTCGTTGTTCCCTTCGTTCACCCGCCTCCAGTGCAAAATATCGATCAAAAATAGTGCAATTTATCGATCAAGATGACACCCGTTTGTGATTGGCACGTTGCCTCAAAGGTCGGGACATAAAGCACATTATGTCCCATACTACCCCTAACACGACTGCGATTTGTCCGTCGAGAGGTGAATGCGGATGTCGCGTTCAACTGGCTGGAATCACTGGCTGATTTCTCGATTCGGCCGAGATTTCGGCAGTCCAATCGTCTACACCTTGACTGCCTGGATTGGCCTCCATTGGACTGGAGCACAGAGGGGCAAAGCCACGGAATGAACTCGCGTTTCCATCCGCTGGATACGGCAGCAGTCTAAAGGTCTAAGCAAAAATGAGAGGCTTGTAGGTCTCCCCTCACCTGCGCTACGCTTGGACCTGAAATCATTGTCATTTTCTAGGGGCCAATGCCGAAGCGACCAGTCACTCATCTCCCGGAAGGAGCCATCACTCTCAGAACCTACGCCGAGTTCGAGGCGTATCTCGCCGCTTTCGCCAAAGGGCACATCAACCTTTTGATTGTCGTGGGACCGCCCGGCCTGGCGAAGAGCCGGACTGTCAGGCGAATGGTTGGAGAAGATGTCTGCTGGATCGAGGGGAACGCGACTGCGTTCGGCATCTTCACCAAGCTCTACCGGCAACGGGATGAGTTTGTGGTGATCGACGACGTGGACTCGCTCTATTCCGACCGAAACGGCATCCGGCTCTTGAAGTGCTTATGCCAAACAGAAGATGTGAAGACAATGGCTTGGCACTCGGCTTCCCGGACGCTTGAGAAGGCAGGCATTCCCAGGGAGTTTAGCACCAGGAGTCGGGCCATCATCGTCTGCAACGACTGGCGGACGCTCAACCGCAACGTCGCGGCCTTGCAGGACCGGGGCCATGTTCTGGTGTTCCGGCCGACAGCCGTCGACGTCCACGAACGAGCCAAGGAATGGTTTCGGGACACCGAGATTCTGGATTGGTTCGAGCAGCACCTTTCTCAAATCCACGAGCCGTCCCTCAGGCTCTACGTTCGGGCCGCTGAACTTAAACGCGCTGGAATGAGTTGGCAGACGGTGATTCCGCTCTCTCCAGAATCGCTTCGCCGACAGTTAGTTCTGACGCTCAAGTCCGATGAGTCATTCCCAACCGAAGAGGCTCGCGTTCGCGAGTTCTTCCGGCGCGGCGGCGGTTGTCGAGCGACCTATTTCAATCACTTGAAACGCTTACGGAATTGCGCGTGACGCCTTCAGGACAGCGGTCGTCGGTATCCGGGATTTGACTACAAGTCCGTATTTGTGCTTATATCTGAAACACTGTTTGGCCCTCTTCAAAACAGCGGGTGATTCTGACGCGATTTATACGCAGATCGCTTACGCCGAGTGTATTGCGGTGCATTCGGCGTGAGAGACCGTGGTGCGAACAAGGTTTGCGTCTTTCACTCAACAATGAAAGTAGAGGTGCTTTATGGCTGCTAACGAGAACAGCCGCCCGTTGCACGAGATTCGTCTCGGTCGCATCAAGGCGGCAATTTGGAAGAATGACACGGAGCATGGAACGCGCTACAGCGTCTCCATCACTCGGATCTACAAGGCGGAAGAACGCTGGGAATCCACCACGTCCTTCGGCCGGGATGACCTCCCCTTGGTCGCCAAGGTGGCCGATCTGGCTCACTCCTGGATCTACCAGCAGAACGGCGACCATCGCGAGGAGGCGAAGCCCGAGAACGGCCTGGCTACAAACGGCGAAACCGCCGAGCCGAAGAAGTCTCGGCGGAAGTCGGCCCACGTCATCTAGTCGGCTTTCCATTCACGTCAGCGAGAGAGAGTTCATCTCTTCAAGGAATGCCGCACCACGGCTCTCTCGCTCTTTTCATTTCTGTTTGCGGTAGACGATCAACCCATCGCCTTCCCATGAAACAGTTCGTAGCCCTTGCTCGCGTCAGCAGCCGGGAACAGGAACGAGAAGGCTTCTCACTCGACATCCAGGAAGACGCCCTGAAGCGCTTTGCCGAAGTGCATGAAGGCCAGATCGTGAAGTTCTTCCGCATTGCCGAAACGGCCAGCAAGGCCGAGGAACGGAAGACCTTCCGGGAACTCGTGGCTTACATCAAGAAGCACTGCATCGAACTCGATGGCCTTCTGGTCTACAAGGTGGACCGTGCCGCCCGGAATCTCTTTGACTTCGTAGAGATTGAGCGGCTTGAGTCCGAGTACGACGTTCCCTTTATCTGCGTCTCACAGCCCACGGAGAACAATCCGGCCGGCCGCATGATGCGACGGACCTTGGCCAACATGGCGAGCTTCTACACCGAGCAGCAATCGGTAGACGTGCGGGAAGGCTTGTCCCGCCGCGTCCGCGAAGGCTGGTTCGTGGGTCTGGCTCCCTACGGCTACAAGAACGTCCGAAAGGACGGACGCGGCATCGTGGAAATCGATCCCGTGCCGGCCGAAAACGTCCGCCGCATTTTCCACCTTTACGCCTACGGGAACATGACGCTTGACGGCGTGACCGACCGGATGGATGCCGAAAACCGCGTCTGGCGAAAGACAACGCCCAAGTTCCCGCGAAGCTCCATCCACAACATCCTTCGGGACCGGGCCTACATCGGCGAGATCGAGCACAAGGGCCAGTGGTATCCCGGAAAGCAAGAGCCGCTGATTGACCGGGCAACCTGGGACCGCGTGCAAACGCTTCTCGGCAATCAGAACTACTCAACGCATTTGACGACCTACGGGAGCGAGTTGATTACGTGTGGCCACTGCGGCCATCCCATCACGGGTGAGGTAAAAACGAAGCTCACCAAGGCGGGGCCAAAGGATTACGTCTACTACCGCTGCGCCCGCTACACCAAGCCAGGCCATCCCCGGACGAGGATTCCCGAAGCCGACTTCGACAAACAGATTCTTGCCCTCTTCGAGAAGATGCGAATCGAGGACGAGGAGGTCCGCGACTGGTTTCGGGCGGTGCTTCGCTCTCAGACCAAGGACCGGCAGTCCGAGACTCAGGCCATGCGGCACGAGCTTCAACGGCAACAGACGCTACTTGCCGAGCAGCAGGACCGGCTCTTGAACATGCGGCTTGCCGACGACGTGGATCAGACTACCTACGCCCGCAAGAGCACCGAGATTCGGGATCGGCTCGCATCCATCAAGCTGCAACTGGATGCGGTGGACCGTTCCCGCGACGAAATGGGGGAGCTTGCGTCGAAAGTGTTTGAACTTTCGCAAGTTTTGTGCGAGAAATGGCTTACGGCCGATTGCGACGAAAAGCGTCGCATCCTCGAAATCGTGTGTTTGAACTTTTCGCTCGTTGACGCAACCCTAGTCCCCACAATAAGAAAGCCCTTCGACGTGCTCGCCGAAGGGCTTCTTGTCTCATCAAGTCGGGGTGACAAGATTCGAACTTGCGGCCTCTACGTCCCGAACGTAGCGCTCTACCAGGCTGAGCTACACCCCGTTGTGGTAAGCCACGACACATCAGCAAACGCTTCGTGGGCAAACCGTGAGTCTAGTAAAAATACGGGCTCTCTGCAAGGTTGACGGCTGCTAGCCTTCGCGACACTTCTCTGCGAAATCGGCCAAAAACACGTACTTCCGAACCAAAGGACATGCTGGCATACTGGCCAAATTGCCTAATTGATCTTGGCCCATTCTGGGGCTCTGTTACCTTTTGCCCTTTGCCATCTCTGCCATCTCGTGCCAACTTTTCTGTTTCCTCCCGATGCTTCCTCGCGCGCTCATTCGTCGAACGGCCTTCGTCGCGATCGTCACCATCGCATGCGGCGGCTGCGCCTCGATCATCAGTGGCCGACGATCCGACATCACGTTCGAAACCTACCCCGCTAACGCGCACGTCACGATTCACGACGACCGCGGCAAACCCGTCGCATCGTTCGACACGCCCAGCACTGCAAACCTCAAACGGCAAGGCCGCTACTTCCTGCCGGCTCGTTACACGGCAACCATCACCGCCCCGGGATACCAAACCGCACAAATCCCCATCGGCTCCACCCTCAACCCGTGGCTCTTGGGCAATGTCATCATTGGTGGCGTCCCGGGGCTCGTCATCGATTCAGCCACCGGCGCTGTCTGGAAGCCTAAACGATCCGAAATCCACCATCACCTTGCTTCCCTCGAAGAACCGTCAACAGGCCACTTCTTCTCCAGTGACGCCTCTCAACAGCAAGAGGAATCTTCAACTGTAGAAATGGCCCATCACGAGGAAGAACTCGAAAAGCGCCTCTCGCGTTAGTCACTTCATCCGAGTTCACTTTGTTGCTTTGTTGAAAACATGCCTTATGCGGATGTGGGAGGCGTCTCCGACGCCGATACCGCTTTCAAGTGGCACACGTAATCGGCCTCGGAGAGGCCTCCTACGGCATGTTTTCAACAAAGCAACTCTTCGTCCTCTCACGCCCGACCGCCTGTCCTACCCCATTTGCCCCGTTTCAAGATATTCATGAGTCGTGTACCATGAAATCAGGCACTTCTAGCGACAGTTGTCCAGGCGTTCGAGTATGACTGTAACCAACCGCGGCCTGTACGCGTTTCTTACAATCCTCACGGGTAACCGCGCCGGCACGAACTTTCCACTCGACCCTCGCCGCGAGACACTCATCGGCCGCGGCACCGATTGCCATATCTCGCTACAGGACCCCCTAAGCTCTCGCATTCACGCTCGGCTTACCTGCACTTCCGACGGCTGGTTCGTCCGCGATTCTGAAAGCCGCAACGGCACGCTCGTCAACGGGCAAAAAATCGATGAAGCCATGCTCGTCGATGGCAACACACTCCGAGTCGGCTCGCACGAATTCGAGTTCCACGAAACCGAGGAACCGCCGACCGCCAAAGGCGATGACCCCCAACAAATGCAAACGATCGTGCAAGACATGCCGATCGTCGTCCAAGAATCTCACGAAGACGCCCTCGCCGGGCTCCCCAGCACCGAGCAAGTCAAAGAGCTGATGCTCCTCTATCAACTCTGCATCAAACTCCTGGGCAGTGGCGACCCGAATCGTGTCGTCGAGGTAGCGCTCGACTTACTGAAAAAGCGAACCAACGCGGCTATCGTCGGCTTCCTATCGGTCGATGATGAAGGAGGCTTGCAACCAAAGCTCGTCATGCCCGCGAGCGCTGCCAACCGTGTGACGCTCAATCAATCGCTCACCGAACTCGTCTCCCGGCAAGGCCACGCCGTGTGGGTCGCCAACCAGGCATCCACGGCAAGCCCGCAAGACATCGGCCACTTCGCCGACGCCGTTTGCGCGCCGCTGGTGCGTCGCACCGTCGAGGGGGAGCGCACCACGGTGGGGGCCATTCACGTTTATTTGGAAAACGGCCGCTTCCGCCAGTCCGACTTCGATTTCATCATCTCCGTGGCCAATATCGTCGCCATCGCGCTGGTGCGCGCTCGCGAGCAACTTTCTCTGCAAAGCGACTACCAACGCCTGGTCGAAAAATCTCCCGGCTACGACGAGCTGATCGGCGATTGCCAACCGATGCGTGACCTCAAGTCTCGCATCGCTCGCGTTGCAAAAGCGTCCGGATGTGTCCTCATCCGTGGCGAAAGCGGCTCTGGCAAAGAGCTCGTCGCCCGCGCCATTCATCGTGCAAGCCCCCGCGCCGATCGCCCCTTGGTTTCGGTCAACTGCGCCGCCATTCCTCACGACCTCATGGAGAGCCAGCTCTTCGGCCACAAAGCCGGCTCATTCACTGGTGCCGATCGCGACCACATCGGTTATTTCCAGCAAGCCGACCTGGGAACCCTCTTCCTCGATGAAGTCGGCGAAATGACGCTCGAAGGCCAGGCGAAACTACTCCGCATTCTCGAAGGCCACCCCTTCCTCGCCGTGGGTGCGACCGAGGAAACCAGCGTCGACGTGCGCGTCATCGCGGCCACGAACCAAAATCTGCAAACCTACGTACGCGAAAAACGCTTTCGCGAAGACTTATACTACCGACTTAGCGTCTTTGAACTGCATCTCCCGCCTCTACGCGACCGTAGCGACGACATCGGCCAACTCATCGATTTCTTCCTCGATCACTTCCGCCGATTACACGGCCGACCAAACCTTACGATGACCGATGCAGCCCGCAACATGCTGCTCACCTATCGCTGGCCTGGCAATGTTCGCCAATTACGAAACGTGCTCGATAGCGCCGCCGTGTTGGCCGACGACGACGCGATTCGTCCCCACGATCTCGCCCTACGCGATGCCGGAAGCTCTGAACTCGAATCTCTGCGCATCGATGAATGGGAACGGCGGCTCATCACTGAAGCCTTGAACCGCACAGGCGACAATGTTCCCGAAGCAGCAAAACTCCTCGGCATAGGCCGCGCCACGCTTTACCGAAAAATCGAACAATATCGAATCGAACGATGAACTTGCACCGCTCCTACCTTTTGATATCCGCCCTGCTTGCGTTTCTCTGCACGAATGATTGTGTGGCCGAAAATTGGGACCGCTTTCGTGGCCCCAACGGAGCCGGGCAAAGCGATGCCACTGGCATCCCCAGCGTATGGAAACCCGAAAATATCCTGTGGAAGCAACCTCTCCCAGGCATCGGCCACAGCAGCCCCGTCATTTGGGGCGACCGAATCTTCGTCACCTCGGCCGATAACGACACGGGCGAGCAAATCATCCAAGCGTTCGATACAGCCACCGGCACCCCGCTCTGGGAACGGCTTGCCGAGGCGAGTACCTACAGCATGAACGCCCTTAATAGCCATGCCTCAAGCACGCCGGCCGTCGATAAGAACCGCCTGTACGGCATGTGGCTTGCCGATGGTCGCATTCAACTTGCCGCATGGAGCCACGACGGCGAACCTGTTTGGCAAAAAGACATCGGCGCTTTCGAAGAAGAACACGGGTTCGGCAAATCGCCCATCGTCGTCGACGACTTGGTGATCGTCGTCAACGACAACGAAATGAACAATCGAAGTGAAATCGTTGCCGTGGACTCGGCAACAGGCGACGTCCGTTGGAAAATTTCCCGCCCCACCGGCGTTACGCCCTTCGCTTCGCCCTGCTTGCTCGAATCCGCAACCGGTAACAAGCTGCTGCTCGCGCTGAGCACCACCTCCGGGCTCACGGCCATCGAGCCGGCATCCGGCAAAGTCGTTTGGCAAGGGCTTAAAGAAGAGCTTCCTCTGCGCACCGTAAGCTCGCCGATCATTGCCGAGGGGCTCATCTTCGTTGCCTGCGGACAAGGCGGCAATGGAAAACTGATGATTGCCGCCCACCCCGGCAATTCCACGCACCCTCCCAAAGAAGTTTACCGCTTGGAAAAAAATATCCCCAACGTCCCCACACCGGTCGTTGCCGGGAATTTGCTCTTCCTCTGGCACGATCGCGGCGTGGTTTCCTGTCACGATCTCGCGACCGGCAAACAACACTGGCGGGAGCGCGTCGGCGGCGATTTCAGCGGCTCCCCCATACGAATCGGCAATCGCATATTCGGTGTCTCCCGCCAAGGCGAAGTCATCGTGTTGGCCGCCTCGCCAAACTTCGAATTGATTGCTCGCAACGAACTCGATGAACCGTTCCATGCAACTCCCGCCGTATCCAACAACCGCCTCTACTTGCGAAGCGAGAACACGCTTTTCTGCATTGGCACGCCCACCCCGAACGGCAAATAATGGAATATCATGTCCCACTTCTCCGCCGACGAACGAAAACGCCTCACTTCGCTCGATCGGCCTGCGCTTCGAATTCTCCAACTGGAAAAACTCAATCGACTGCTCGACGAGGTTGCGCGGCACAACGATTTCTATAAGCACAAACTCGCCGGCTATCCAACAAAACTCGAAAGCCTCGAACAACTGACCGAACTGCCGCTCACTACCAAAGAGGAAATTCAACCCGCGTCCACGAGCACCCCCTTTGCACTCAATCGCACTTACCCGCTCGATCGCTACGTGCGGTTCCACCAAACATCCGGTACACGCGGCAAGCCGCTCGTCGTGCTTGATACGGCCAACGACTGGCAGTGGTGGATCGATTGCTGGCAATACGTGCTCGACGCGGCCGAGGTAACCGCGAACGACCGCGCGTTTCTTGCATTCTCCTTCGGCCCCTTCATCGGCTTTTGGAGTGCGTTCGATGCTCTCATCACTCGCGGCACGCTGGCCATCCCCGGCGGCGGCCTCAATAGCCTCGCGCGAATCGAACTCGTCAGGCACTCGTCTGCCACCACGCTATTGTGTACACCAACCTACGCGCTACGCCTCGCCGAAATCGCTAAAGAACACCACCTAGATCTGGGCAAATCCGCGGTCAAGCGAATCATCGTTGCCGGCGAACCGGGTGGTAGCCTGCTAGCCACTCGCGAACGAATCGAATCCGCATGGAACGCGCGTGTCTTCGACCACAGCGGGGCCACGGAAGTGGGCCCTTGGGGATTCGCCAACGCTAATCGTAGCGGGCTGCACGTCAACGAGGCCGAATTCATCGCCGAGTTCACCTCCGTGGAAACCGGCAAGCCCGCCGCCGACGGTGAGTTGTCTCACCTGACGCTCACCACGCTCGGCCGCTTCGGCGCACCCGTCATTCGTTACCAAACCGGCGACATCGTTCGCCCCACATGGAACACGACTGGCAACAACCGCTTCGTGCTGCTCGATGGCGGCGTCCTCGGCCGTGCCGACGACATGGTCATCGTGCGCGGCATGAATATCTATCCCACATCCATCGAACAAATCCTCCGCAGCTTTCCCGAAGTGGTGGAGTACCGCGTCACGGCTCGCAAAAACGGTTCACTCGATGAGCTGTTCGTCGAGGTCGAAGACCATCTCGAACAACCGTTGCGTATCGAGCGTGAACTGCACCTGCGTCTTGGCCTCAAAATCGATGTCCGATGCGTGGCCGCCATGTCGCTTCCCCGTTTTGAAGCCAAAGGCCGGCGGTTTGTAGACGAACGCCACGTTGCTAGCCGCTCCCCCACGTAACGATTTCCCCATTTCAACCTGGCTCGAACATGCCTGTGCATCCCACCAAATTAGAACTGGCCTCTCCCGAAGTGCTGCGTATTTCGTGGAGCGACGGCACGACCCGCGACTACCCGGTACGCGAATTGCGAGACCAATGCCCCTGTGCCACGTGCCGCGAAAAACGAAACGCTCCCCCCGAATCGACCGACCTGCTGCCAATCATCACCGAAGCCGAAATTCGCCCCTTGCGCATCGCGGCCATGAAGCCAGTCGGAAACTACGCCTACGCCATCGACTTTAGCGACGGCCACGACACGGGCATCTACACGCTCGATGCCCTGAGAGAGATGGGGCACCCTGCGGAGGCCTAACCATAGACACAATGATGCGTTAGTGGATTGACACGCGAATTTAATGATGGGTTCTTATTGACCACAGAGGCACGAAGGACACGGAGAAGATTTAGAAGAGTTTTATTAACCACGAAGGCACCAAGACACGAAGTTCTACAAACTATGTTGCGATATTTTGAACCAAACTCGTTTCACAATCTTGAAATGGGTTCCTTTAAAATAATCTTGGTGTCTTCGTGCCTTTGTGATTCAAAACCTCTTATCTGATCTCCGTGCCTCCGTGGTTAAAAGACATCCAAGCATCCTCATCAGAACGCGACCCACTACTGCGTCGCCCCTGGCACTACCGGCAAACCAGCGGGAAAGCCGCCGGGGAACGGGTTCACGGCCCCGGCTCCGGGCACAGCCCCTTCCACCGCGGGTGCGTCTTTCTTCTTCACAATGTCATTACGACCCAGGCGAATCTTTTGGAACACATCATCATCGACCACGAAGTACCAATCGCCAAATCGCAGGTTCAACTCCTTCACGGCCTCCTCGCCCTTTTTCAGCGTCGCTTGGTACTCGTCCATGAGTCGCTGATTTTCCTGCTCGATCTTCTTGCGTTCGGCCATGATTTTTTCGATTTCCTGATCCTTCTCCGCCGGCGCGGCGGCCGGGGGCTCATCTGCTTTGGCACCTTCAGCGGGTGGCGACTCCGGTTGTTCCGCGGGTTGCGTACCATCTTCCGCTGGCTCGTCCGCCTTCGCGGTATCCGGTGCGGAGTCTTCCGTCTTGGCAGCGTCAGCATCGACCTCAGTACCTTCAGCCGGTGGAGTTGCCGCCTCCCCTTCTTCCGTCTTCGCGCCTTCCGCGACAGGTTCTGCCCCTTCTGCGGGCTCGGCAGCCGCTTCTGTGTTCTCATTCACCGCCGGTGCCGCGGCATCCTCCGGCAATTCCGGCAACGGCTTCAACTCGGGCCGTTTCACCGCATCTTTGTTCATGCGAGCCATCACGAATAAATAGCGATGCACGTCGTTCGCGGTGGCTTTCTTTGCCGCATCGCCAGGCGCGCCCGGCACTACGGCAGCCACGGCTTCTTCCCCTTGTTCACCGCCACCGATATTGGCCAGGTTGCCGAATCGGAGCACGTACTCGGCCCCGTCTTTCATCGTGGCGATTACTTCGCCATCGCTGGAAATGATTTCTTGTGGACCGCCTTGTCCCGAGCCGATCGGCGTAAAACCTTTTGATGCCAAGTCTACGAACGCCTTTTCGTTCTTCACGAGTTCATCGCCTGCTTTCAAATCCTCGCTAAGCCCGGCCGGTTTACGCACCACATCCACGATCTGCAAGTCATCGAGGGCCGTTTTGAGCGCGTTCAACGTTTCCGTATCGAGTTCTTCGCTTTCTTCCAGCTTGAACTCGACATACTCGCCATCCTGGCCCTTCGTGGCGTCGAATGTCTTCAGCGCCACGGGCGTCCACTTCGCGTCGGAATCGTTGTAGTCAAAAACCATTTCAGCCCGATCGTCGCGCTCAATCGCAATCGAGCGGCCATCTGGCGAGACCAGCGCCGCCGAGTAATCCTTGATATCGACGCGTGCCAAATCCCACGCGTTCAGCTTGAGCAGGTCCTTCTCGATCCAATCC
The DNA here is from genome assembly GCA_964618225.1 of uncultured Planctomycetaceae bacterium. Classification (GTDB taxonomy): domain Bacteria; phylum Planctomycetota; class Planctomycetia; order Pirellulales; family Lacipirellulaceae; genus JABDGM01. Next base: position 23,940 of record CAZTWS010000021.1, read on the forward strand.
TCAAAGCTCGTCGAAAGTTTCGAGCGATCGATTTCGATCACATACACGATGTCGCGCCCCACCTCGCGAACATATCGCTGGCCGTCGGCGTCTTTCACCGCTTTGCCCACGATCAAATCCACGAGTGGCTCTTGCTTCTCGTCATACATCGTTACCCGCGTGCCGACGCCCTTCTGCCCTGGTTCGAGTTTGGGCGAGGTTGGGTCGATTACGCCGTACGCTTCGTGATCGGCCGCGCTTTTGCTTGCCACTTCGAGAATTTCGCGATCCATAAGCGATGTGGCGGCCTCGGCCATCTGTGCCGCCGCATCGGCCGGGTAGCCGTCCTTCGAGGGAATCGTCCACAGGCCGCCGTCCTCGGCAACTTCGAACTCGCGCCGCGTGGCCGTATCTTCGTCCACGCGCACGATCTTCATGCGTTTGGCCTGGTCGACCGAATCGAATTTGCTCGCCAGCGTCGTGCCGACCAACGTTCGTTCATCGAGTTCCGCGGGCGAAGGTCGGGAGATGAACCCGATCGTAATCGCCGCCAGGCCAACCAACACAAAGCAAATCGTTTTAGCGTTCTCACTCATGGCTTATCCACCAACAATGCTTAATCGCAAGCATTCCTGCTTGGCTTGTTGAATATCAATTCACTATCGAAGGAAGTAATTATTGCGCCGCGGCCGCGGGCTGCCCCGCGTCCACTTCCTGCTGCGGTCGGCCGTACCGCAACCTGCGCGTATCCACGCCCTCGGTCTCCGCCTTCCGGCGATGGAAGAACACGAAGAACGCCAACAGAATCGGCAAAATGGGCGGCAACAGCACGGCCAGCAACTTGTAACGGTCCTGCACGCCGCGAATCTTGCCGGCAAGCTCGCGTTCGCTTTGCTTCACCTTTTTGTTTCGCTCTTTCTCCATACTGCTGATCTGCACGTCGCGCTTCCGCTCGAGCTTGATCCGCTCTTGGGCCAACCGCTGCATCAGCACGCGCGGATCGACATCTTTCTGGCTCTCGAACTCGGCCAGCTTGGTGTTGAAATCGCGTTCGGCCGCTTGAATTTGCTCACGAGCATCCGCCATGAACTTTGTCTGGTCATCGAGCGACTTCTTGCGATACTCCTCGGTCGCCTCGTCCACTTTCGTCAGAATGCGGTGCGCCCGTGTGCGCTTGCGAAGATCCACGTAGCGATCGTCGCCGGCCAACACGTCGAGAATGTTGAGCACGAACGGCACGTTTTGGAATTTGAAATCGGTGACCCAATCGGCGTTATCGCCCATTTCGCGCACGCGGAAGATATCCGGGGCGATCCAGTCGATATCGGCCACGAGCACCACATCGATCTCGGTCTTCTCGGGCTCTTTGCCCGCCAGTGCATCGTCTTCGGCCGCTTTGTCGTCGGGCGTGCCGTCTGCCTTCGTGTCGCCGCTTTTGGCATCCTCGGCTTTCGCCGCGTCTTTGCCGTCTGTGGTTACATCCTTCAGATACAAACCTTCGTCGGCCGATACCCGGCCCCGAATGCGAGCTGCCACGATATAGGGCTCATGGGTCGTATTGCGTCGTATGGCCATCATGTTGCGCGACCGCAACGCCATTTCCGTATCCTGGTAGCTTACGGTACCCGTGTTGCGACCGGTGACCGCCAACTTTTTGAAATCGAGCTTCGTGTTATTCGCCGGCCGGAACGACCCCGACCAGAAGAACAACAACTGCCGCATACCGGCCGAAATTGGATCATCCGCCGCGAACGGCTGGAACGTGCCGTCCTCCGACGCTAGCGAGTCGTCGATAAAAACCCACTCGCGGAACACGTCGCCCAGCTTCGGCTCGGGATTGAAATCCTGCCAAATGATCTCGTCGCCGTACATTTCGACGCCGAGCAATTTCCACAACTTGGAAATATCGCCCTTCGGCTTCGGTGGCCCGCCGCCGCCGAACATCGCCATCGGGCCGCCCTCGGGACGATTCGGTTGCGACGTTCCCACCACATCTGGTTGCGTCACGGGGAACGGGTCTTCGAAAATCGCCGTCGGCTGCCCGCTTTTTACCATGGCGACGAAATTCTCCATTTCGTCCGGCGTCAGCGACGACGGTTGCACGGCCAGCACCACATCGAACCGTTCCTTGATTGGCCTCGATGGATCCACTTCCACCACGTCGTACTGTTTCTTCAACTCGGTGACGAGTTGCGATTCTTGGGTCGGGCCTTGCATCGAAAAACCGCCCAATAACTGCACGCCCGTTTTCAAAATGCCCAGCCTTCTCCGATCCTGAGCGGCCACCGTACAAATCGAACGCAGCAGTTCGTATTCAACAGGAATACCTTTATCGATGAACGGGATGACGACGCGATCGAGGCCCGACGCCACGGCCGCTCCCAGGAAGATCTCTTCCGTCTTCCGCGCGCCGCGATCGATTGTCATTACCTCGCGCGGCTCGATGCCGTACGCCCTCTCCGCCGTCGAGGCCTCGTCGCTGAAGTTCTCCACTTCATGCACATCGACCACGACCTTGCCGCCGCTCAGCGAACTCAGTTCCGAAAGCGTCGAAAGCAAATTCAACTTATGGGCCGCGTATTCGGCCGGCATCTGGGGGCTCACATATGCATCGATCTTGATGGTCTTTACCTTGTCGTCGCCACGCAACTTGGCCAGCTCACGAATCGTGCTGGGTGAGAGCGAGTTCAAATTCTCGCTCGTAATGTCGGCACGCAAACCGTTGTGATGCGAAAAGAACAGGTTCGCACCCACCGCCAAGGCCACCAAACCCAACGTGCGGGCCAGATAATGGGCCCACATCGATTCCTGTTCTTCGCGGCCGCCCCAATGACGGCGGCCGATCAGCACCATGCTCAGGTACAGCATGATCGCCGTGATCATCAGGAAATAGCTGATGCCGCCCAGGCTGATCACTCCGCGCTCGAAATCCTGGAACTGGGCCTGCGCACTCCAGCGCTTGATCGATTGCGCAAGCTGCGGATTTTTGATGATCCAATCGGCCACGCCGAACATCGCCAGCGGCAAGTTGAAGATCATGCCCAGGATGAATCCGACCGTCAGGTTGCTCGTCAAAAACGAGGCCACCATGCCGATCGACAGCATCGCGATGCCGATAAACCAGTAGCCAACATACGTGCCGACGAACAATCCCGTGTCTGGCGTGCCCAGCCCGTAGCTGAACACGAGGTAAATCGAGAACATCGAGAACAACAGCGCCACCGTGTAAATCGCCACGGCCGCCAAATACTTTCCCAGCACCACGTCCAAATCGCTGGCCGGCAGCGTCAGCAACAATTCGTCTGTATGCTGCCGCCGCTCCTCGGCCCAAACACTCATCGTGATCGCCGGAATGAACACCAACAGAATAAACGGCAACCATTTATTAAGCTGGTCGAGGTTGGCCAGGTTATTACTGAAAAAATCCGGCGGCCAGAACGCGGCCAACGCGCTGAGCACCACGAATACGCAAATAAAAACGTACCCGGTCGGATTCGAAAAATAGCTGACAAAGTCACGCTTAAAGATCGATTTAAGAACCGTAAAATTCATAGCGTAGGTCAACCTTTCCAGGCTGCTCCCCGTAGGTCAGGCTTTCCAGTCTGACAACTTCCCGTAGGTCCAGGCTTTCCAGCCTGACAGCACATCCAACAACCGCCAACAATAATTTCCCGTCAAGCAAATCAATCAACTCAGCACTATTTCGAACGCCATCGCCTCAACGGGATGCCGTCAACTGATAGTAACGCTCGTCGAGATTCTTCCCTTCCGCCGCCAGCTCAGCCGGCGTGCCGTCGAAAATCACTCGCCCTTCGTTGATGAATATGACGCGATTACACATCGCCTCGACTTCTTGCAAAATATGCGTGGAGAGCAGAATCGTTTTCGTCTCACCGATCCGTCGTACCGTGTCGCGCACTTCGCGAATCTGGTTCGGATCGAGCCCCGCCGTCGGCTCATCGAGGATCAGCACGTCTGGCTCATGCAAAAGCACCTGGGCCATGCCCACGCGCTGACGAAAACCTTTCGACAACTTGCCGATCGGCTTGCCGATCACGGTGCTCAGCTTGCAAATCTCGATAACCGACTCCATCCGCTCTTCGATCTGCTGGCGGCTCATCCCGCGCGCCGCGCCGAAGAATTGCAGCAGGCTGCGCGGCGTCATTTCCGGATACAACGGCCCATTCTCGGGCAGATATCCCAAATGCTTGGCACCCTCTAATCGCTCCGTCGCCATGTTGTAACCGGCAATGCGAGCCGTTCCGGCCGACGGTGCCAAATAACCCGTCAGCAGCTTCATGGTGGTGCTTTTGCCCGCACCGTTTGGTCCCAAAAACGCGGCTACCTCGCCCTGATTGATCGTGAACGACACGTCCCGCGTCGCCGCAAAATCGCCGTAAAATTTCGACAGATTGTCGGCCTCGATCATCGGCTGGCGACCGTCGCCACTCGCGCTCTGGCCGCCCTGCTTCTCGCCCTTAGCGGGCGGTCTATCAGAAATGGTTGAACTCATGCTTTGCCAATTTCAATTGCAAATGAGGGGGTAGGACACCGCCCCAAAAACCAATAGGAAAATCAACTCTTAAAATTTAGGAACCAACGAATCGGCAAACTTACTAGCTGCCGAAGGCGGGAATTGCGTCGTAAAGGCCGCCCAACTAGCGGGCAAACGGCCAGAATAAGGAGCCGGCCGCTACCGCCTTGCCGCCCCTCTTTGGTAGAAGGGTAATCGCTGGTCCCGGCGGGTGTCTATACCCGCTTACGACGCCACCCAACGGCCGGTTCGCCCAGCACATCCCATTTTTCCAGCACGATTTCCCAATTTGCGGGCCAACCGGCGCGCGTCAGCCCGGTCGCGACACGCTCAAATGGCGTCGCCAATTCGCATCGTCACGATCCGGGTAATCGGCTCGCAAATGCACGCCGCGAGATTCCTCGCGTGCCAGGTCCGATTCCACCATCAAGCTGGCCACCGTGAGCATGTTCTGCAGTTCCCATCCCGTGGGGTCCGAAAACTGGCGAGACAGCACGTATCGACACCAACGGCGAATCGTCTGCGCTGCCTCGGCCAACTGGGGCCCGTCGCTCTTCACCCCCGCCATCCGCCACATCAAACTCCGTAGCGAATTGCGGATGTCTACAAGGTCAAGCGGCTCCGCATGCGGCTCGACCAATTCATTTTCGAGCGGAATCGCCCGATACTCGTCCGGTTCCGCCAGGGCCGCTTTTGAAGCACCAACCCCTGCACGGGCACCGTAAACGAGCCCCTCGAGCAAACTGTTTGAAGCCAGTCGATTCGCACCGTGCAAACCGCTGCTCGTTACTTCACCAGCCGCCCATAAGCCGGGGAGCGTCGTTTGCCCCTCGTGATCGACGGTGACGCCGCCAATCATGTAGTGAGCGCCCGGACGAACCGGAATCGTGTCGGTAGCAATGTCGATGCCGAACTCCGCGCAAGTTTTTGCGATTCCCGGAAAACGCTTTCGCACCTTCTCGGCATCCAAATGCGCGAGACTCAAAAACACGCTCGGTTGTCGAGTCTTCTCCATCTGCGCCACGATCGCCCGGCTCACGACATCACGCGGGGCGAGCTCGGCTCGCTCATCGTAGTCGAGCATGAATCGCCTCCCGCTGGCATCCACCAGGTAGGCACCTTCGCCGCGCATCGCCTCGGTAATCAAACTGCGGCTACCGCCGGCGATGTACAACACGGTCGGATGAAATTGCATGAACTCCATGTCTCGCAATTCGGCACCCGCGCGATAGGCAATCGCCAACCCGTCACCTGTCGCCACTTCCGGGTTCGTCGTTTCTCGAAACACCTGCCCCGCGCCGCCCGTGCAAAGAATCGTTTGCTTGGCCCACACGAACGTCCGACCATGGTGCGGATTCCACACCAGCACCCCGCGGCATCGCCCTTCGTGGGTCAACAAATCGATGGTGAACGTGTCCGACCAAATCGCGGCGGCCAGTTTGGCACGAGCCTGTTCGATCATCGCCCGCATGATCTCATGGCCCGTCGCATCGCCCAACGCATGAACAATGCGGCGATGGCTATGCCCGCCTTCGCGCCCCAGCAACAACTCGCCGTCTTCGGTATCGAACTTGGTTCCCCAACCAATAAGCTGCCGGATATGCTCGGGTGCCTCGCGCACCACCATTTCCACCACTTCGCGGTCGCACAGATTCGCCCCCGCGATGAGCGTGTCTTCCACATGGTTGGCGAACGTATCTTCCGGATCGAGCACGCTCGCAATGCCGCCCTGAGCCCACGCACTGTTCGATTGGTTCATCCGATCCTTGGTAATCACCAGCAGCGACAGCCGTGGATCCATCTCGAGCGCCGCGCGCAAGCCGGCAATCCCCCCGCCAATAATCACCACATCGGCAAAGTGATGCTGAATCCGCTTCGGATGAAACGGCACTAAATAGCGAGGAGTTTCTAACGACATGAACTCATGGAAAAAGCAGAGGTTCGCTCTTCGAGGCGGTAATAGGCCCGGCATTCATGCCGGGTCACGCGAACCACGAATTCTACTCTTCGCTACCCTCCGCACGCGAGACACCTCGGTTATAGGCCTTTAGCCGCTCTCGCAATTCTGGCGGCACGGTTCCCCGGTAACCCTCGCGTAAATCGCGCATCGAATCTTCCTTCACTTTCTGCTGTTTGAGCTGCCCCGGCCGTAAGCCAAGGCTGCGTAGCGCATCATCTAATTCCCGCTTGGCACCTTCTCCCGCCGTGCTGTTCAACTCCGCCGCGGCCTTGCGTTCCTTCCATCGATCCACAAACCGCTTCAATTCGTCTTCCGTCCACCCCAAACGATCGAGCATGGCCGGATCAACTTTTTTCTGGTCGAGTTGGTTCGACAGTCGATCGAGCACCAAATCGGTCTGCTTGCGCGCGTATTCAAGATTCGCCTCATCCGCTCCCGCCGCAAGCGCCTCGCTCGCCGCAGGCCCAGTCGCACCCGTGGCGTCCATCCCACCACTTCCCGTCTGTCCACCTTGCGATTGCTCACCACTCTCACCCTGCTGTTCTGTACCTTCTTGCTGCCGCTCCCCCTTCTCCGACTTATCCCCCTTCTGCCCCTCTGCCCCACTCTCCGACTGCGTACCCTGAGTGCCTTCCTCTCCCCCTCTCCCCCTCTCCTTGTCTCCCCCTCTTTGATCGTCCTCCCACGCGCCTTCCTCCGCGCGAGCAGCTTGGCTCTCCATCCGCTCGCCCTTCTGCCCCGAATTACTTTCGCCTTTTTCTAGCGTTTGCTCTTCACCTGCTTCCGTGGTCTCGCGCGTTTGCGTGCCGCGGCCCGGCGTGTCGCCGCTCGACTCGCCGGTCTTTCCATCGGCATGCGTATCGCTACCAGCGTTCGACGACTTGTTGCCAGAACCTTTTTCGCCCGATTCACCAGCACCCTTATCGGCCGATTGGTTTTGGCCATCGCTACCCGTTCCATCGCGTGGCGACTTCTGACCTTCGCCCTCATCACCACCGCCCGTGCGATCGCCACCCTGCTCGCCATGGGAATCGCTCTCACTTTTATCGCGACCGTCCATTGGAGATTCTGCTTTTTTATCCTGCTGCCCTTCGGCCCCGCGCTGATCCGGCTTCTCGCCCGGTTTCCCATCCGGCTGAGAACTCGGCGCACCTTGCGCCCCCTTTTCATTACCGCCACCCGACTCGCCCTTGGTGGCCGTCTGCCGTCCCTCCGACGACTCACTTTGCTCAGCCTGCCGCTCGCCCTTCTGCTGATTTCCTTCTCCCGGCTTCTCCCCACCCTGTGATTGCTCACTCCCTTGAGAATTCTCCCCACCCTCCTGCTTATCTCCCGCCTGCCCCTCTACCCCACTCGCCGACTGCTCACCCTGAGTGCCTTCCTCTCCCCCTCTCCCCCTCTCCTTGTCTTCCCCTCTTGGTTCTTCCCCTCCCTGCACATCTCCCGACTCCGAACGGTCGCCCTTCATTTCGTCATTCTTTTGCAAGTGTTCCTGAATGCGTTCAAACGCCTCGCCGTCATTGTCCCCCTCCGAAGAAACCGGCGAACGCTCACCGCCTGCCTGCGCCCCACCCTGCGACTGCTCGCCCCTTTGAGAATTCTCCCCACCCTCCTGCTTATCTCCCGCCTGCCCCTCTGCCCCACTCTCCGACTGCGTACCCTGAGTGCCTTCCTCTCCCCCTCTCCCCCTCTCCTTGTCTCCCCCTCTTTGATCGTCTCCCCTTCCCTGCTGTTGATTGCCGCTATCTTGCTCACCACCCGCGCTAGCGGCCCCCTTCGATTGCTCACCGCCATTCTGCTCGCCAGCTTGCCCCTGGCTCTCACCGCCCGAATTCTCACCGCCAGACGGTTGCTGATTCTCTCCCTGCTCTTTCCCACCTTCAGGCTGTGTGCCCTGAGTGCCTTGATCTCCCCCTCTCCCCGTCTCCCCCTCTCCCCCTCTTTGATCTTCCCCGCTCTCCCCTTGCCGCGCATTATCCTGCGACGCTTCGCCACCACTTGATTCCTCACCCCGCGACTCCGCTCCATCCTGCGACTGCTCACCCGCTTGCGAGTCCGTCCCCGCCTGCCCCTCCGCCCCACCGTTTGACTGCTCACCCTGAGCGCCTTCTTCTCCCCCTCTCCCCCTCTCCTTGTCTCCCCCTCTTTTCTCCGGTCCCCCAGCAACACGAAACATCTGCCGTCCGGTTTCCACCGAGTTCGCTTCCGGCGTGCGGTTATCGTTCGCCACGACCCAATACTGCACCACGTCGCCCGCCTTCAAGCCGTGCGATTTCGGCGTGAACGTGTACCGCGTCGTAAAGCGGCCCGAGTGATTCTTCTTGAGCAGCGCAACATCCAGCACTTGACGTCCCATCACTTCGCCACGAAGGCGAACGTCGGCCAACTGGAAATCGGGATCATTCGCTTCGATCGAGATCGGTACTGCTTCATCAAGCCGAACTTCGAGCATCTTTTCCCGAGGCAGCACAATCTTCGCTTCAGGAGCATAGTCGGGCTGCACATGAATCGAATGCTTCACAGGCGTGCGATTCTCTCGCCCTTCTGTATCGATGAACCGTAACACGTAGCTGTTGTGTTCTGGCGTAATGCGATCATCGCGCAGCGTCAGCACGAACGACACCGACGCTTCGTTCTCGTTCGCCCGCATCGGCCGATCGCGCCGACCGTCCGCATCGAAATCCACGTGGGCATCTTTGATCGGGCCGTTGGCCCGCGCGTGCAGCGTAATGCGGGTTCCTTCGATCGCGTTAATGTCTCCCAGCGAATCGGCGCTGTGATCCACAAGCCCCGTGTAATCGGGATAGTCGTATTCCACCCGGGTGACTAGGATCGACGGTGCCTCGACCACTTTCACTGGGTAATCGAGCGTTCGGGCGTCGCCCGCTTCGATGCGGTACGTAATATCTTGCGCCAGCCCCAATTCGCTCACCGGGCCCTGTTCTTGAGGAAGCCGTCCCTCGAATCGCAAACCGCCCTTGGCCAGCCGCATCACGATCGACTTATCGACAGCCCGGCCGTCGGCCGTCGAATACTTGAGCAACACGGTGTCGTCGTCGCCAATGCCGCGCACCGCGGCCGACACGTCCAAATACTCGCCGCGCGATACGGTCACACGCCCCGGCTGCACGTCGTTGATGTTCACCCGGCTAGCAGGCACGATTTCCGCCCAGGGCATCAACACGCGCCGGGCGACCGTGATCGGATCCTTTGGCGAGAACACCTTGTAGGCCGCGCCAATCGCCACGATGCCGAGCAGCACATAACCGAGACGGATCAAAAGCGTGCGATCGACCGCCGCGTCCAGCTCCACCCGGCTCAACCGCTGGGCGGCCTGTTCTTCCAACGTATGAAAAACGGCATCCGATATTTCAGACCGTTTCTGCCGGAACAGTAGAAGATTCACAAGACTGTTCTTAAGCGTTGGCCCTGTCTGTTCGATCGCATGGGCCGCGTACACGGGGTTCACCTTGCGAATCACGAGCGGGAATATTCGTCGCGCGCAGAAGTAGCCGACTCCCGCCAAGAGCACCGCAAATAAAATGGCCCGCTCGAGCACGGTGAACCCGCCCGGAATGATCCAGTGCTCGAGCACCGCGGCCGCCAACAGAAATACCAGCACGCCGCCGAGCAATAAGATACCGGAGGTGGCCAATTCGACGACCTTCACGACGCGCCGAGTCGCTTCCACCTGCTGGTCGATGTATTCGTCGTATTTGACGAACTTCGCCGTGGTGCGCGCAGCGGCGGGCGGTTTTGGCAACTGTTCGACCGGCATGTTCCAAGAATCCTTTGCGCGGTGGGGGAATCGACCTATTTTATTATACCGCCTCCCTGGTTGTTGGTAGAAATCGCCGCAAAACCGGCCCTTCCGTTGCAACCGGACTCTCACACGATTTTCCGCTGCTTTCGACGAACTTGCTCCTAAGCAAGCCGGGGCGTCCCCGCCCCCGAGTGTCTGGCAATGACTCATCGCAAACATCGCCATTTCGGCCGCGTTGAAACCTTATCGCAACTGCGGCGTTTTTCTGTTTGTTCACGGTTTCTCGGGGGCGGGGACGCCCCGGCTCGCTTGTCATGAACAACGCCACACACCCAGAATTCGCCGCACGTTCATATGGTTTCAAAACGCCGACGTCGTCTATCATACGCATCCAATGATCGACCCTCGCGAATTTCGAGAGATTGTCAGCGGACGCCGCCGGGGCCTCGCGGCCTCTGCCTTGCGTGGCATGCTGCGCACGGCGGAAACGCCCTACACGTTCGCCGTGAATCGCCGCAACAATCGTTTCGACACGGGCAAAATCATTTCGCATCGCGTGGTCGTGCCCGTGATTAGCGTCGGCAACCTCACCCTGGGCGGCACCGGCAAAACGCCGGTCGTGAAATGGATCGTGCGCTGGTTCGCCGAGCGTGGGATGAACGTTGGGATCGTAAGCCGCGGCTACGGCGCGAGTGCCGGCCGCCACAACGATGAAGCAGTCGAACTGGCACAATCGTTGCCGAACGTGCCACACGTGCAGAACCCCGATCGCGTAGCCGCCGCGCAGCGGGCCATCAACGAACACCACGTGCAAGCCATCGTGCTCGACGACGGCTTTCAGCACCGCCGCCTGGCGCGCGATTTGGATATCGTGCTGCTCGACGCACTCGAACCGTTCGGCTTCGAGCACGTATTCCCCCGCGGCACGCTGCGCGAGCCGGTCGCCGGTTTGACTCGCGCGCAGGTCGTTTGCTTGAGCCGTGCCGATGCCGTGTCGTCGACCGAGCGCAACACTATTCGCGAGCGCGTTCAGCAGTTCGCACCACACGCGGCGTGGTGCGAACTGGCTCATGCACCGAGCCAACTCATCAACGCGAACGGCGACGCACGAGCGCTCGACGCGCTGATGGGCAAGCGCGTGGCCGCGTTCTGCGGCATCGGCAACCCGGCAGGTTTTGAACACACGCTTGCAGCGACTGGTTGCACGGTGGCCGCGTGGCGCGTGTTTGCCGATCATCACCGTTACAGCGATGCCGACGCGGCCGCGCTCGCGGCCATGGCTCGCGCTCGCAAAGCCGACATGGCCGTATGTACGCACAAGGATTTGGTGAAGCTGCAAACCCTCGATCTTGGCGGAGTGCCGCTGTGGGCGGTTTCCATCGACATGCAATTCTTGAGCGGTCAAACGGAGTTCGAGCAAGCGCTCGCATCGGCCGCGAAAATGCCAGCCTAACGGCCGACCGTGACGACGATCGCGTTCTCGAATTGTTCGTCTTCGATCACGCCGAGTGCCGCGTGTTGTGCGAGTTGCTTGGTGTAATACGTCGCGCACTCGCCTTTGAGCAGCACGCTGCCGGCGGTTACTTGAACGGACAAATTTTTGACACGTCCGGGCAGCCGTGTTTCGATGCGTTGCGCGATGGCACTGGCAAGCGTCCGATCGGCGTCGGATTCGACGACAACCGTCGTCGAGATACCGGCCACACGCGACGATTCGTTGGACACGACTTCTTCGCTGGATGGCGATGAAGCGATACCAGACAGCAAATTTGTCGCGCGACGGGTCATAGTTGTTCCAGGATTCACGGCGCGTCGCATGGGCGATCTTCCTCAGCGATTGATGCGAACTGGGTCGCAACCGCCTGCCCCAAATTTTCCATTCGCGCGTCTCAACCGGAAGACGTCGGCCGAATACAAACACCGCCCCGGCAAAGAAAGTGCTCCTGCAATTTGCGGGCGGGTCATCAACGAATGTCAATCTAACCGGTGCGAATTCCAAATGTCAATTCCGTTCGTCGCTCGACAACCATATATCCCAAAAACTCTTGAACATTTAACAACTGCGATCGGCGTACCGCCTTTCTCCAATCAACCAATTCTTCCCTAACCGCGTGAAGCGGCGAACCTGCGACATTGCTAGCAGCCTTTGTTGAGTTTCGCATTGCAATTGTCTATGGATAACATCGCTCAAACCGTAATTCCCGCTAATTCGCACAGATTCGCATTCGCCACCGGATGCGGGCAGCTCCACACAAGGAAGAACAGGGCCTCGCGGCACCAACGGCCGGCTGGGTGGCCCACGACATAGCCCGACCCCTTGGCGGCTGTCAGCGCGGCCTGCGTGGCGCGAAGCGCCAGGCTGTTGGCTCGCTGGCGTAACGATTCTTTTGTGACGCGGGTATCGCCGCGAACGACGGCCAGCAGCTCGTCGAACAACTGCTGGTGTTCGCTTTCGAGCGCGCGAGTTGGCTGCTGCAAATCGGCGCGGCGCGAGGATTCGTCGAGCAGGTAACCGATGGCCGCTTTGGCCAGGCCGATGGCGAGCGTCGATGTTTCGTAACTTCCGGTGCCCGCGCCGACGCCGGTGGCCATCACGTGTCGCACGGGCCCGGCGATGATCCACTCGGCAGGCACTTCGACATTGTTCAAACGCACGGGCCCGGTGGAACTGGCCGTTACGCCAACCAGCGGTAGCGGCGGATCGACCGCCATGCCGGGCAAACTCGTGGGCACTGCGGCGAGCAGTTGGCGATCGTCGTCGCCTTCGTCGGTCATCGTGGCCGCCAGCACGATCGTGTCGGCCGCCTCGCCCCCGGTAACCCAAGGCGACATACCGTTGAGCCGGAATCCGTCCGCCGTGGCCACGGCTCCCAGCGCCGGCTTGCCCAGGTGTTGCCGACTCGTGGTGAGATGCGAAATGCCGACGGTAGAGAACGATCGGCCTGCCGCGAGGTCGGGCAGCAGCCTGCGCTTGAGCGGCTCCTTGTCGCAACCGGCAATTCGCTTACAGGCACCGGTGCGCTGCGTGATGATGAACGTGGTGGTAAGGCACGCGGCGGCCAGCGCATGGTAACCGCGGGCCACATCTTCTTCGCACCATCCCTGGCCGCCAAACTCGGGCGGTAGAAACCATTGGAACACACCACGCTGGCCACACAGCGCAAGCTGCTCGGCCGGCCAGCGCGGGTGGCGATCGAGTTCGCCCGCCATTTCGGCCAACCGCGCGCAAAGCTCGCGAAGCTCGGGGCTATTGGGAGAGGTGATCATAGGCATTATGCAAAGGACGGTTTGAAGTGTTTTGGATTACTGTGACAAATGTCCTTGGTGATGACTCAAAATAACTTCGGCAGACGGAACTCACCACGGAGACACGGAGGGCACGGAGATTTTGGAAGAGGTTTTGAACACTGATCCACACTAATAATCACTAATCGAGCGCGGCAACATCCCAGATATAAATCTCTGAATTCCGATGGATATCAGCGATGATTAGCGTAGATCAGCGTTCCCAAAAAACTTTCGCAACTATCCTTCGTGACTTCGTGGTTCAAAAACTCTTTCCGAATCTCCGTGCCCTCCGTGTCTCTGTGGTTATTCCGAAAATCGGGAAGTTATTATTGAGGCGTTCCTTAGTGATTTTAAGGATGACCGTGGTGTCGATAAATCGAGCGAACCGAGTGGTTCTGCGCCCTGAGGGTTGTTGGCTTTGCTCTCGGGGGCGGGGACGCCCCGGCTCGCTTTGCCAGTTTCTAACATTAACCCTAGGGGCTGAAGTTCGAAGGGGACAGGTTGTGTGTGCATGAAAAAGTGCGTATTTCTCGGAAGTGGACAAGTTTCGACGAAGGGGACAAGTTTTTCATGGGTGCTTGGCGGGGCGGAGGGCGAAGGGCCAGAGGCGGCGCGCGGGGATAGCGCGGGCCTGCTCGTGGCGGCCTTCAACGAGTGCATCTGGAGCTGGATAAATGATGTGTACATTAGCACACTTGGTGGCCGAAAACAAGAGGGTAGTGGGCACGTTCCGCTGGCGCGTCGCGGCGAAACGAGGAGAGAGGTAGCAGTTGCGGCTTTTTGGTAAAGTGAGTTGAAGCCTAGGGATAACCCAAAAACTACTTCGGCAGATGGGATTCACCACAGAGACACGGAGGGCACGGAGGATGAAGCTGGGAGCGTGGAGCAAGGAGCAGGGAGAAGAGAAGACGGAGTTTCATTGAACCACGAAGGCACGAAGACACAAAGAATTTGTAGGATGTGGAATCGTGGATACAGGCCCGGAGGTATTACTGAATGCCTTAGCCCTGCTCCCCGCCTCCACCATCCTGAATCCTAAATCAGTAATTCTTCTTCGTGTCTTTGTGCCTTGGTGGTTAATAAAACTCTTCTAGTTCTTCTCCGTGTTCTCTGTGTCTCTGTGGTGAATTCCTTCTGACGAAGAGGGGGCATCGAGAAGAACGCATAGGGTGGATGACATGTCGTATTTGCTGCGGAATGCTGGGAAGGTCGGTTTAGCGGTTTTGTTCGTGGTGTTTGCCGTCGCGCGTGCCGCGGTTGCCGAGCGGGCGGAGGGCTATGTGGCCGCACCGCTGATCGTGTTCAACGACAACGGCGGCTGGTCGTGGTTTGAAGACGAGCGGGTCATTGTCGATCGCGACCACGGTAAAATCCTGGTCAGCTCGGTTGCGAATCGCGAAGGAGCGGGCGGAGCAAAACGGCATGGGGATGTCGATGTGGCGTCGTTCGATTTGGCCAGCAAGAAAGCGGCGCGGTTCGTTTTGAAACGGGCGCTCGAGGCAGACGATCACAATTCGGCGGCTCTGCTTGTGCTGCCCGATGGCCGGTACCTGGCCAGCTATTCGAAGCACAGCAGCGACAACCGGCTGCGTTATCGCGTTTCGAGCAAACCGGGCGACGCGGCGGCGTGGGAGCCGGAGCAGGTTTTTCAAACTGCAGCAGGCACAACTTACTCGAACCTTGCGTACCTGGCGGATGCCGGCACGGTTTTTAATTTTCACCGCGATCGTGGTCGTGGATTCGATCCGAATTATTTGGTTTGGCGTTTCGGCAAGGAGCCCGGCTTTTCGTATGGTGGGCGATTGCTGACCGGGCCTGAAGGGAACGAAGGCAATGCCGATCGGCCTTACTTGAAATATGTTTCCAACGGCGTCGATCGCATCGACTTCATCACGAGCGACGGCCACCCGCGGAACGAGCGCGACAACAAGGTTTACCATGGATACATTAAGCACGGCGGCGACGGCCGATTGACGGTCCACCGTGCGGACGGCACGGCGCTCGGCGAATTGAGCAACACGGAGCGCAGTCCTTATCGCACGAGCGATTTCACGTTGCTGCCGGCCAAGCTTGCCAACAGTGCTAAAACGCAGATAACGCGCGCGTGGCCGACGGATATCGAGATCGATTCGACCGGGCAGCCTTGCGCGATTTTCACCGGCCGGGTGAACGACCGTGATAGCGACCACCGGTTTTTCTATGGACGGTTGATCGGCAGCGAGTGGCAGGTTCGCGAGTTGGCGAAAGCCGGTACCGGGTTGTATGCTCGCGAAAACGATTACACGGGTTTGGCGGCGATCGACCCTAACGATTCGCGGCGTGTGTTTATTTCGACGAATATCGACCCTCGCACGAATCGGAAGCTGCCGCATCATGAAATTTTCGAGGGCGTCAGCAGCGGCGATACGTTCAAGTTCCGCTGGACGCCGATTACATTCAACTCGCAGGAAGATAACCTGCGGCCAGTGGCGGCGCGAATCGACGAGGGGCAACTCGCGCTCGTTTGGATGCGCGGCAAGTATCGCACGTATGTTGATTACGATACGCGCATCGTGGGAGTTGTGTTGCCGCGGTGAAAGTGCCTTTCAAATCGAGGTGTTCAGTCTGGGTGGCATGCTTTCGTGCGCTAGCAGTGTAAGCATGCCACCCAACGCCGTGAACCCTTTTTTGACGAAGTAACCGCGGATGAACGCGGATAAACGCAGATTGTTTCCAATCGATGATGAATGCATGGTAGTCTTCATTCGCCCTCGATTTGCGTCCATTTGCGTTTATCTGCGGCTGCTCCCTGTTGGTCGAAATGAAGGTTAACGGCGTAGCATGCACCCCGTTCTTGGTTAGGCCATTCGCTGGTTGGACGGCGTTGCCGCCGCCGCTAAGAAACGCCTCAATAATAACTTCCGTCGCCGCTGCGCGGCTGGATGCGTTTGAGGCCCTCGTGTCCCGGGGACTTGCGTCCCCGGCTACACTCTTTCGTCGCTTCGCGACTACGGTTGTCCCCCGCTGTTCGCATGGTAGAGTAAAACCATGCGACTCTGGGGACGTTTATGGCTGGTTGGTATATAAGACGCGACGAAAAAATTGTTGGCCCTGTGGAGCTATCGAAGTTGCAAGAACTGGTAGCCGACGGGCGGCTATTGCCCACCGACCAGCTTGCCAAGGAAATGGTCGGCCCGTGGAAAGACGCGGGGCAAACCACGCTCTTTGCGTCGTCCGCGTCGGATGCCACACCGCTGGTGAACACGCAGCCGCCCGGTTCGTCATCGTCTTCGATAATTACCACGAGCCAGAACCTGCCGGCGACTATTGAGGAACCACCCGCGGGCACGCACAAATCGCTGCAGGTCGCTCGCATCGTGCTTGGCGGCATGGGGCGGGGGATGCTCGCGACTTGGGGGGCCGTGTCGCGAACTCTGGCCACGCGGGCTCAGCGCAAGCACGAGTTGAAGCTGGCGAAAATCCAGGCCGAGGCGCTAGCGAAAGCACAGCGTCCGCCGGAACCGCAGCCGCCCGTTCGGCCACCAGCGCCGCAGCAGCCGCCTCCGCCGCCGCAAGTGGTGATCGTGCAGCCACCGCCAGTTCGCCAGACGACGGTGGTGCATGTTATGAACAGGAACATTCACGCCGATTACGGCTGTTCAGGCTGCGGCCTGATCCTGCTGGTGCTGCTTTTGGCAGGGGTGGCGTACTATGTCGTGATTGTGCTCAACACACAATGACTGGCGGCTTGAGCCGGTACGAAACTACTCCTATGCACTGAGATCGCAGGCAACTTCTGATGCTATACCATGTGAGCGAAGAGTCCGGCATTTGCCGGTTCGATCCGCGGCCATCGCACCATATCGAGTCGCCGGTAGTTTGGGCGATTCACGAGGACCGGCTCCAGAATTATCTTGTGCCACGAAATTGCCCGCGCGTTACGTTCTACGCGGGAAACAACACGAGCGATGCAGACGTAGAGCGATTCCTGGGCTCCAGCTCAGCGGTCGTGGCGCTCGAGACGAGCTGGTGGAAACGCGTGGAAGCGTGCCGATTGTTTTGCTACGAAATGCCGCCGGAGAGTTTTTCTTGCTTCGACGACTGTGCCGGGTACTTTATCAGCCACGAACCGGTAGAGCCGGTTAGCGTTCGTGTTTACGACAACGCTGCGAACGCGATTCTTAGCCGCGGCGTGGAGCTGCGTGTGTTACGAAACCTGCGACCACTTCGCGATGCCGTCGTCGCTTCAACGCTTCGCTATTCGGTGATCGCGATGAGAGATGGCGGAGAGCGGGATGTGCGCGCGGAGCGAGGCTGATTCGTGGGCAGAGATAGATGCCATTTTCTGAGCGAGCCGGGGCGTGCTCTGCTCCGTGTGTCATTCGACTTTCACACGGGGCCGAGGACGGCCCGGCTCGCTTGGTTCTGGGAGCGGACGGTACGCGGAGCGTGCCTGCTACCCTGCTACTTTATTCGCGGCCGCCCATGTCGGAGCTTAGGCCGCCGGCGGCTACGAGGTAGCATTTCTTCACGTAGTCGATCACCATGCGGTGGGCGCTGAAGCGTGGGGCAAGCGTGGCGATGGATTCGACCATCATTTCGATCCACTTCCGCGGCAGACCGTCGGCGTCGCGCTCGTAGAACAGCGGAATCACCTCGCCGCGGAGCACATCGAGCAAGTTCTGCGCGTCGCGAGCGTCGGTGATTTCATCGTTCACATGCTGCCGTCCGTCGCCGATGGCGAAGCCGTTCTTGCCGTTGTAGGCTTCGGCCCACCAACCATCGAGGATCGAGAGGTTGAGTCCGCCGTTGAGCACGGCCTTCATGCCGCTCGTGCCCGAGGCTTCCTTGGGCCGCCGCGGCGTGTTGAGCCACACATCGACACCTTGCACCAAGTGTCGAGCCACGTTGATGTCGTAATCTTCCACGAACACGAGCCGGCCGGTGAAGCGCGGGTCGTGACGGAGGTTTTCGACTTTCTTGATGAGTTGCTTGCCGGGCTCGTCGGCCGGGTGGGCCTTGCCTGCGAATACTATCTGTACAGGGCAATGCGGGTCGTTCACCAACTCGGAGAGCGAATCGAGGACGCGGAAGAACAGGTCGGCCCGCTTGTACGTGGCGAAGCGGCGGGCGAAGCCGATCGTGAGCGCGCCGGGGTCGAATATTGTGCGTGCCGCCTCGACCAGTTCATCTGGCTCGTTGCGGCGGCGAATCTGGCGGCCAACACGACGGCGCATGAAATCGATCAAGCGATTCTTCAAGTCGCAGTGCGTTTCCCACAGCTCGCCGTGATCGACGTCGTAAAGATTCTGCCACACCTTGGGGTCGCTCAGCCACTCGGTCCACTCGCGGCGCAACGCGCGGTCGTAGAGCAAGTGCATCGGGTAGGCGAGCCAAGTAGGAATGTGGACGCCGTTGGTGATATGGCCGATGGGGACTTCTTCTTCCACGCGCCACGGCCAGAGATGGGCCCACATGCGGCGCGACACATGACCGTGCAGCGAGCTTACGGCGTTCGCACGTCGCGACAGCTTGAGGCCGATCACCGTCATGCAGAAGGGCTCGTGTTCGTTTTGTGGTTCCACACGGCCAATGCCCATGAGCTGCGCTTGCGAAATGCCAAGCTGATCGCGCAGCGGACCCAAGTGCTCTTCGATAAGATCGGCAGGGAACCGGTCGTGGCCTGCCGGTACGGGCGTGTGGGTGGTGAATACCGTGCGATGCGCCACTTCGCGGATCGCTTCGTCGAACGTGAGGCCGTCGTCGGACATGCGTTCGCGCATCACTTCGAGCGGGGCGAAGGCGCTATGACCTTCGTTCAAGTGATACACGCCGGGCATGATGCCGAGCGCACGCAACGCCTTCACGCCGCCCACGCCGAGCACGAGCTCTTGGCGGATACGGGTCCGCACGTCGCCGCCGTAGAGGCGCGAGGTGAGCTCACGATCTTGCGGGCGGTTGCCTTCCACATCGCAATCGAGCAGGTAAAGTTTTACACGGCCTACGTGCAACGCCCAAACTTTGGCTAGGAGCTGCCCGTCGCGGGTATCGATGGCGACCGTGATCGGCTTGCCGTCGGCACCGACCGCCGGTTCCATCGGCAGGTTTTCGACGCGGGTGTCGAGGTATTCTTCCTGCTGGTAGCCGCTGGCATCGAGTTGCTGCTTGAAGTAGCCCTGGTCGTAGAACAGACCGATGGCGACGAGGGGCACGCCGAGTCCGCTAGCACTTTTGATGTGGTCGCCGGAAAGCACGCCGAGACCGCCCGAATAAATGGGCACCGATTCGTGGATGCCGAACTCGGCCGAGAAGTAGGCCACGGGGCGAGAGCCGAGAACGCCCGTCTCGCGGGCACCCCAGGTCATGTGCGTATTTGAAAGGTACTCTTTGAGCCGGCGATGGGCCTGGTTGATGCGCGTGTAGAGCACCATTTCCGCGGCACGATCGGCCAATTGCTGCGGAGTCATCTCCGAGAGCAGCGCGATCGGGTTATGGTCGACCTTGCGCCATTTGATGGGGTCGATTTCTCGGAAAAGACTGACGACTTCCGGGTGCCAGCTCCACCACAGGTTATTCGCCAGGGCCAAGCATTTGTCGTACAAAGCCTGGGGGGTAATCTCGGACCAGCCTTCGCGGTCGATGTTCGATTGGGGTCCTACCACTGTTTGACTCATCGGGTTGGTTTCCTTGACTCCAAGTCCCACGGCCGCCCGCGCACAAGCGCACAGGCCAGAAGCGCGATCCAAGCCGCGCCGCCGCGCCGCCTCACGATATCCGAATAAGTCTGTCCAATGGCCGCTAGCTCGGCAAGGCCGAAATTGTACACCCCCCTCCGAGCTAGTAAGAGATGGCGGAGTTTTCCGCTGCTTTAGCTAGTTGTTTTTTAACCGTAGAGACACAGCGGGCACGGAGATTTTGCAGGATGCGGGATAGTGGATGCAGGGGGGAGGGTACCTACTCTGAATGCCTTGTCCCCGCTCCCCGCATCCACCATCCTGAATCCTAAATCAGTAATCCTTCTCCGTGCCCGCTGTGTCTCTACGGTGAACTATAAAGAGCGGCTCGGCAGGAACTACGACTTCGAGGGCACCGATTGAGTGGCGGGGTTCGACAGGGCTCGGTCGGCCACGAGGCGACGCAGCTCGTTGCAAGCTTCCGCCAGATCTTCCGAGATACGGTCGCCAGGCAGGTAGGGCTGGTACTGCGAAACATTGGCAGCGGGAACGGCGAACTCGGTGGTACCTTCGATGAGCTGCACAAGCTGGAGAGAGTTGGCCATATCGCCTCCCATGCCGCCTTCGCCGTGAACGCAGGTGCGATTTCGCCCCGATGCTTTGGCCACGTACAGCGCCGCGTCGGCCTTTTCGATGAGCGTTTCCGCTGTATCGGGTCCTTCGATCGCCGCCAAGCCGCCACTGATCGTGATTGCGATCTTCTTCCCGTCGTGGTTCACGAGCATTCGTGCCACGGCCTCGCGTACTTGCTCGGCCACCTGGGTCGCGCGTTTTGCGGTGATGTCTGGCAGCAGCACGGCAAACTCCTCGCCGCCGTAACGGGCGACAGCATCCTCGCGTCGCACGGCACCGCGCAACACGCGGCCCACCGCGGCTAGCACGGCGTCGCCCGTGCGATGACCGTGCTGATCGTTGAGCGCTTTGAAATGGTCGACATCGAGCAATAGCAACGAGAACGGCTCCTGCCGACGTCGCCAGGCACTCATGCGTTCTTCCAGCCGGTCGTTGAAGGCGCGGCGGTTCGGTAAACCGGTCAGCGGATCGGTCAGTGAGCGTGAGATGTGTGCTTGAATCTCCACCGCTTGCTCGGCCAACCTGGTTTCGGCCGTCGCCAGCTGCGATTGCAGGTTATGATTCGCATGTACTATATCACCAATCACATTGGCCACCACTGTGGCAACACCGGTTTCGCCTTCTTCGGCGTCCGATTGTAATTGGCGACTGGCCTGCTCTAGTTGCGTGCGATGTTCGATCGCGCTCGACGACATTTCATCGGCCAGGAGCTTAAGCTGCTCGGCGATCATGCTGGCCTGTTGAATTTCGGCCCGTTCGCGCTGCACTTCGGCCCGGGAACGGCGAATCCAAACGCCGATGCTGATGCCGACCAGTAATTGAAACAGGCCGAGCAGACATCCGCCCAGGATAAACAGTGTGGTTTGACTCGCCATGGCGGCCAAAAGACGAACGCAATAGAAGAGATTGGCTGCGTGTAATCACGCAGTGTGGATAAGGCTCAAGCGCAGCCGCCCGAGGTGCATGGCACATTAAAAAGCTACGTCAAGAATGCCCATGCGATTGACGCTTTTTCGCCGGAGGGAATGATTCACGAAGATCCCCCACGATGGCGATCGATTGGTGGGGTTATACCGATGGGAACACGGCGCTATGACGCAAAGACTTTGGGTGATTTCCGCACAGTCTTCGCCGTTGGTATTCTGAGCTTCTCTCTACTATTTCTATTTCGCCACGCGGCGGAGTGGCTGACCGGCAAGCGTTTCTTGAAATTTGCCGTCGTCGATGGCGAGTTGTCCGTTCACGAGCACCCAGCGCACGCCGCTCGACGTTTCGTAAGGCTTGTCGTAGGTGGCATGATCTTCATACGTGCTGGGATCGAACACCACCACATCCGCGGCCAAGTTGGGGCGCAGATAACCACGCTCCTTCATGCCGATGATATCGGCCGGCAAACCCGACGCGCTGCGAACCGCGGCCGGCATCGACAGCACCTTATCTTGAATCGCATAGCGGCCAATTTTACGCGAGAAGGTTCCGTAACTGCGGGGATGGGGGCGCGAGCCGTCGTCGATCTTCGAGCTACCGTCCGAAGCGGTAGCCACCCAGGGCATGGTCATGGCGTAGCGCACGTCGGCTTCGTCCATGCCGAAGTTCACGCCCTGCGCGCGACCGTTTTGCAGAATTTCCACGGCGATATCGGTTTGGCTGCGACCTTCTTCTTTAGCGATGTCGCTGATGAGCTTGCCGACCCATTGCGGCTTCGGCTTGAACGCGGCGACCATCAGCGCGCCGCGGTCTTGCAATCCCTTGGCAATGATTGGTCGCAGGCGAGTTTCTTCGGCCGGCGTTTTCAATCGCTCGGCGGTGGCCGATTCGCCCCCCTCACGTTCTACATCGGGCAGCAGCATGGCCATGATCGAAGTGGACGATGCCGTGTAAGGATACTGATCGGCCGTGATCGTAAGGCCATTCTGGCGAGCCTTTTCGATAGCTTGCGTGGCCGCGCGAATTTTGCCCCAGTTACGAATCTTGCTCGATTTCAAATGCGATACATGACACGGTAGCTTGGCTCGCTGGGCGATTTCGATTACTTCCTCGATCGAGTCCATAAGCTTGTCGCTCTCGTCGCGAATATGGCTCGCGTAAATTCCGCCGTGTTGGCCCACGACTTCCGCGATGGCGACGAGTTCATCGGTATCGGCATACGAGCCTGGCACATACTGCAAGCCGGTGGACATGCCCCAGGCCCCCTGCTCCATGCCTTCGGCGGTCAGGCGTTGCATTTCTTTCAGCTCGTCGGCCGTGGGGGCGCGGCGCACTTTGCCCATCACTTTGTCGCGCACGGCACCATGCGGCACGAGTTGAGCAATGTTTGGCCCCGCGCCGTTTTTGGCAATGTCGTCGTAATACTTGGCGATGTCGGCGCGTCCGCCGCCACAGTTGCCCGTGACGAGCGTCGTGCAACCTTGCGTCAAATAGCACATGCCGTCGCGCGACTCGGGGGCGAGGATGCTACCGTCGCTATGGTTATGCAAATCGATAAAGCCGGGGCACACGACGAGGCCCGTGCAGTCGATGATTCGCGCCGGTGTCACCTCGCCCACGTCGCCGACCGCGATGATCTTATCGCCCTGGATGGCGACGTCACCAACAAATGGCTCGTCGCCCGAGCCATCGACAATCGTGCCGCCTTGGAGCAAGATATCGGCCTCGATAGCGGCGAGTGCCGTGCTCTGTGCAACGACCAGCAGCATGAACGCGGAGAGAAAGAATCGATTGAATGAAGGGTGCGATTTCATAGTGCGATGGCTTTTGAAGGAATGAGGAGTCGCCTGTGTTTCCATTTCTTTTGCGTTCCACTGCACGAATATCCGAGCGAGCCGAGAGGTCTCCCGCGCCGTCGGGGGCGAGGACGCCCCGGCTCGCCCCCTTGATGAACCATGCTGCCGTCCATCGTACTTGAATTGAACCACAAAGCCACTAAGGCACGAAAGAAAACTAAGGAAACGTTTCATAAACTTCTACGTCCTATTGGATCATGCATTGAGAATGAACGCGCCAGTTTGGCTGTCAGCTATCGGCAAAACAGATTGGCCGACAGCCGAGAGCTGATGGCCGACAGCCCGAT
>CAZTWS010000022.1:0-47282 GCA_964618225.1 uncultured Planctomycetaceae bacterium
GGAGGAATTAACCACGGAGGCACGGAGGGCACGGAGAAGAATTCGGAAGAGGTTTTTTGGAACGCTGATGGACGCTAATCGGCGCTGATGGGGTGGGGTAATGTTTCTGGGTGAGTTTTTAAGTTGGATTGGGATTCGTGTTTTGAGCACAATTCGTGGGTGCGGAAGCACCCACGCTACGGGCTAAACCGCAAGCGGTGGAGGAGTGGGGGCTACTGGTCGCTGAAGCGGACCAGTCCGTCGCGGTGGGAGGAGGTGGGTGGGAGCGAGGGGTTACACGTTGAAGAGGAAGTGGCAGACGTCGCTGTCTTGCATGATGTAGGACTTGCCTTCGAGGCGCATTTTGCCGGCTTCGCGGATGGCTTTTTCGCTTCCCAGTTGTTCCAAGTCGGAAACGGAATAGACTTCTGCGCGGATGAATCCGCGTTCGAAATCGGAGTGGATGACGCCAGCGGCTTGGGGTGCGGTTGCTCCCACAGGGATCGTCCACGCTCGAATTTCTTTGGGGCCGGCCGTGAAATAGCTTTGCAGGCCGAGTAGCCGATAGGCGGCGCGGGCGAGCGGTGCGAGTGCAGGCTCTTCGAGGCCGACGCTGGCCAGCATGTCGGCCCGATCGGCTTCGTCGAGTTCGGCGATCTCGGCCTCTAACCGGGCGCTGACGGGAACGACTTCGCTGCCTTCGGCCTCGGCGTGTTTGCGCACTTTTTCGACCAGTGGGCCTTTTCCCTGCAAGTCGGTTTCATCGACATTCGCGACGTACAGCACGCGTTTGGAGGTAATGAATTGCAACTCTTTGAAGATGTGAGCCGAGGTCGGATCTTCGTAGGAAAGCCCGCGAACTGGCTTGCCTTCGGCCAGCAATGCGTGGCAATCGTTGAGGATTTCGAGTCGGCGTTTTGCTTCGGGTCCGCCCAAGCGAATTTGCTTCTGGGCACGATCGACCATGCCTTCGGCCGACTGCAGGTCGGCCAGCATCAGCTCGGTATCGATCGTTTCGATATCGCGTAGCGGGTCTACGCTGCCGTCCACATGGACGACGTTTTCATCCTCATAGCAGCGCACCACGTGCAATACTGCGTCGACATTGCGCAGGTTGCCCAAGAACTTGTTGCCGAGGCCTTCGCCTTGCGACGCTCCGCGCACGAGGCCCGCGATATCGACCAATTGAAATATGGCCGGAATGATTTTCTCGGTCGGCATGAACTTATTGATTTTTGCCAGACGCGGGTCCGGTATCGCGACGGCTCCGACGTTTGGCTCGATCGTGCAGAAGGGGTAGTTCTCGCTAGCGATCCCCGCTGCGGTGAGCGCGTTGAATAGGGTACTTTTTCCGACATTCGGTAGTCCGACGATACCAGCTTCCATGACGTAAAACCAAGGCTTTCGGTGTGTTGCGAAGTGAGTGGTTATTTCCGGTTCGCGGGTTGGCGTCAATAGCGAGAGGGGGAGACAAGGAGAGGGGGAGAGGGGGAGTCGCAAGCGGAGAAATAAGGCGGCAATGGTTTGAGAGGCTTTTGACTCGCGTAGCGGGCTGTGCGGTAAGCGGTAATAATGGTTTCCGGTAGAAACGACACTTTGATCTGTGAGACCGGCGCGGCGAAGGCCCGCCTTTTGGAGAACTCCACGCATGTTACGGCGACCTTGGTTTGTGCAAGTGCTTTCCCTGTTGTTCGTGCTAGCCTGCACCGTGTCGTTACGTGCCGAAAACGAGGGGCAAGAAGACCTCGATAAAGCCACGCAACTCAAGGTCGTTGCCGAAAAGCTCGATGACCTGGCCGAAGTGATCGACCATCTCGACGAAGCCCTGGAAAAAGGGCTCGATAAAGAAAACGAAGAAATCGCCAACCAGATGTTGGTGTCCACGCTGATGCAGCGTGGCTCAATGTTCGCCGCAGCGGTTTTCAACGTGCCGGAAACCGACCCTCAGCGTACCATGCGGCAAATGCAGTTACGTTCCTGGGCGCTCACGGATCTCCAGCGAGCGGCGACGCTCGATGAAAGTTTGCTTGAAGCCCAAATGATGATCGGCAAGTTGCAAGCTCTGCAATTTGGCGATAACAACGCGGCCCGACTCGCCTTTACGGCCGTTATCAAGAACAAGGAAGCCACTCCGGAGCAAAAGGCCGAGGCCTACGCACTCCGCAGCGCCGTGCAAAAGAACGAGGAACGCCGTCTCGAAGATATCAGCAAAGCGGTGGAACTCGCGCCAAAGCAGGTCGAATACCTGCGCGTTCGCAGCCAGTATCTATACGGCAAAGAAAAATTCGACGAGGCCCTAAAAGATATCGACGAGGCCATCAAGCTAGACGACAACCACGCGGCCACGCACGAACTTCGGGGAATGATTCTGCTCGGTCTCGACAAGCCCGACGAAGCTCTGAAGAGCTTCGACAAAGCCAGCGAACTGGAACCCGACGCGGCACTGCCCTACCAGCATCGCGCCGAGCTTTACCGCCAATCTGGCAACCTTGAAAAGGCCGTCGAACAGTTGACCAAGGCGCTCGAACTTTCGCCAAACAATGTCGCGGCGCTTCTCATCCGCTCGGCCGTGCTCTACGAGTTGAAAGAGACCGACAAAGCGATGGCGGACGTTGAGCAAGCGATTCGCGTGGCCCCGCGTTTAGCGCAGCCTTACCTGATGCGGGCCGAGATTCTGGCCGCCAGCAATCGGCTGGATGAAGCCATCAACCAACTCGAGCAAATCAATCAGCAAGCGCCCGGAAACGTGCCTATTCTCAGCCGATTGGGCAGCTTCTACCTCATGTCGGAACGCCCGAACAAGGCAATCGGAACGCTCACCGAGGTCATCGAACAAGAGCCAGACAATTTCAACGCCCTCAGATTCCGCGGCGATGCTTACTTGAATACCGGCAAACATGCCGAGGCTGTTGCCGATTTCGACAAAGCGCTCGATTTGCAAGGAGAGGATGAAAGCCTGTTGAACAACTTTGCCTGGGTGTTGGCCACGTCGCCCGATGAGGAAGTGCGAAACGGTAAACGAGCGATCGAATTGGCCACGAAAGCCTCGGAACTAACGGGCCACCAAACGCCGCACGTGCTCAGCACGCTCGGTGCCGCTTATGCTGAAACGGGCGATTTCGAAACGGCCAAGAAGTGGTCGCAACAAGCGATCGACATCGCCAAGAAAGCGGCCGAAGCAGCCAAGAACGACGAGGAACGCGAGAAACTCGAAAACGATGCC
This sequence comes from uncultured Planctomycetaceae bacterium, assembly GCA_964618225.1. Taxonomy (GTDB): domain Bacteria; phylum Planctomycetota; class Planctomycetia; order Pirellulales; family Lacipirellulaceae; genus JABDGM01. The sequence goes on from CAZTWS010000022.1 coordinate 3,203, forward strand.
GCACAACTCCAAAAAGAGTACGATAGCTACCTAAAGAAAGAGCCGGTGCGCGAGCGGCAAACGAAGGAAGACGCGCCAGTGAAGGAAGAGAAGGAAGACGATAAAGCCAAGGAGTCTGACGGCAAACCGGAAACGCCCGACGAGCCGGAAAGCATATAAGCCCGTAGGGCCGCTAGTGTTCTGTCCATGGTCATTTGATGGGTGGCATGCTTACCCGCTACCGCGTGAAAGCATGCCACCCATCAATTCAAGACTGACAGAACACTAGATCAATTTTCGTGTGCCGAACACACCTCGTTGGGCGGCTGGGGTTTGCGTGTTGTTATGCCGTTTGCTGGTTGGACGGCGTTGCCGCCGCCGCTAAGGGGAAAGTCCTATTTCACTTCTTCCATGTAGCGTAAGAACTTCGTTTCGAACATTCGCGTTTCTTTGCCGAACACGCTCTGAAAATCGGCCACTCTTTCTGCTGGCGTGTATTCTGTGAACAGCGGCCGCTCGACGGTCTTTGCCAGATACTCGGCATAGAGTCGCGGCTGGGTTTCGCATAAGTAGAAAGAAAGTGCCCAGGCCTCGGCGTAGGCTCCGCTCATGTCGCTGCGGAATGCGTCGTCGGACGCGATCATTTCCCAGAGTGCGCCGGGGCGTCGTCTTGTGGCGGCATAATGTTTGAACTCGTTTAGCCGAGCGCGATTGATGCGGTCGCTTTGTGAATTATCGTACTGGGCATTCCACACACCGGGCGCTTCGAACATGGTGGCCAAACCTTCCACGACCCAGCGTGGGGTATCGGTGAACCGCCGGTGGACGCCCACATTATTGGCCGTTTGGTGGGTTGCTTCGTGAATAATGGTCGAAGCGTTTTCCGACCAATTCGCCCCCGACTTGCCGCCCGTAATGTCGAACAAATACACCCGGTTACTGGCGGGCGAATAATAGCCCAACGTATTCGCGGGAACCTGATTTCCGTTCTCCTTGGCGTGGCGATAGTATTCGGCCTCGTCGCGAAACACGACTGCGACTAATGGGTAATCGGGCTCGTCGAGCTTGAATCCGCGGATACGAAAATAGCGTTCAAACCGCTTGTATAAATCTTCGAATCGATTCGCCCACTGGTCGCGCTGGCCTGCCGGATGGACGACCAAATAGTGGCGAGTGGCAGTCACGTCGAATTGCTTTCCGAACTCGCGTTGTAGTGCCGACTTCATCTCCGATTGCGAATAACCGAAAAACCGCGGACTGGTTTTCTTGCCCTCCTTGGCCTTTCGCGGGTCGAATTCGTATAAGCTGCCGTCCCTGCCAAGTAGCTTCATGTGGTTCGACGTCCAGATCAGCGGCTTGCCTTCGAGCATCGTGCCATCGACACGCGCACGAAACATGAAGTCGGCGGCGGATGCCCACGTGGTGAGAACCGCCACGGCGAACAGCAGGATGAAAACTCGAACCAATCGAAGCATGGAGCTAGCTCGACAAAAACCGCTTAGGAGCTTGTGGGGAATTAGTGTGCCACTGGCTTTGCCAGTGCTTCCAACGAATATCGCCAAGTTCTACGTTCCAATGGAGCGTGAATCAGCTTGCGGACGAGGCTCTGTCCGACCAAAAAACCAAACATGGTTTCGACTGCAAGCTGTCGGCATGAAAAAGCACTGGCAGAGCCAGTGGCACCCAACATGCTCGGTAATGCTTTTCAAAACACCTTTTCTAAATCCATCTCAAGTCTAGCTCACGGTGCTAGGTGCTTTTTCGCGCGTTTTTTACGGTTACGCACGTTACAATGGCTGTATTCCATCAACGAGGCGATTCGTATGACTCCCGACCGGAACCAACCCTTTCGCACCATTGCCCTGGGCATCGTGTTAATCCTTTTTGGACCGCATTTCCCCACCTACGGGGATGAAGCCACGACACCGCCTCAGCCCTCCGCGAATCAAACGAATTCCAGCGATATCGCGGCCCTCATAACCCAACTGCAATCCGAAGACCACGAACAACAAAACGCAGCCGAACAGCAACTTCTCGACCAAGCCAAGAAAACAACCTCGGCCGCGGAGTTGGACACGCTCCTCGACGCCCTTCCCGAGGACAACGATCAAATGCCGCTTGCGGTGCGCGAACGGCTTTCGCGCCTTCGGCGTGAACTCGAATCGCTCACCTCTCGGCAGGTCCTCGAAAGCACCACAGTCACGCTTTCCGCAAAGGATCTGCCGCTGAGCGAAGTGCTGGCCGCCATCGAAAAGCAAACGGGCAACAAAATTGTCGACAACCGCGAACAAGACGAGGACGCGGCACCAACAAAAGTTACGATCGAACTCAAAGACGAACCATTTTGGTCCGCGCTCGATCGCATTCTCGACGAAGCCAAGATGAATGTTTATAGCTATGGAGGCGACCAATCGCTTGCCTTGGTGGCTCGCAATGGTGACGATCGCTCGCGAGTAGGGTCTGCCTACTATTCGGGGCCATTTCGCATCGAGGCCACGGAATTGCAGTCCACCCGCAATCTACGAAGCCCTCAAGATCAATCGCTACGGCTGCAGCTTGAAGTTGGCTGGGAGCCTCGCCTTCGCCCTATCAGCATTGCACTGCCGGCCTCGGTCATTCGCACGGAGCTCGACTCCGGCAAGCAACTTATCGTGAACCGGCCCGAAGCTATGCTCGATGTCGAAGTTCCCGGCGGCACTCAGGCAGCCGAGCTGGTAGTCCCTCTGCAATTGCCCGACCGCGAAGCCAAGAGCATCAAGAGTATTGTCGGCAAAATTCAAACACTGGTGCCAAGCCGGCAAGCCAAGTTTGAATTCCCCGATTGGTCGAAAAAGCTTGGCACCACCCAACGCCGCGGTGGGATTGCCGTTACGCTCGAAAACGTGCGAGAAAGCGGTGGCATCTGGGAAGTCCACATGCGGTTTTCCGTCGATAGAAAAAACAACGCGATCGAATCCAACGGCGGCGGATGGGTCTTCCAAAACGATTCCTACCTGCTCACCGACAAAGGCGAGCGGATTGATAACGCCGGTTTCGAAACCACGCGGCAAACCAATCAAGAAATCGGCATCGCTTATTTGTTCGACGTTCAAGACGAAATCAAAAATGCGACGTGGGTGTACGAATCGCCAGCCGCGATTGTCGAACTGCCAATTGAGTTTGAACTCAAAGACATCGAACTACCCTAACACTTCGCGCTACCCGACACGTTTCCAGTCGATTCATGTTCCGATCTCTCCCTATATTGACGGCAAGCTACATCTTTCTCGCACTCGTGTGGTCGCACCGCGCTTGTGCAGAAAGCGAGATCGACTTCAATCGCGATATTCGGCCGATCCTCTCCGACAAGTGCTTCGCTTGCCACGGCCCCGACGATGCCAGCCGCGAAGCGAATCTGCGACTCGATGATTCTGCCACGGCGACCTCGGAACTCGATTCGGGAGCCATCGCCATCAAGCCCGGCAGCCCGAGCGAAAGCGAGCTCGTTCGCCGCATTACCTCGACAGACGAATCCGAACAAATGCCGCCGCACGAGTTCGGCAAACCTCTGGCGGAAACTGAAATCAAGACTCTCCGCATCTGGATCGAGCAGGGGGCCAATTACGCCAAACACTGGTCGTTCGAAAAACCGCAGCCTCAGCCATTGCCGCTAAACGAAGGCGAGCAGCACGATTGGCCTCGCAATGGAATCGACCACTTCACACTTGCCGCGATGGGGCAACACGGCCTGCATCCTTCGCCGGAGGCCGATCGCACTGCCCTGGCCCGCCGCGTCTATCTGGACCTCACCGGCTTGCCGCCGACGCCAGAAGAAGCCGCTGCATTTGCATCCGACAACGATTCGCTTGCCTATGAGAAAATGGTCGACGAGTTATTGCAACGCCCCACCTACGGCGAGCATTGGGCCCGGCTCTGGCTCGACCTGGCCCGCTATGCCGATAGCGCCGGCTACGCCGACGATCAACCGCGCACCATCTGGGCCTATCGCGATTGGGTGATTCGCGCACTCAACGCGAACATGCCATTCGATCAGTTTACCGTCGAACAGCTCGCCGGCGATCTTTTGCCAAACCCCAAGCAAGATCAGCTTATCGCCACCGCTTTCCATCGCAACACGCTCACCAACAATGAAGGCGGCACGCAGGACGAAGAATTCCGCGACGCCGCTGTCGTCGATCGCGTGAATACCACGATGTCTGTATGGATGGGCATCACCTTCGCCTGTGCCCAATGCCATAACCATAAGTACGACCCCGTCTCGCAGCGCGAATACTACGGTATCTTTGCAATCTTCAATAACACCGAAGACGCTGACCGGCAGGATGAAGCACCCGTACTGCAAATCTTCACCGACAAGCAGCGCAAACGTCAGCCCAAGCTGCAATCCCGTTTGGCCGTCCTGCAAATTGCTCTCAGTAGCCACGTCAGTATCGCTAACGTAAGCGTTTCGCTCTGGCCGAAACTATTTCGCTCGATTCATGACACCCAACCGACCACTACCGCCCCCATCCTGCGCGAGCTTGCCACGCCGCGAGAAACTCGTATCTCGCTCCGCGGTAACTACCTCGACAAAGGAAACCATGTTGAACCGGGCACGCCGGCCGTCTTCCATGCCGCAACGACCAACGGCCCCATGAACCGGCTCCAATTTGCCCGCTGGCTCGTGGACGCGAACAATCCGCTCACGGCGCGGGTGATCGTGAACCGTTATTGGGAATCCCTCTTCGATCGTGGCCTCGTGGCCACCAGCGACGACTTTGGTTCCCAAGGCGAACAACCGTCGCACCCGGAACTGCTTGATTGGCTGGCCCTCAAGTTCATGAACAATGGCTGGGATACTCGTTCGCTACTCCGCACGATCGTAACCTCGGCCACTTATAGGCAATCAAGCCGGCAACCTGCCGAGAGCCCGACTACCGATCCAGAGAATCGTTGGCTCGCTCGCGGCCCCCGCAAGCGGGCAAGCGCGGAAATGGTTCGCGACCAGGCACTCTTCGCCAGCGGCCTGCTCAGCTCCAAAATGTTTGGTCCGCCCGTTCGCCCACCGCAACCCACGATGGGTCTCGCCGCCGCTTTCGGCGGCTCCACCGATTGGCAAACCAGCGTGGGCGAAGACCGCTATCGCCGCGCCATCTACACCACTTGGCGACGCAGTAATCCGTATCCTTCGATGGCCACCTTCGATGCGCCCAACCGCGAAGTGTGTACGCTTCGCCGCACCGTCTCGAACACGCCGCTGCAATCGCTCGTTACGCTTAACGATCCGGTTTATATGGAAGCGGCACAGCATTTGGCGCGAAAGGCGCTCGCCGCCGCCCCAACCCTCGAAGAACAGCTCGCCTTCGCGTATCGTCGTTGTGTGCAACGCTCTCCCAACACGAAAGAACTCGAGAGTTTAACATCGCTTTACCACGACACTTACCAACGCCTTGCCGCGCGTAAAGAATCGGCCGTTGAACTTGCTACGATTCCACTGGGGGATCTTCCTCCAAACATCGATCCTGTGGCCGCTGCCTCCATGACTGTCGCCTGCAACGTGTTACTGAACCTCGACGAAATGTTCCTTAAACGGTAGGTGTATGAATGGACTACACTCAACTCGCTCACCTCACACGACGGCACTTCCTCTCTCGCAGCGGACTCGGCCTGGGCGCGCTCGCGCTCTCCAACATCACCGAGGTTTCTGCCGCGGCCGACGTCGGTATCGATGCCGTCCGCCCGCTGGTCGAACGCATGCCCCATTTCGCACCACGCGCGAAACGTGTCATTTACCTACACCTCACCGGCTCGCCGCCGAACCTCGACGTCTACGACTACAAGCCCGAACTGGTGAAGCGCGACGGCCAAGACTGCCCACAGTCTCACCTCGAAGGGCGCACGTTTGCGTTCACCACCGGCGTTCCGAAACTCATGGGCACGCCCCGTAAGTTCGCTCAGCATGGTCAGTCTGGCGCATGGCTTTCCGACGCCGTGCCCGCTTTCCATGCCGCTGATATCGCCGATGAGCTCTGCTTCATCCACTCGATGCATACCGACCAGTTCAACCACGCCCCGGCAGAACTGCTGATCTATACCGGCTCGCCTCGCACGGGCCGCCCTTCGATGGGTTCCTGGGTCACCTACGGCCTCGGCAGCGAGAACCAGAATCTGCCTGGCTTCGTGGTTCTCATCAGCAGCGGCGTTCAGCCCAACGGCGGTGCCAACTCGTTCAGCAGCGGCTTCCTGCCATCGGTTTTCCAAGGCGTTCAGTGCCGCTCCAAAGGCGACCCCGTGCTGTATGTCTCCGATCCTCCGGGCATGGATCGCGCCCTTCGCCGGCGTTCGCTCGATGCGCTCAAAGAGCTTAATCAACTTCAGGCCGACGAGTTCCATCATCCTGAAACCATTACGCGCATCGCTCAATACGAACTGGCATTCCGCATGCAAGCCTCGGTGCCCGAGGTCATGGACCTCAGCGGAGAGACCGAGCAAACGCTTCGTGCATATGGTGCCAATCCGGGCGAGGGAAGTTTCGCCAATAATTGTCTGTTAGCTCGTCGCCTGGTAGAGCAAGGCGTGCGATTCGTGCAGCTCTTCGACTGGGGCTGGGACTTCCACGGAACCGATGCTTCGACGGGACTTACCGATGGCCTCACCAATAAATGGGCAGCAACCGACCGCCCCATTGCGGCACTAATCCGCGACCTGCGCGATCGTGGCTTGCTCGACGACACGCTCGTGATCTGCGGCGGCGAATTCGGACGCACTCCCTTCCGCGAAGGACGAACCGCCGGTGGCAACTTACTCGGACGCGATCACTACCCCGATTGCTTCACCATATGGCTCGCCGGCGGCGGCGTCAAACGCGGCTTCCACTACGGCCAAACCGACGAACTCGGCTTCAGCGTCGTCGAGAACCCCGTTCACGTACACGACATGCAAGCCACGGTCATGCACCTGCTCGGCTTCAACCACGAACGGCTCACCTACCGCTTCCAAGGCCGTGATTTCCGCCTCACCGACGTGCATGGCTCGGTCGTTCACGATATCATTGCGTGATGGCGCACCAAGATCGAAGCACGAATTAGTACCCAGTGCATGCGAAGCTATCTTTTAGAACGCGAACTATTCATTGAACGTTCTCCCGAAGAAATTTTCCGCTTCTTCGCCGATGCCTGCAACCTGGAACTCATCACGCCACCGTGGCTCAACTTCCACATCTGCACGCCGAGCCCGATAACCATGAAGGCCGGCGCACTCATCGATTATGAAATCCGCTGGCGATTTGTTCCGCTGCGCTGGAAAACGGAGATCATCGAGTGGAATCCTCCCCATCAGTTTACCGACGTACAGCTACGCGGCCCGTACTCCTTATGGCACCACACGCACTCGTTTGCGGCCGAAAACAATGGCACGCGCATGATCGATCGAGTTCGCTACGCGCTGCCGGGCGGTCCTCTCGGCAGGTTGCTGCACAAGCTAAAAGTGCAGCACGATTTGGCACGAATCTTCGACTTTCGCGCAGAGCGGATCCGCGAACACTTTGCCAGTTAAGGCAATTTCCGATTCGCGGTCCGACCTTTCCAGACTGCGGAAGAATACCCACGACTCGTGCCAATTCAAAGTCACTCACCAAGCGTTCTTTTGCGGCGAAGTATGTGATGATAATGCTGAGCAAAGCGATGCGCTTCGTCACGCACGTATTGCAGTAGCCGAAGCGCGTAGGAACGCCTGCTCAATCGCAACGGCTTTGCACGATCCGCCACGTAAACAAGTTCCTCTTTCTTGGCCAGCGAGAGAACCACCGGCGGTTTGATATCAAGCACTTGAAACGCCTCGAGTGTTTTGCGCAATTGCCCAATGCCGCCATCGATCAACAAAATATCCGGAAACACATCGCCATCGTCGCGCAGCTTGCGGAACCGACGTGCAACCACCTCACGGATGCTCGCGTAGTCGTCGACCCCTTTTACATCACGAATGCGAAAACGGCGATATCCCGGCTTGAACGGCAAACCATCGATAAACTGCACCAAGCTGGCCACAGTTTCATTGCCGCCCAGGTGGGCAATATCCACGCCTTCCACATTGCGCGGTCGGGTTGGCAGCTTGAGAATCTTCTGTAAACCACTTAACCCTTTCTTAGGATCGACATAAAAAACTTCCGGCTGCTCGTGCGTATCGAGTTCACCGCGCTCTTTCAAGCTTTCCAACATGCGCACCTCGTCGCGCAGCCGGGCTGCCTGCTCGAATCGCAGCTTCGACGACTCCTCGGCCATCTCTTGCCGCATTTCATCGAGCAAGCGCTTGCGGTTCCCGTCCAAAAACATCCGCAGTCGCTTGATATCGTTGCGGTAATCCTCCTTGCCGATGCGCAAATTGCACGGCGCGCTGCACTGGTTGATCGACGCCAACAAGCACGGGCGAAACCACCGCCACCGCTCATCGTCTGCTTCGATATCGAGCGAGCAATTTCGAAATTTGAAAACCTTCTGCAGCACCTGCATTGCTCCACGCAAGCTTCCCGCGCTGGCAAAGGGCCCATACAGCTTCACACCGCTCGTCATCGGTTCCCGAGTTACTTCCACGCGCGGAAAGTCCTCGTGCGTGGTAATTTGCAAATAGGGAAAGCTCTTATCATCGCGCAAATCACGGTTGTACTTCGGCTGAATGTCTTTCACCAACCGCGCTTCCATAAGCAGCGCGTCGACATCGCTCTCAGTCTCTACGAAATCCACATCATAAGCGTCTCGCACCAGCCGGCTTGTCCGTTCATCTGCTGCCGCGGCGGCTAGAAAGTAACTTCCCACCCGAGCACGCAGGTTCTTTGCCTTGCCGATATACAGCACCCGGCCCGCTTGATCTTGAAACAGATAAATACCGGGAGAACTCGGAAACTTGCTGCGTACCTTCTCCGAGGCGCGCGCGAAGAACTCCGCTTGCGTCTTGGGCAACTCCGTCGGCACCGCACCGTCGGCACCGCTCGGAGTCGATTCCTGAATAATAGGGTCGTCGTCGCTCATCACTAATTTAAAGCGTCCAAGCGGCGGCAGCCGCTTCACACCGAGCACCATCTGTTCCAGTCATCAGACGACTAATTCTAGGCAGCTTGCTACCAAACTCCAGAGCTTGCAAGCGTCGTCCATGTACCGATCTCTAAGCAGAGTCCGATCATATCACACCGCAGGCCCCCCACGTAGAATGATTCTCATGGCCATAACGAACCACTCTATCGAACGCGAAATAGCAAGCGAGAAAGTCCGATCGTCTCGTGCGGCTTATATCCACGTACCGTTCTGTCGCCATCGTTGCGGTTACTGCAACTTCACGCTCGTCGCCGGCCGCGACGACCTCATCGGCGATTATCTGCGCGCTATCGAAATCGAGCTGAGTCGGCTCGGCCAGCCGCATGAAGTCGATACACTCTACTTTGGTGGCGGCACGCCTACGCACCTCGGTATTTCCCAATTCGATCAACTGGCCCGCACCGTGCTCCGCTGGCACCCACTAGCCGTTGGATACGAGTGGACCGTGGAAGCCAATCCGGCCGATATCGACGAAGCTCGAATCGACGCCCTAACTTCCTTTGGCGTTACTCGGCTCAGTCTCGGTGGACAGTCGTTTCAACCGCAAAAACTCCGGTTGCTGGAACGCGATCACTCGCCCGCCCAAGTAACTCATGCCGTGAAGCTCGCTCAACAAGCCGGCATACAGGTGTCGCTCGACCTTATCTTTGCAGCCGCTGGAGAAACACTTACCGACTGGCTCGCCGACGTCGACACCGCGCTCACTCTGCAGCCCAACCACGTTTCCACCTATGGGCTCACCTTCGAGCCCGGAACCTCTTTTCACAATCGCCTGGGCCGCGGCGACTTGACCCAAACCGAAGAATCGCTCGAACTTGAAATGTACTTAGCCGCCATCGACCGCCTAACCGCGGCCGGCTTCGAGCATTACGAAATCTCGAACTTCGCTCTCCCCGGCAACCGTTCGCGACACAACGAAACCTATTGGTCGGGCGACGGCTATTACGCCGTCGGACCTGGCGCGGCACGCTACGTCGATGGCATCCGCGAAACCAACCTCCGCAGCACGCTCGGCTATCTCGACCGAGTACTCCGCGGCGAATCTCCTACCGCCGAAAGCGAACGACTCTCACCAGAAGCCCGCGCACGAGAACTGCTCGTGTTCAGCTTGCGCCGGCTAGAAGGAATCGATCGAACCACGTTTCGACAACGCACCGGCTTGGGAATCGACGATCTAGTAGGCCCCGAATTAAACCGGCTCACCAAACAAGGCTATTTCTCCGACGACGGCCAGCGCATTCGCCTCACCCGCCAAGGCCTCGTCATCAGCGACGCCCTCTGGCCCGACCTTATCTGAAAGCGTTATTGCCTCTCGGCGTGGCCGCCGCCGCTAAGTTTTTTTGCTCAAAAAATCCATCAATACCCGTGATGCGCCGCCGCATGCAGCTTCGCTTGTTCTTCTTCGTTCAAGCCTTCGATGCGTTTAGAATCGAACGAGTGATCGCGCGTGAGATGCTCCCAATACGTCATGCCGCTCACGCCCGCTTCGGGCGGGTCGATCGTGCGCAGCCAGATGCGCAGCTCATCCGCATTGAGGCTTCGCAACCATTTGCTCGGTGGCCGTCCGTGCCTTTTGCGAAGCTTCTCTTGTGGCTTGTGCTCCGCGTATTCGGCACTCACCTCGGGCGGCAACACCAATAGCTCAGGCTTCTTGCCTTCGCGCAGTTCTTCTGGCACAACGTTCGCGTCCAAGTATCCTGGCGTTCCCGTCTTCGTTTCGCCCGTGTGCTTGTGGACTGGTGTCGTGATACCAGTAAGCTTCCACTTGCCGTCGATGTAATCTTCGCGCTCGAACCACCGCCAGCTTCGATTCTCGGCAGCCGTCCAATGGACGGCTGATAAACTCGACTTCGTGGCAGCGGAAGTGGTAGAAGCCGCCTCGGTCGATCGCATCGCCGCCGCGGCAAGCTCGTCGAGCCCGTACACGCGCAGCCGATCACCAAGGCTAAACAAACCGAAGCCGATCCAGAACGCAAATTGCCTGCGGTTCATGGCAAACACCAGGGGAATGTTTTTAGGGGGAGCACCCTCCCTGGCACCATGCAAGTATACCTCGCAAAATCGGCACAAGCCGCCGCACATTTCGTGCCGCCTGCCCCACGCCCCGTAGGTCAGGCTTTCCAGCCTGACACCTTGGGGGAATTAACCACCGAGACACGGAGGACACGGAGAGTCGGAAGAGTAATTTTTAACCACTAAGACACGAAGGCACGAAGGTCGATCTAAAAACCACACGTCAAAAAAACCATCATCAAAAAATGTCACCTCGAAGATATATAAGTTGCTTGAATACTTCGTGCCTTCGTGTCTTAGTGGTTAATTTCCGCCTCAGACTACGGGCTCCGCGACTCCATGGCTAAAAACACTCACCGCCCGTTCCTCAGCCGCATATAAAGCTCCTGGATCGCACTCGTACACGGCCGACCATCTGCCGCCAGCGTATGGCACCGCGTCTCGCCCGATTTCGCTCGCGCGAACAATTCTCGAATCCTCGTCGGCGTTCCTTCCTCCACGTCGGCCATCACGTCGTCGTAGTTCAAGCCGAAGCACGCACAAATGGGTGCATCCGGGTCGTGCGGATACACGGGCCGCTTCAACTCCTCCGTCGTCACGATCGCGTCGAACATGTTGAAGTACGCAACATCGCACCGCGCGAAGTTGCAATACCATGCCGAGTCGTGCATCGACGCGCGAAACTCGGGCCGAATGTGCGTATCGAGCGGCCCCGACTCCACTGGCACACCAAGATTCCCACACCGCGGGCAAAACGCCCGCCCATCCGGCTCCGGCTCTTTCACAAATGCTTTGTTCATCGCACCACAAACTTTCAGAACATTCACGACAAACTGACTGAGTTAAATCGTTACCTGGGGAATCGCCTCCGGTTACAATGCGAGCAGGCGTTTCGAGTTACTCAGCAATTCGGAGCACCATCTCTCACGATTTTCTCCAGTTACGAGGCGACGATGCGTTTTCTTCTGGCAACTCTGGTGTTGATGACTATCGGCTCTCAAGTCGTTGCAGCCGATCCCAAGCAACCCAATATAATCTTCATCTTGGCCGATGACCTGGGCTACACCGATCTCACCTGCTACGGCAGCAAATACTACGAAACGCCGAACATCGACCGGCTCGCCGGCGAAGGCGTTCGCTTTACCGATGGACACACGTGCGGTGCCAACTGCCAACCCACGCGCGCCGCTTTACTCTCGGGCCAATACGGGCCACGCACAGGCGTCTACACGGTCGGCAGTATCGATCGCTTCAACTGGCGCAGCCGCCCCCTCCGCCCTGTCGATAACGTCACCGCGCTACCACTCGATAAAGTCACCATCGCAGACATCCTCAAAAAAGCCGGCTATGCCACCGGCATGTTCGGCAAGTGGCATCTCGGTATGGATGAAAATCACCACCCCAGCAAGCGCGGCTTCGACGAAGCCATCGAATCCTCCGGCGTTCACTTCAATTTCAAAACGAATCCGCCTGTCGATTACCCCGAAGGCCAGTACCTGGCCGACTTCCTCACCGACAAAGCGGTCGATTTCATCGAGCGGCATCAAGGCGAGCCGTTTTTTTTGTACTTGCCGCACTACGCGGTTCATGGCCCTATCCAAGCCAAAGAAGAACTGGCAAAGAAGTTCAGAGACAAGCCGGCGGTCGAAGGGCATCGCAACCCCGAGTATGCCGCGATGATCGCCAGCCTCGACCAAAGCGTCGGCCGCATTCTCGAAGCGCTCGATAAGCTCGGCCTCAGCGAAAACACGCTCGTGATTTTCTCCAGCGACAATGGCGGTGTCGGTGGCTACCAAAGCATGGGCCTGCGGGGCAAAAACGGGGTTACCGATAACGCACCACTCAAAGGCGGCAAAGGCTCCTTCGCCGAGGGCGGCATCACCGTCCCCTGGATCTTCCGCTGGGAAGGCACTATCACGCCCGGCCGCACCGAGCAAACGCCAATCATCTCTGTCGATCTTTACCCCACCCTCGCCGAGCTAGCCGGGGCCGATTTGCCGCCCGACTACACACTCGACGGCGTCAGCCTCGCCGGTCTGCTAAAAGATAGCCAAGCCAAGCTCGACCGCGACGCACTCTATTGGCATTTCCCCGGCTACCTCGGCTTCAACCAAAACCAATGGCGCACCACCCCCGTCGGCGTAATCCGTTCTGGCGATTGGAAGCTCCTCGAATACTTCGAAGACGGCCACCTCGAACTCTACAACCTCAAAGACGACCTCAGCGAAAAACAAAACCTCGCCGAGTCGAACCCAGAAAAGGCCAAAGAGCTACACGCCAAGCTGGTCGCCTGGCGCAAAAGCGTGGCGGCGAAGATGCCGAAACCGAATGAGGCCCGGAGGTGATTTGAGACGGCCGTAAGAGAGGGGAAAGCAGCGGGAGGTGGGGCGGCCTGAATTGCGGTATTTTGCTTGTCGGCGGGTGCCGTGGAGTTACAAAAACTCGCTGAATTCTCGGGCTGAAAAGTACGCTCGTTGCCTTGGAAAAATGCTTGACGTTTTTACGCAGTCTAGCCATAGTGCAACATAAGTATAATGTCGTATAAGTCTGAGAGTGGGGTTAAAAACTCCCCCTCCCCTGAAGCCTTAGGGTCTAAACAAGCTATATGAAGACAAAATGGATAGTTGCGTTGTTGATAGCGATTTTCGCCTCTCAGAGCCGGGCGGCGAACGTCTCGTGGACCATGGTCGTCATCCCGGATACTCAGGCGTACTGGAGCCCCTTCAGGTGGGAAATCTTCAATACGATGACCGACTGGATCGTGTCACAGAAAGATGCTCGTAACATCCAGGTCGTCTTGCAAGAAGGTGACATTACGCACAACAACACCGACGAGCAATGGGCCGGCGCCAAAGAGGCAATTAGCCGGCTAGACGGGCATGTGCCCTACATACTCGTACCAGGCAATCACGACTACGACACGTATCCCACCTATGGGAAAATGAACGAGTACTTTAGCTTGGAAGATAATCCGCTAAATAACTCGCCGGAAGGAATTGTTACCACGCCTCGGGTCCAAGGCGATTTGCACAACACCTACAGCACCTTCACCGCGCCGGACGGCCGGAAAATGCTAATCTTTGGTTTGGAGAACATACCCAGAGGCTCTGTCGTGACCTGGGCCAATAGCGTTGCTTCCCAGCCACAGTTTGCAGACTATACAGCAGTGCTCTTAACGCATATTTATCTGGAAGAAGGGCCGGCTACTCCCGATGGCGAACCTACCGCCCAGAGGCATCGGCACGGAGATAATCTGTGGAACGGGTTGGTAAGCAAGTACGCGAACTTCGAGATGGTTCTGAATGGACATTTCTTGGACGGTAACGATGTGAATTCTGAGGGGGGTAAGTTTACCACGGCTCGTCAGGTGTCTACAGGTATTCATGGCAATACCGTCCATGAAATGGTCTTCAATGCCCAAGAGTTCACCAACGGGGGCAATGGGTTTCTACGACTGCTTGAATTTATGGACGATGGCAGCACGGTGCAGGTCCGCACATATTCGCCTTATTTAGATCAATGGTTTACGGGAAACCGTCACGAGTTTCAAATCCAGCTTAAGGACATCACCCCGCCAATTGCTGGCGATTTCAATGACGACGGCAGCGTGGATGCCGCCGATTATATTGTATGGCGTAAGAACGGTGGCTCTGAAGCAGAGTACGAGATTTGGCGGAGTCACTTCGGCGAGTCAGAACCGTCCACGCCACCCGTACTACCCGTACCCGAACCGATGTGGTACGCAATGTTGTTGCCCAGCTTATTTTGCCTGCGGCGGAAGCATCGACGAACAGGCTTAGTCAAGCAACGATGTTTAGCAGCCCGTTGAGAAAGTCACCGTTGGTTGATGTTAAGCAACCTGCATGAGCTGCTGATTGGCGATTGATTTTTTCTGGTCGATTTACGGTATGTGGTTCAGCAGTCGCGTGAGTGCCGGCAGGGCGTTGTTGCGATCCGCTATAGGTGAATTTTGGACGAGTCGCTCCTCACAATTTCGGTAATCATACCGGTTTATAATGAAACGGAACGGCTTCGGACGTGCCTGTCGGCATTGGCGGAGCAGACGTATCCGCGGGACCGGTTCGAAGTGATCGTCGTTGATAATGGTTCTCGGGAATCGCCACAAGCGATTGTCGATCGATATCCGTTCGCCCGATTGGCGGTAGAGTTGACGCCAGGCTCGTATGCTGCGAGAAATTACGGGCTAAAACTTGCCACGGGCGAGATCTTGGCCTTCACCGATTCAGATTGCATCCCCAGTCCCGACTGGCTGTCCGCTGGAGTCGCGGCAATCGAAGCAATCGGGAAAATGGCGGTCATCGGCGGGCGCATCAACGTGTTTGCGGCCGACGTGAACCAACCGAACGCGGTCGAGCTGTACGACATTGCAATAGCATTCGACCAAGAACTCAGCATTCGGAAGTCTGGTTACGCGGTGACGGCGAATTTGCTGGCACCGCGCGCGGCGTTCGACCGCGTCGGGCCGTTCAATCAGCAATTGCTTTCCGGTGGCGACGGAGAATGGTGCCACCGAGCTGCCGACGCAGGCATCCCCACGGTGTATTGTCACGAGGCAGTAATTGACCATCCGGCTCGGGCCAGCATGGCCGAGTTGATACGCAAAGCGCGCCGCGTCATTGGCGGCCGTCACCAAAGGAACCGCCGGTCGATCTTGTCGCTTGACTTTTGGCGAGCCGCCGCCCGGTTCGTTTTTCCCGACCTTAAACAATTCACGCGCGGGCGTCGTAAACTTCTCACCCGTGGCTACAGCCGGTGGTCGGCCGTGAAGCTGGCCGCCGTGGTAACATTGCTGCACTACATCAAGATCGCGGAATATGTCTGGGTACGACTTGGGGGCGAGGTCGAGCGGCGGTAGCGGATGATTGTATTCAGGCTCATCGCGCCCTGTCGACTGCTTCCACGAGCTCGCGCAATCGTTCCGGCGTCGAGGCGGAAACGAGTATTATGGAATCCGGTGCCGCGTGGTGTGCGGTGCGGATAAGCTCGGCGGGAGTGAAACGTGAGTTGCGGGCACGAACTTGCTCGGCAAAGCGCAAGACGCCGTGGAAAATGCGAGTACTGTCTCTGGTGGGAACGTACTCGGCAATCCGCTGTTGGGGCCAGCCGGATTGCCAGATCGACCCAAACGCCGCCCAGCGGTCTTCTGGGGTGCCGATTCCCACGCCGTAAGCGCCGATCAAGCCACGATCGATTAACGATTGGAAGTGCGACTCGACTTCGGGATTCAAATCAAGGCGATGGGGCTCATGGGCGAGATACACATCGATGAAGTCGCGACGCAGCCGCTTTCGGCTTGCTTCTAAAGAGCGTTCGATCCGTTCGCGTGAAAAATCGTAACGAGGGCGATTTGAGGTGAGCGAGGAGGGCGTGCTCGTATTTGCAAGCAGAGCCTTCAGACGCCGCACGCGGTCCAACACGGGTCGTACGGCACTTTTCAAGAGCATTTTGGCGGTATTGTAAGGTTGCGCAGGCGGTCCCACTTTGGTGGCGATGACCACATCGCGCGAATTGCCCAAGACGTACCCCAGCGCTTCCTCGGCGGCACCGTAGGACTCGGCAACATCGAAGTAGTTGATACCGAGGTCGAGCGCCGTCTCCAATATCCTCGCGGAGCGGCGGAGCCCGACGCGACCATCGAGCCGCGCGCAACCAAGACCCAGGCAAGAAACCTGGCGACCGAGCGGCTTGAACTCAACCTGTGGCATCATGGTCGGCTGTCGACGAGATGGTCCGCCAACCGCGTAGCGAGCGTCATCGCCGTGAACGTGCAGTTGGCGTTGCTGTTCGTAAGGAATACGCAAGCCCCCGCAGCATAAACGTTGTCGGTTCCGAATATCCGTAGAGTGGAGTCCACGACTCCATCAGCCGCGGATTCCGCCATCACACACCCCCCCGCTTGATGGTTGGTGTCGTGCAACGTGTCGAGGAACTCTGGGTCCTCCGCCGCTAATTTGGGGTCGAGTTCCAAGTCGGCGAGACCTGCTTCCTGGAGCGCTAGCGCGGCGCGACGTGCAAAGACGAGCATATCGCGCAACTCACGTCCGGACAAATGCCAGTCGAGGATTACCTTCGGCAGGCCAAACCGATCGCGCACGTTGGGGTCGATCGAAATGCGGCTATCGCGCTGAGGCTCGACCTCTGTTTGCACGGTCAACGAGATTCGCGACCCGCTCGGGATCAGGATGCGATGCTCCACAACGAACTTCCACATGAGCGGGACCATGTGCCGCGAGCATGCCCAAATGTTTCGGAACAGATCGGTGAGTGACCCAATCTTGCGAGCGCAAACCGCCGCCTTGACGAACTGCTTGAGGAACACCAGATTCTCACGAATCGAATTCTCAAACCCAATCATCGCCTGGCAATTGAGTAGCGGCTCAGTGCGGAGAACCGAGTCGAGCAAGCGAACCTTCGGCTGAAACTTTTGGCCTTTAAGAACGACCGTACAAAACACGTCGTAAAATGCCTTGGCGTTGCGTGGATGGATGCGAGCCAGTCTACCGCCCAAGTGGTCCTGAAACCAACGGCCGACGTTGTCGTTCCCGCGCCATGGGCAATCCCAGCTCGAATCGGACG
Organism: uncultured Planctomycetaceae bacterium; assembly: GCA_964618225.1. Taxonomy (GTDB): domain Bacteria; phylum Planctomycetota; class Planctomycetia; order Pirellulales; family Lacipirellulaceae; genus JABDGM01. The sequence goes on from CAZTWS010000022.1 coordinate 20,857, forward strand.
CGGCGTGGAGCATGAGCCGGACATTTTCAATCGTTCCGGCGGCGAGGACAATGTCGCGCCCGGGGATAAGGTGCCGATCCTGCTGCCGATCGATCACTTGCACGCCGGTGAGGCGACCTCCTGTTCCCTCGAATCCAACGGCCTTGGTACCTAACACGACAATCAAGTTCGGATTGAATTCGACCTCGCGGCCGTAGTGGGTCGCAACGTTTGGCATTTTCATCCAACGTGTCAGAAATACCTCTACCCCGTGGCCAAGTTGGGGAGGCGACTTACGAAGGGCTGCCCACACGGCATCATCGTTCATCGATGACTCGATCCCCAGAGCTTCGTACGTTTGGGCGTAGTAAGGAACAAGTTCTTCGTAACGAATCGGCCAGCGCGAGCCGGGGAGCCAATCTCGCCCATCCAGATCAATGGGCATGAACTCGACAAGCTGCCCACCCCACAAGTTGGATGTTCCACCGAGCGCGACACTACGACCGATGCCGATCCCCTGGTGCTTGCGGCCCACGACCGCAAAGGTCTCGGTGGGAAAGTGATCGAGCACTCGGTTTCCCGATTCAAGCAACACGACTTGCCGTCCGCGACGAGCAACTTGCACGGCCAGGTGCATCCCCACCGCTCCGGCACCAATGATTACCACACAGTTGGGATCAAGCGACTGGAGATCGAGCGATGCGAGGTTGTCGAAGAGCACGTTGAATCAGATTGCGAAGAGAGAAACAGAGAGTGAACGAGAATAGAAGCCGGACTAGAGCACCGCCTCACCAGTATAATCCGAGGTCCACGGCATGTCAGTGGAAGCCGTTTCAAAACTGAGGACACGTAACTGGATTCGCAAGAATTCAGCCGGAATCTGGAGTCTTGCGATTTCAGCTACGAGTTTTGAAACAGCTTCTAGAAATTTTTGAATGGAATGCAATCACAATCGGCCGGATATGTTTGCCTCCCAAGCTAGCGAGGCAGTGCGCCAGTCGCCCCCGATCATTGTAAACCGGCACAATCACCGAAATAAAAGGTGGTTCGTCTCCCAACCCACAACTCTTTCTCGATTAATGTTCCAATCGATACCATTAATGAAACCGGTAGTTTCATCAAAACTCTAGCAACTAGTTACACTACCTGAGGCCGTCCGGGAATTCGGAGCGTGAAAGCAGGTACGTGATAGCATTTCGTCCTTGAACGACTTACGACGATCGACCGATCTTTGCTGCCAACTGCGTAACTCCTGTATTTCCAAGGACTATACGTCAATCGAATTCCCGGACACCCTCAATTATACTACCATTTGTGAATGGGAACGCACCCCTGAGCCCGATTTGCATTCGATTCGCACTATTACAAATAACTAAGTCCCCGCGTTCTGCTAATAGCCAGCCTCCATGTTGCAAGCTAAATACGATTACTTCACAGGGGAATCACTGCGAAAGGACTTGAAGAAAAAAACCGTTCGTGGCGGACTGTACACCGCGTTGGCCCAAGGATTGATCGCGGCCATCGCCCTGGTGATGGTTCCTCTCATGGCGCGGCTACTCCAACCGGCCGACTTCGGCATGGTCGCCATGGTCACCGTCTTCACCGGCTTCGCCGCCATGTTTGTCGATGCCGGGTTCTCCATGGCCACGATCCAACAAACGAGTATTTCGCACCAACAGGTAAGCAATCTGTTTTGGATCACCGCTGCCCTCGGCTTCGCCATCGCTTGCGTAACTTGCTTGCTCTCGCCAGCGATCGCCTGGTTCTACGGCGAACCCAGGTTGATCCCCATTACCTGCGCCCTTGCCGCCTCCTTCATCCTCAGTGGGCTTACTGCCCAGCACTTGGCACTGCTCCGGCGTGCCATGCGGTTCAATGCCGTAACGCTCATTCAGGTCGTTTCCTATGCGTTGTCGTATGTCGTGGCCCTTGGCGTCGCCTGGTATTATCGAACCTACTGGGCGCTGATTGCACTCCCGCTCAGCGCCGCTTGCTTCCGCCTGATAGGAGCCTGGTTGCTCAGTGGCTGGACTCCCAGTCTTCCTCGACGCGAACCCGGCATGCGCAACCTCATCGGCTTTGGAGCCCATCTCACCGGCTTCACTCTCGTAAACTACTTCGCCCGTAGTGGCGACAACATGCTCATCGGCTGGCAATGGGGCGACGTATCCTTGGGCTTCTACGAACGCGCCTACAAACTCATGATGGCACCGCTCGCCCAAATCAACGCGCCACTCATGAATGTGATCGTTCCAGCACTTAGCCGGCTGCGCGAGGAGCCAGCCAAATACCGCGAAGCCTACTTCCGCGCTACCGGCTTGCTGCAAATCGTAGCTTGCCCGCTGATGGCCTTTGTCGCAGTCACCGCCCCGTTGATTGTCGAAGTAGCATTTGGCCCCCGCTGGGCCGAAACCGGCCCCATCCTCCGCTGGCTTGCCATCGCGGGTTTATTTCAACCAATTTGCAACACTGTGGGCTGGCTCTATATCAGCCAAGGACGTACTCGCGAATTCATGCACTGGGGCTTTCTTGGCTGCGGACTGATTTTTGCTTCATTTTTGATTGGGTTGCCATGGGGTCCAACGGGCGTGGCCTGCTCCTACGCACTAATGATATGCGCTGTTGTTGTCCCACTCTGCTTTTGGTTCGTGGGTTGCCGTGGGCCTGTAACTTGGCAGGACTTATTTAGATTGGCTGCACAAGCGATTTTTTATGCTCTTCCGATGGTGATAGGACCAATATTCGTGGCCTACCAAATGCCGGATGCCTCGGCAATTACCCGGCTCATCATCGCTGCACTTATATCGGGAACCGTATTGGCGGCCGCGCTCTTGGCAACCTCGGAGAGTCGTAAAATTATTCACGAAACCATTCTTATGTTCAAAAGCGTGATCCTGAAAGCATCGATTTCCAATAAGATTGATTCATCGCAAAATCTTAAATAATAGTCACAGGCCAACTCCCTAAGCTCGCTATGAAACCATTGATCCGCTCAGCTCTGTCCATTCCGATTCTCGGTCCGTTCGCGCGTCGTGTTGCCAGCCGCTTAGGTTTGATTGGCTCGCGAAAGTTCAATGGCTCTGCAGATTATTGGGAGAACCGTTACCAGGCCGGTGGCAGCTCCGGGCGGGGATCATACGTAGAACTAGCCGAGTTCAAGGCAAATATTCTCAATGAGTTTGTTGAGAAGAATAACATTCACACGGTTATTGAATTCGGTTGTGGCGATGGAAATCAATTGAAGCTCGCCAAATATCGGTCGTATGTTGGTTACGATGTGAGCAATACCGCGATTCAGCAATGCCGAAAGTTATTTGAGAACGACCCAAATAAGTCATTTGAACAAGTAGATCACTATGCCGGTGAACGCGCCGACATGGCAATGTCGCTCGATGTAATCTATCCTTTGGTGGAAGATCAAGTTTTCGAATTGTATATGCAGCGGCTTTTTCAAGCTGCGAAAAAATACATTGTCATCTATTCCAGCAACACCGACGCGGGTGTGGTTGCAGGTGCCCCGCATGTGCGGCATCGGCGCTTCCAATCGTGGATCGATAAAAATGCTCCACATGCGAAGTTGATTCAGCACGTACCGAATCAGTTTCCGCTGAACCCCGCTACAGGTGAGGGATCATTTGCGGATTTCTATTTCTATGAGCTAAGCGAGTAGAACTCGGCTAAAGCACACAGCAAGTCACAAGCAATCATCAAGCTCTCCCCCGAACGACAATCTATATGGCAGAAATTGAAACCACCTACCGCATTGCAGGCGAGGGACACCAGACCCTCTCCGATTATCTGCTTTATCGCCGCCACTTGTACGCCTACGAGCAAGCCATTAAACGACTGCCTCCGCAATGCGTGGTCGCGGATATCGGGTGCGGATATGGTTACGCCTTGAAAATGCTCAGCGAGAAGGCAAGTAAAGTTTACGCTATCGATGCTGCGGATACCGCTTTGGATAGTCTGCCGGAGTTACCGAATCTCGAAAAAATTAAAGCCTACGCGGATTCAATTCCGCTTCCTAATGAGTCCGTCGATTTCATTATTGCATTCCAATTACTTGAGCACCTTCCCCCTCAGACTGCTGGCACGACGCTGAGCGAATTCTTGCGAACATTGCGTCCATCGGGAACCATCGTGGCCACGACGCCAAATTCGCGATGGAGATTATTCGAGGGACAACCACCCTGGAATCCGTACCATACAATGGAGTACTCATCGGCGGGTCTAGAGGCTTTATGTAAACAAGTAGTTCCCAACCAATTCAAGGTAAAATCCGTTGTCGGATTGGGTATCGCGCAACCCATCGAAATTGCACGAGTTAGCCCCAGCCCGCTCAGTTTCTACGGAAAGAACCTCAAATCGTACGCGCAAAGGCTGTGGCAATATTACGGCCCCAAACAGGTAGCTCGATGGCGACGAATCGGCCGTAAGCCGGTTCAACCACAACAGCGGAGTTCTGACTGGTTCACTTTGTCAGACGATGCTTCGGCAGGTTTGGACCTCTGGCTCGAAGTTAACAAGTCTTGAACATGATTAAATTAGCAATTGTCGCACCAGAGTTCCCGCCCAGCATTGGAGGAATGCAAGCAGTTGCCTTCGGCTTTGCTCACCATCTCACCAAGTATTGCGATGTTGTCGTTGTCACCAAACCACAGAACCACAATTACTCAGAGGCTTATCCCGTTTTTGACGACCTCACAGGTTACATGGACCTCGACCGCTCAAACCTCGAAAAACATAATGCCGATGCGCTAATTTTTATGAACGCAGGTTATGCGCCATTGGCTAGCAAGTTGCCGTGCCCCTGCTTCATATACGGGCACGGCTGCGATTTTCTGAGGCCGTCGGCATTGCGAAAGTCATATGGCAACATACTTCCACAGCTCTCGCGAGTGACCGTCGTTCGAAAGACTATTGGCGCTTATTGTCGCCTTAGAATCTGGCAAGACATGCAAAAGGGTTTCACTGCGACTCGCAGTGTTTTCGTGAATAGTAATCCGATGCGAGATCGCCTACTGCGACGCTACCGAATTGACCCGCAACGAGTAAGTGTTATTCATCCATGCATTGATGAGCCGTTCTTTCAAATGCCGAGGCGTGGTACCTCTGAACATTTTCGCATTCTCACCGTGTCGCGACTTCAATCCAGCAATCGACGCAAGAACATTGATGGAGCTTTACGCGCGATCGCTCGCATCAAGGATTTCCCCATTCGTTACACGATTGTTGGCGATGGCGACGACAAGCCTCGGCTGGAGCAGCTTAGCGTGCAACTTGGTATTTCGCGGCAAGTAACGTTTCTGGGTAGCGTCGATCGACCACAACTATTGGAACTCTTTGCGACAAACGACCTTTTTCTACTTGCACCTTACCGTCGTTGGAACGATGTAGAAGGGTTTGGAATTGTATATGTAGAATCGAGCGCGTCGGGTCTACCCGTGCTGGCCACTCGAAATGGAGGTATTACCGACGCCGTACTACCAGGAGTCAGCGGTGAGTTCCTTTCCTCGGCGAGCGATACCGCGATTGAAGCTGGCATCAGAATGATGCGCCGGGACTATAATAAGTACAAAACTGAATCCATGCAGGAATTCGCCAGTGGGTTTCGCTGGGAACAAGCAACGCAAAAACTTTATGAGCGTATTCAGAGTGCATTGAATTAGCATCTGTTCCAGAGTATGTCGGGCGGTCATTACAAAATAATCTACTCGTCGGTTTGCCGATGCTTTAAAAGTATCCCTATGAGCCTTACACGCTACATCCCAGAATCCATCAAACGCGGCATCAAGAAACTTGTCTACAAGGGTAATGATCGCTTCTGCCCTGTATGTAAAGGTAAGTTCTCGCAGTTCCTCGCCACAGGCATGTTCCAGCGCGCCAATGCCCAATGCCCTGGCTGCAACGCTCTTGAGCGTCATCGCCTCTTTTGGCGATACCTGCAAGAACGCACAGCATTCTTCCAATCTCATGGCACGAAGATGCTGCACATCGCTGCAGAAAAGTGCTTCGAGCCACTCTTCCGGAAAAACATCGGCCCAGGCTACCTCACCGCCGATCTTTTGAATCCGGCCGATGTGAAAATGGATATCACCGATATCCAATACCCCGACAACACGTTCGACATCGTCTACTGCAGTCACGTGCTCGAGCACGTCCCCGACGACCGCAAGGCCATGCGCGAATTCTTCCGGGTCCTCAAACCCACGGGCTTCGCCATCCTATTAGTTCCCATCACCGCCGAACGCACCGTCGAAGATCCGTCGATCACTGACCCGGCGGAACGGTTGCGGTTGTTCGGCCAGCACGACCACGTCCGCTGCTACGGCCCCGACTATGTGGAGCGGCTTCGCGAAGCCGGCTTCAACGTCACGGAAACCCGCGCTCAGGACTTCCTATCCCCCAGCGAAATCGAACGCCTTGCAATCGGCACCAAAGCCGCCGGCGAAATCTACCACTGCACCAAACCAAACTAGCTTGCAGCCCCGCTCCTCTCTCGGTCCTCAATCCTCCCCCTTCCCTCCGTGCCACTGCTGGCTTGCCAGCAGTGCTCTCCACCGCATACACCTTGCAATCCCCCCAGAAAAAACCCTCCAACTTAAAAAACCGCTCCTCGCCCCTCGCCCCTCGCCCCTCAATCCCTCTTGGCCCCCTCTACGCCCCCTGCTACTATTCTCACCCCATTCTGCGCCCAGAGTCCAAACTAGCAGGCACGCCGCGCAGTCCGTTAGCCAATCAACGGCACCCTAGCTCCCCGTGCCGTCCACAAAAAAAACAGGCTTGTTTTCGGCCACCAACATGGCTAGCATACATAAACAAATTTACACTACACCAATCGGCCTGCGAATCGCCACCAAATTGCCCGCTTCGCAGCCGATCGGTGCTGCGCGCCCATCGACCTCACAAAGGCCGACCGTATCGCCCTGCGCAAAGAAGAGTTTCGACCTTGCGCGAGAGCATAGAGAAAAAACTTGTCCTCTTGTCCCCTTCCGAGAAATAACCCGATCGCAAACCGAATCATCGCGAGCTTTTCGCGCAACCCTTTAAGACTTTACGACTCGTTAAAACATTCACCAAGTGCCAGGTACCACCCTACGCCGTTAGCCCTTTTCAATTCAAAGAGTCCGCAGATGACGCAGATTATCGCAGATTTTGTCATTCCAAGAGAGCAACAACTAATCCGAAAACGCTGACGGTTAGTTGCTCTATCTGCGAACATCTGCGTCATCTGCGGACAAAAAAATGGTTAACGGCGTTGAGTGCCACTGGCTCCGCCAGTGCCTGTAGCGAACCTCGAACCCCTTTGCCAAACGAGCCGAAGCCAAACCAGCTTGCACAAACCACAGCCCTGAAAACACCCCGCCAACTCCCACGATGAGGCGATTAGAAACATGACGAACGCCCTCACCAAGTTAGCCGCAATGTCCCCGCGAGACCGCACCGGCCCACGCATCCTCATTGTCCGCCTCAGTGCCTTTGGAGACGTCGTTCACGGCATCCCCACGCTATGCGCACTTCGAGCCGCACTCCCCAACGCACACATTGGCTGGCTGGTCGAAGGGCGCAACGGCGACATCCTGGAAGGCCACCCGGCGCTCGACGAATTGATCAAAGTGCCCCGTCGATTTTGGAAGTCGCCACTTGCCGTATGGCGGATGCGGCAACGCCTGCGCGCTTCTCGATTCGATACCACTATCGACCTGCAGTGCCTCACCAAAAGCGCCGTCTCGGCATGGCTCAGCGGCGCACGGCAACGCATCGGCAAATCGGGCGACGATGGCCGCGAGCTTAGCAAACACTTCAACAACGAACTCGTCGCCCCCGGCGGTTCGCACGTCATCGAGCATTACCTGCACATGCTCCAGCCACTTGGAATCAATTCGCCCGAGGTGCGCTTCGACCTGCCAGAAACGGCCGACGATGCCCGCACGATCGACCAATTCCTGGCTCGCTCCGGCCTTGCCGGTAGGCGTTTCGCGCTCTTGAACCCCGGTGCCGGCTGGCCTTCCAAAGTTTGGCCCACCGTCCGCTACGGCGCGATGGCCCGCCACCTGGGCCGCGAATTCAGCATGCCCACCGTTGCCCTCTGGGGCATTCCCGCCGAACAACCCATGGCCGAGCGAATCGTGGAAACCAGCGCTCGCAACGCCGTCATGGCACCTCCCACCACAATGAGAGAACTCGCCGCTCTCTGTCGCCGCGCCGCGATCTTCATCGGCTCCGACACCGGCCCCATGCACTTGGCCGCCGCCGTCGGCACCCCCACGATCAGTCTCCACGGCCCCAGCCGCGCCGAATGGTGCGGTGCCTACGGCCCAGGCAACATTCGCATCCAAGCCCGATACCATGAAGGCACCTCCACCCAACGCCGCACCGCCGACGATTCCGCCATGCAAGAAATCAGCCTGAAAATGGTCTACGACGCGTGTAACCAAATCTTCCAAGCCCAACCCCTGCGCAAAGCCGGCTAATTCACCGGCCAGCGATCCGGGCCGTCCCCGGCCCCGTGTGCAAACCGCATTACTCGGAGATTTTGGAGACCGCCGTCGCATAAGAGTTCCAGAGGCCCCCAATGACACGATACCTCGTTTGCAAAACTACGCTCACTCTTTGGTCGATCGCCTGCCTCGCACACGTCGCCACCGCTCAGTCCCTCGATGGCACCTGGGAAATCTCCACCGTCATCGATGATGGCCGCGTGATTGAACCGACCGACGTGCTGCTCAACTACGCCGCCGATGGTCGCGTGGTTATCAAAGGCCAAACGGCCGAGCTCGTCGTACCGATGACCTTCCAACGCAAACAACTGCCGTTTCTCGTAGACGCTTCTAAAAGCCCCATGACCGTCGACATGGGCGGCGCTCAACGAACGGGCGGCCGTGGAATCTTCCTCGCCAGTAACGATACGCTCATGCTCTGCCTCGCCGGCCGAAACAAAGGTCGCCCCACGTCGTTCGCCTCTTTGCCCGGCTCCGGCACCTTATTGGTCACGCTCAAGCGCACTTCCGCCAACAACTCGCCGTCGTTCCCCGGCCAGCCGCAGTCGCCCCCGACTTACGAAGACGAACAACTCCGCCGCATGCTCGTGGGCACTTGGGGACATCAAGATAACGAGGCCATCCACTACCTCACCTTCGGCGGCGACGGCAGCCTCCGCGCCACCACTCAGTGGAAAGACCAGTTCAAACAGATGTTCCACCAGGACGTGCAATCCAGCGGCAATTGGAAAGTGCAAGACGGCGTCGTGCTCGTTAACATCACCACATCGTCGGACAAAGAACGCCGCGGCCAGGTCGGTTCCTTCCGAGTTCGATCAATCAACAACAAAGAGTTGGTCGCCGTCGATTACAACGGCCAAGTCAAACAAGAATGGAAGGCACCTTAATCCTGCGTTGATTCACCGTCTTTCAAAGAATTCTCACTCAATGCAACAAGAAGCCAGCTACATTTGTGGTGCCTGCGGCGAAGAAATCGTCATTCCGATCGACATTTCGCAGGGCAACCGGCAGGAGTATGTGGAGGATTGCCCCGTTTGCTGTCGCGCCAATGTTGTCACCGTGGAAATCGATCTCGACGGAGATATCCAAGCTTGGGCGGAACTGGAATAATTCGTAACCCTAAAGGCAGACTTTGCAGCCCAGTTGCATCCCCCTTATGGCACCCTGGCCAAACCCGGCTAGGCTGCGATAATCTGTTGGCTTCCAATCCCTTCCTTCCCGTCCCGCCTCCATGTTACGACGCTCCGCCGTAGACCCGATTGCAGCCCTGCGGCACGGCGGGTTCCTGCTCTTCCTGATCGGCGGATTCATATCCAACTCTGGCAGCCAAATGCGGATCGTTGCCGTGCAGTGGGATATTTACACCCGCAATCCAGAGCCGAAATACCTGGCTTACATCGGCTTGGCACTCGTGTTGCCTGTCATTCTGTTCGCGTTGCCGTCTGGAATGGCGGCCGATCGCTTTTCACGACGTTGGCTCATCATCATCGCCCAATTGGGGATTGCAAGCTGTGCCCTTGGACTGGCATGGGCGTCGTGGCACAAAGCCCCGTTAATATTCATGTATCTATTGTTGTTCGGAACAGGAACGTGCCGAGCGCTGGGCTGGCCTTCTTCAACGGCAATCGTCGCCGGGCTGGTGCCGGCCAAAGTTTTCTCGAACGCCGCGACATGGCGCAGCAACACCTACCAATTGGCCTCGACCCTGGGACCGCTCACCGGCGGGTTTTTACTGGCGTGGTGGAATCCGGTGATCGTGTATCTACTGGATGCGGGAGCAAGCATGGTGCTTGCCACGTGCATGCTGTTCGTACGACCCAGGATTCAAATACGGTCGACCGAGCCGAGGTCTTGGCGAAGCGTGCTACAGGGCATTCACTTCTTGCGGCGGCAACCGATTATCCTGGCCACGATGACGCTGGATATGGTGGCCGTGTTGTTCGGCGGAGTAATCGCATTGCTACCGATTTTTGCCGAGGAAGTTCTGAAAGTCGGCCCCGAAGGACTAGGCTGGATGCGGGCAACTCCTTCGGTCGGGTCGATCCTCATGGGCGTGGTGCTTGCGATGCGGCCTCCGATTCAGCGCGCGGGACGTACCATTCTGCTGACGGTCGTGGTGTTCGGTGTCGCGGTGATCGTGTTCGGCTTGTCGAAATCGTTCGGAGTGTCGCTATTCGCGCTGTTCGCGTTAGGAGCAGCCGACAATATCAGCGTGGTCATCCGGCAGACGGTATTGCAACTAATGACCCCAGATTCGATGCGCGGGCGAGTCACCGCAGTGAGCGTCATTTTCATCGGTTCCAGCAACGAGCTTGGCGAATTCGAATCGGGCATGGCTGCCGAGTTGTTGGGGCTCGTGCCATCGGTCGTATTCGGCGGTATCATGTCGTTGCTCTCGGTGCCCGCGGTTGCCGTGCTTTTTCCGCAACTCTTGCGACTGGGCTCGCTCGAACATCTCCAACCGACCGATCCAGACGAACAAACCATCTAATTCAATGCAGTTTGAACTCCGTTTTACAACTGTTTGTTAGATCGCTGAATGCGATCCGGTTTTGGCATATATTGAAAGTAGCTTCCCTGAAGTCGGACTGAAATAATCTCCCCCTCTTGAACGCAACACGCACGTTTCGAGCGACGTTTTTTTAGCTTTGGCGGCCATTCATGCGGATTAGTTGGATCATCGTACCGCTCTTGATTCTCACCGTTGCCGGTGCTGCCGTGGCCTGGAATTGGTACGACGCGGTCACTCCTGAAGTGCTCGCCGCCAGTCAGTACGTTGGCAGCAAAACTTGCGCGGAATGCCACCAGCATGAGTACCAACTCTGGAGAGGCTCGGACCACGATCGTGCCATGGAGCTTGCGACCGAGAAAACGGTGCTCGGCGACTTCAACGACGCGACATTCACCTACCAGGGCGTCACTACGCGGTTCTTCCGTCGCGACGGAAAATTCTTCGTGAATACCGAAGGGCCGGACGGCAAACACCACGACTACGAAATCAAATACACATTCGGCGTTCGGCCATTGCAGCAGTACATGGTGCAGTTCCCAGACGGTCGCGTCCAAGTGCTAAGAGAATCGTGGGACACGGAGAACAAGCGCTGGTTCTATGTCACGCCGCCCGACGTGACCGACGAGCGCATCCTGCCGGGCGATCCGTTTCATTGGACGGGCATCACGCAAAATTGGAACACAACCTGCGCCGACTGCCACTCGACGAACGTCCACAAAAATTACAATCCGATTACGAATCAGTACAGCACTACGTTCAGTGAAATCAATGTTAGCTGCGAGGAGTGCCATGGCCCCGGCAGCGTGCATGTGGACCTCGCGCGAAGTTGGTCGCCCTTCTGGGACCGCAACGTGGGCTACGGCCTGCCCGACCTCAAAAATCGAAACCTCGATACGCAAATCGAAACGTGCGCGAAGTGCCATTCTCGGCGTCACCCGGTCCACGAGGGCTTCCGGCCCGGCAATGAATTCATGGATCACTACGAACCGTTCTCCTTGCAAGAAGGCCTGTACCACGACAACGGGCAAATTCTCGATGAAGTTTACGAATACGGTTCGTTCTTGCAGAGCAAAATGCATGCGAACCACGTGCGTTGTTCCGATTGCCACGATCCTCACTCGTTGAAACTCAAGTACGTGGGCAATCAACTGTGCAGCCAATGCCACACGCCGGGCAAATACGATTCGCCTACCCACCATCATCACCAGGTCGGTTCGACCGGTGCTCAGTGCATCGAGTGTCACATGCCGGCTCGCATGTATATGGTTGTGGATAAGCGGCGCGATCACAGCTTCCGCATTCCGCGTCCCGATCTCACGGTTGAATACGGCACGCCCAACGCCTGCAACGATTGCCATACGAAGCCCGAGGAAACTCCCCAATGGGCAGCCGACACGATCAACAAATGGTTTGGCGATAAGCGTCGCGACGACCCGCACTGGACGCCAGCTTTTGCCGCCGCTCGAGCCACCAAGCCGGAAGGCGAGCAACTGCTGCTCGACCTGCTCAAGCGCCGCACCACGCCGCCGATTGTTCAGGCCACGGCGATCGAGCTGTTATCGAACTACCACACCGAAGCGGCCGCCAAAGCCCAGCGCGACGCACTCTACAGCAGCGATCCGCTGATTCGGGTGGCCGCGGTGCGCTCCGTCCCCTTGGATTTAGACCCCACCTTCATCGCCGACGTCGTACGATTGCTGAGCGATCCCGTGCGACAAATACGTATTTCGGCAGTACAGCGCATGATTGGAATGCCGCTCGACGGGCTCACCGCTGAACAACGAAACGCCTTCGACAAGGCCATGATCGAGTTTCGCGAAACGCAGGAACTGGCTCTCGACCATGCGGGCGCTCATCGGGTGTTGGCCACGCTCGATCGCATGTACGGCCGCAATGCGGAAGCCGCTCAACGCCTGCAAACGGCGATTGAATTGGAACCCTACATGTCTGGTCCGAGAGGTGAGCTTGCTTCCCTCCTGCAAGACATGCCCGGAAACGAAGAACGCGTGCGCAGGCTGCGCGAAGAGGAAGTCGAACTCGTAGAACGCGATTCGCGCATTGCCCCGAACAATGCGTCCATATTCTATCAACTGGGCATGTTGCGCTATCTGCTTGGCGAATACGATAAGGCCCAAGCAGCCCTGGAAATCGCCAGTAAACTGGCCCCGGAGAATTACGACTTCCTCATGGCGCTTGCGCTGATGTACGACAAGCGGTATGAGCTTTCGGGAGACGAGAATCAATTCAATCAGGCTGTCAACACGCTTAAGCAATTGCACGACATGCGTCCCGAGGATCCGCGGGCGCAGAGCATTCTCGTATCGCTCTTGGAAAAGCGGCGTATAAAACAAGGCGGCAATCCGGCAGAGGCTCCACAGTAAAGCGACGATTGAAGAACTCATCCATGAGTCAAGGGAGCCGGGACGTCCCCGCGCAAACGGACTACACACAACTCGTCATTCCCGCGCAGGGGGGATTCTAGTGTTCTGTCAGTCTTGAATTGCTGGGTGGCATGCTTTCACGCGGTAGCGGGTAAGCATGCCTACGCCCAGAAGGCGAAGGCATGCCACCCAGCAAATGACCATGGACAGAACACTAGCGCGTTTTTAGGGTTAAGCCGTTCGCTGGTTGGACGGCGTTGCCGCCGCCGCTAAGGGGTTTGCCGGCATTCTCTGTGCGGTTGCGCGATATCGTTGCTGGCAGTGGCAGCGGTCCTTATCGCAATCCGTTCGTTAAGCCCGATGCTCGCAGGGGTCGATAAGTTGGGTAGACCCATTCTTCCGCGCCAGGTTCCCGACACCTCCACGCGTTAGTCGATTGTTCGCCTCATCTTTTACCGGAAAGGATTCCGGATGCTGTCCGTATTGGTATCCGCGTTGCGACGCGCCGTACACGCAATCGTTTCATCGAATACGCCCGCACAATTGGCCGCCGGTTTCACCTTAGGCATGGTGATTGGCCTGATGCCAAAGGGAAACCTCATCGCGTTGTCGCTGTTCGTGCTGGTGTTTTCTCTGCGATGCGGGAAAGGAATCTCGCTGTTAGCCGCGCTGCTATTTACTTGCTTGTCACCGCTTGTGGATCCCCTAGCCCATCAGGTGGGACTCTTCGTGTTGAGTGCCCCCGCGATGCAAGCCAACTATGCATCGATGTTTACCTTACCATTAGGCCCCTGGTGGGGATTTCATAACACGGTGGTCACCGGTTCGCTGCTGATCGGTTTAGCCCTGGCTTTCCCCACGCAATGGTTTGCGACTCGATGTTTCGCGATGCTCCCCCAAGGAGCCAATCCATGAGTGCGTGGTTCCGGTGGCGTTATCTGGTTCCGCGATTGATCATTTGCTTCGCGGCGGCTCTCAGCGCTCAATACACCATCACTTTGCTGCTCCGCAATCGGGTTGAGCGCGACTTGGCCTCGGTAATCGGCGGGCCGGTGGAGGTCGGCAGCTTGCATGTCTCGCCCTTCACGGGGCATATCGTGGTCGGTGAGTTAACCGCCAGCAAGCCGCAAAGTGGTAAAAATTATCGTCTAACCGCGAGTGGTTGCGAGTTGCAGTTTGCGGTCGCCCCGCTGCTGCAAAAGCAAGCGGTCGTTGAACTCGCAACGCTTAGCGGCGTGCGGATCGGAATTGCCCCCCGGCCCGAAGTCGTCGATGGGGGTGCCAATGGCTTTGCCCAAGAAATCCGTCGTGGGTCTCTATGTCAGGAAGATCCCGCTCGGCAAGCGGGACCTACTTTGGGGGCGAAGTTGGCCGCAATTCAACTGGCCGATCTTCCACACCAATTCGAACAGGACTTTGTGAGTGAACTAGCCTCGGTAAAGCGGGCTGCCGCCGTGGTTACGCGATTTCCCGATGAGTTGGCTCGCATTGAATCGTTATCGACCGAATTTGAACACAATACGGCCGAATTAGAGACGCTCGTCAACACGGCTTTGACTAACTTTCTACGACACCAACCAACGCTTGCCACGGTGCCGAAACGAATCGAATCGCTGCGCGCGGAGCTTGCAAACCTGAAGACTGAAATCGATCGGTTACCGGAAATTTTGGAAAAGGAACGACGGGCCGTTGTCGCGGCACGTCGCCAAGACGAATCCTATTTACAAGAAAAACTACGACTCGCGCCGCTCGACCACGACTCTCTTAGTGCCTATTTGCTGTCCGACTCGATAGCCCAGCCGCTGAACGAGTTGATGGCAGGCTTGCAAAGCGTGCGGACTATGGTGGCAACCTCCTACGCCCCCGAAGCACGAAACCAACGCGGACAAGATATTTTGTTCACAGGATTGCGATCGAACCCCAATCTTGTAATTCGGCTGCTCGAGTTCAACGGAGTTGCCGAAGTCGCCAAGCGCGATTACGTGGTTCAAGGCCAGCTACGCAACGTGACCTCGGAACCAACCGTGTATCGCGAACCAATGCTGCTGACACTAAAATCCACGGGCCCAACCACCATCGAGTTGCAAGCCACGATCGATCGCACTCAAGGCCAGATACGCGATGAGTTCCTGGTGGAATGCCGCGACTTTCCACTTCCGAAAATGACACTCGGACACAACGACCAACTGCAAGTAAGCGTAACGCCTTCGATCGGGTCGTTTTCGATTCACTTAAAAACGGTGGGGGACCATATTTCGGGCAATGCCCGATTAACCCAGTCGCAATTGAAATTCTCACCAAAAGCATTTGGCGACCTGAGTACACTTGATTTCGAGAATACGCTCGCCGCGACATGTCTGTCGGTTAAGACCATTGAATCGCACGCCACACTGTCGGGAACCATTCACGACCCGCACTACACGATTTCATCTAACCTCGGGCGAGCGATGAGCGAGGCGATTGCGAGATCGCTCGAATCGCACGCGGCCGCCGTTTCTCAAACGGCTCTGGCAGCAGCTCGGCAGCGCGTCGATGAGCAACTGACGTCGCTCGAACGTCGCGTTGCCCAACAGCAGGCTCGATTTGCCGATTTGGCGGCAAAAATGCCCGCTCGCATTGAATCGATCGCTCAACAACAACGGCGGCAAGGAATCCACGGCTCTCCCCAACGCATCGGCCGGCGGATCCAAGAAGCCACGATGTCTAGATAGGGGCAGGAGATCTGCCGAGATATTGAGCGGCGGGTTGCCCAACGGCCCTGGCGGCTTTACTATTTCGCCATGAATCCAGCAGTCATTTTCGATATGGATGGTGTGCTCGCCGACACCTATGCGCCGCACTTCGTGAGTTGGCAACGTCTGTACGAGGGGCTTGGCATTCCTTACGGGGAAAGCGACTTTGCCGCGGACTTTGGTCGGACTAGCCGCGATATTCTACGCCGCATGTTAGGTGCCGAGCTTACTGACGACCAAATACGAGAATTCGACGGTGCTAAGGAATCTCATTTCCGCGACATCATTCGCGAGACCCCTGCGTCGGCCGACGGTGCCCAGGAGCTTATCGACTCGCTGCTTGCAGATGGGTTTGCAATCGCCGTGGGATCTTCAGGCCCGCCAGAAAATGTGTGGCTGATGCTCGAACAACTCGAGCGGGCCAAGCGGTTCGGTGCCGTCGTCACGGGGACCGATGTCACCCGAGGAAAACCGGATCCCCAGGTGTTCCAACTTGCTGCCGAACGGCTGGAAAGGTCGCTCTCGGAGTGCGTGGTCGTGGAAGACGCTTTGCACGGTGTCGAAGCGGCTCACAACGCCGGAATGAAGTGCATTGCTGTCGCGGGCACGCTAACCGTGGAACAGCTTCGCCCAGCGGATCGAGTCGTGACGAGCCTTCGGCAAATCGGTCCTGCCTTAATTCGCGAACTTTTAAGTCGATGAGTTCGCTAGTTTGCCACGTTCACGGCGGACCTGTTTTAGGCCTAAGCCGCCCGTTGAGCCCTTCTACACGCCGTAACTCCTTGCAAAGGTAGCGTTTGCATTCCGAAAGGGCCCATCCACGGTGCCGCCGGTTGAAAGCTCCACAATTTTGTCAAGATTCATTAGACCTAGACAAGGTGAATCGCTATACTACCCCTCGGATTGTTCCTTTTTTGCGATGAGTCGGGTGGCCTTGTAGGACTCCAAGACGATCGCGGAAGACTCATTCGCCGATTTCTACGTGACGCTGCACTGAGGGGGGATTACCAATCCGGCCTCATCGAGGCCAGCAGCACGGCAACGAAAGCGGCACTAGTGTTTTGGAGTTGCGCACGATGAAGTTGTATGTTGGCAACCTTTCCTTCTCAACCACGGAGGATACGTTGCAGGCCGAATTTGCTGCTCATGGTCAAGTCGAGGAAGTGGCTGTGATCACCGACCGAGAAACGGGTCGGCCGCGGGGATTTGCTTTTGTGACGATGAATAATGACGGCGAAGCTCGTGCCGCGATCGAAGCGCTCAATGGCACGGAAGTCGATGGTCGAACCATCACCGTCAACGAAGCACGCCCAAAGAGTGAAGGTGGCGGCGGCGGCGGTGGTGGCGGTCGCGGCGGTTACCGTGGTGGCGGTGGCGGCGGTGGCGGCGGTCGCGGCGGTAAACGCTGGTAACATTCTTTCGCTTCTCTTAACACGCCGTTCGCCTTCCGGTTCGGATTGCTCGAGCGTGTTTCGGTAATCGAAAAGTTGAAACCCGCTGGAACATTGGATGTTCCCAGCGGGTATATTTTTTGGCCACGCCCCGACCTTGCCAAACAAAAACTGGTTCAAGTTGCTGGCGGTTTCAACTTTCGATCCTTGATGACGGCTCCCTGGCAAGCTAGGCTGCCAGAATGGAAAAGCAGCGGCTCATCGAGACTCTTACCGAACTTCGCACCCAACTGGCAGATGCTCCGGGTGCCGATCCTGAAACTCTTGCGCGATTGGATGCCCTCCTCGATGAGGCGCATCGCGGCAACTTGGCAGACGATGCCGTGGAGCCGATCGAGGACTTTGATCCGCTAGGATTAAAAGACCTTTTGCTGAAATTCGAAGCCGAGCACCCACAACTCTCCGCATCGATCGGACGAGTGGCGGATGCGCTTGCCGCGATGGGCTTTTAATTCGAAAACTTATAGCTGCGAGCGCTGTATCGCACTCGCGCTCCGGCACATCCACGCAAAGGGCGAAGACCATGAAGCGTTATCTACTTTGTTTGGCGATCGTGACAATTCCGTTGCTAACCAACTGTGCGGTGGCAGCGGAGGAAGCGGCAAAGATGCCGGAATTGCCCGCGCCTCAAAAACAACACGCCTGGCTCGAAAAGTTTGCAGGCAACTGGGAGAGTGTCTCCACCATTCAGCCGCCGGGCGAAAAGGAAATGAAAGTCAAAGGCACTGAGGTCGCACGTATGGTTGGCGGCTTCTGGCTCATCAGCGAAAACTCGAGCGACATGATGGGAATGCCCTATACGGGCATCATGACGCTGGGTTACGACCCCAAGAGCAAAACCTATGTGGGCACCTGGATCGACTCGATGGGAGACTTCCTTTGGCAGTACAAAGGAAGCGTGGAAGGAAGCACTTTAACGCTCCTTGCCGAAGGCCCCTGCCCGATGCGACCGGGCGAGGTAAGCAAATTCAAAGAAACGGTCGAACTCAAGGACGAAAATCATAAGGTCTTCACCTCCTCGATCCAAGAAGAGGATGGGTCGTGGACGCAAATGCTAAAGATCGAATACACACGCAAGAAATAGTATTCGAGAAAACCCGAGTTAGAGCCACTTCCCACGCGCCAGGCAGTGTCTAAACCCGTGCAGGATGCCCGAGTTGCGGTTAGAATGAACTGACGGCCGGGCGGGCTCGTTCTTAGCAACGAGATCCTGTGGCATGGCCGTGTACTCGCCAGGATCTCCGCCATGCTCGATCTACTCGGCCGCGGTATCGCGACCACTTGTAACGGCACGACCCGCCGCGACTTTCTCAAAGTCGGTGCATTGGGTGCCATCGGTTTCTCGTTGGCCGACTATCTGGCTGCCCAGGCTGTGGGCAGCGTGAAATCTAACAACGATCGCTCGGCGATCATGATTTTCAATCTGGGCGCACCAAGTCAACTCGATACGTTCGACATGAAGCCGGATGCACCGGTGGAGATTCGCGGGCCATTCAAGCCGATCTCCACCGCCTCGCCAGATATCCAAATTTCCGAAATCCTGCCCCTGCACGCCAAAATTGCCGACAAGTTTTCTTTGGTGCGTTCGTGTCATCATGGCGGGGCGGCTGTCCACGACGCGGGTTGGCAGGTGATGCAAACCGGCCGCGTGTTCCAGGGGGGGGTCAACACGCCGCATGCAGGCTCCGTGGTGAGTTACCTGCAAGGACGCAAGTCGGACTTGCCGTCGTTCGTCGTGCTGCCTCAAACCATGGGGCGGGGCGGTGGAAATTTGCCGAACGGCCAGGCGGGCGGATTTTTGGGCAAGTCGCACGACCCGTTCTCATTGATGTCCGATCCGTCGCAGCCGAATTTCAAAGTGCCCGACCTGCTGCCGCCCGCCGAGATCGATCCTAAACGGCTCGAACGCCGCCGCAAACTTCGCGACATCGTGGATTCGACCGTGAAGGATTTCGAAAGCAGCGAAAACGCGCAGCTCATGAACGAGAACTTCGAGGCGGCCTTTCGGCTCATGACGAGCCCCCAAGCACGCGACGCTTTCGACCTGTCCAAAGAACCGACAGCCGTTCGCGAGCGTTACGGTATGAACCGCTTCGGCCAATGCTGCTTGCTCGCGCGTCGCCTGGTGGAAGCAGGCGTGCGGTTCGTTACGGTGAACACGTTCCTCACGGTATTCGATGAAATCACTTGGGATATCCACGGCACCAAGCCGTTCACTTCGATCGAGGGCATGAAAAACATCGTCGCACCGATGTACGACAAAGCGTACACGGCACTGATCGAGGATCTGGACCAACGCGGCATGCTCGAATCGACCCTGGTGTGCAATTTGGCCGAGTTCGGGCGAACTCCGAAAGTGAACCCCACGGGCGGGCGCGATCATTGGCCGCAGTGCTTTACGTGCTACTTTGCAGGCGGCGGCGTTCAGGGAGGCCGTGTCGTTGGTAGCAGCGACCCGATCGCGGCAGTGCCTGCCGACCGACCTGTGGAGCCGGGAGACATCGTGGCCACGATCTTCCATAGCCTGGGACTCGATTTGGAAAAGGCACTGCCGGGACCATCGGGCCGCCCCTTCCCGCTCGTCGACTTTGGTCATCGCGAAATCCACGAATTGTTCTAGGCATCCGGAATGAAGCAGTTGAACGTCTCTTTATGGTTGCGCTGGCCTGCCTCGGTAGTCGTGGCTGTGTGGTTCGCAAGCGCGCTTGCTGCCGCTGCAAACGCCGACGATACGCCCATCAGTTTTCGCAACGACGTGCAGCCGGTGCTCGCCAAACTCGGTTGCAACTCGGGCGCATGCCACGGAGCACTTGCAGGCAAGGGAGGCTTCAAACTCTCTCTCCAGGGCTACGATTCAGTGGCCGATTATCTGTCGATCACTCGCGACGCGCGGGGTCGGCGTATTGAATCCACCGCGCCGGGCCAGAGCTTGTTGCTTACCAAACCGACCATGGCCGTCCCCCACAAAGGTGGTCTTCGATTCGACGTCGACTCACCGGCCTATCGCATCATTTCAGAATGGATTGCTCAAGGGGCGATGCCCCCGACGGACAACGATGCTCTGGTTGAACAACTTGAAATCGAACCGACCGACTTGACTCTCAAGCCGGGCGATAACCAACGCCTCGCAGTGCGTGCCGTGTATGGCGATGGCTCCAAGCGCGATGTAACCGAGTGGGCAAAGTTCGCGGCGACGAATGAAGCGGTTGCCACGGTCGATGAAGCGGGCGAAATCAAAATCGTGGGTCACGGTGGCGGGGCGGTAACCGCATGGTATGCCAGTAAAATCGCTAATATGCGTATCACTTCGCCGTTCGATGGCCAAGTGGCGGAATCGATTTACAACGAAGCGCCAAAACAAAACTTCATTGATGAGCTGAACTTGAAGCAGCTTCAGGTGCTCAAGCTAAAACCGGCCGGTGCCGCGAACGACTCGGTATTCCTGCGCCGAGCCTTTTTAGACACCATCGGTAAGCTGCCGACGCCCGATGAAACGCGTGCTTTCTTAGAAGATACATCGGCCGATAAGCGCGACCGGCTCATCGAATCACTGCTGGCACGCGAGGAGTTCGTCGATTACTGGGCTTATCAGTGGTCCGACTTGCTGCTCGTGAATGGAACCAAGCTTCGCCCGCCAGCCGTGAAGGCGTTTTACCAATGGATTCGCGACCAAGTGGAAAAGAACACGCCGTGGGACAAATTCGTGCGACAAATTGTTCTCTCGCGAGGCGGCAGTGTGGAGAATGGCAGCACGAATTTTTACGCCCTGCACCAAGACCCCGAATCAATTACCGAAAATGTAAGCCAAGCGTTCTTGGGCCTTTCGATTGGCTGTGCCAAGTGCCACAATCACCCGCTCGAAAAGTGGACCAACGATCAATACTACGCCATGGCGAACTTGTTCGCGCGGGTGAGGACCAAAGGGTGGGGCGGAGAATCGCGAAACGGCGACGGCCTGCGAACGCTATACATTGCCGATAGCGGCGATCTCGTTCAGCCATCGAAAGGCACTCCCCAAGCCCCCGCGCCGCTCGATGCGCCGCCGTTAGATCTCGCCGCGACCGCTGATCGCCGCGAATACTTGGCCGATTGGCTCACGTCGCCAGAGAATCCTTACTTTTCGCGAGCGATTACCAACCGCGTTTGGGCTAACTTTTTCGGCGTTGGCCTCGTGGAACCAATCGACGACATGCGATTGTCGAACCCGGCTAGTAACGAGGAACTGCTAACGGCCGCATCGCAATTTCTCATTGAAAACCAGTACGACCTCAAAGCGCTCATGCGTGAAATTTTGCAATCGGCCACCTATCAGCGCAGCAGCCAAGCAGCGGACGCCAGCCAAGCCGATAATCGCAATTACGCACATTACTACCCTCGCCGCCTGCTGGCCGAAGTCGCGCTCGATGCGGTTGCCCAAGTCACGGCCGTCCCCACGGAGTTCAAGGAAATCGAGTATTTGGGCGCTGATTTTCAGAAAACGGATTTCTATCCTGAAGGAACTCGAGCCATCGAGCTGTACGATTCGGCCGTTCGTTCGCGGTTCCTTAAAACGTTTGGCCGCCACCAGCGGATGATTACCTGCCAGTGCGAACGTTCGAATGAGCCAAGCCTGGTGCAGGCGCTTCATATTTCCAATGGCGATACGATTCTGGAAAAACTCCAATCGAAGAACGGCCGGGTTCAATCGCTTTTGAAAAGCGGCCAGCCAGACTACAAGATGATCGAGGATTTGTACCTCTCCGCATTGTCGCGTTACCCGACTGATGATGAACTCACCAAGCTGCTCATTGTGCTCAAGGAAACTCCCAAGAAGGAGCGCCGAGCAGCGATCGAGGATATCTTCTGGGCCGTGCTTAGCAGCCGTGAGTTTCTCTTCAATCATTAGTTCCTGCCACTTGATTTTCTGTCTCGCGCTTAACTGGCGCAAATAACGAACGGTTCCATGAATTTCGTTAAGCGACACTTTCGATGCTTTATGATTCGCGGCTCGATCGCGGCCATCGCCATAGCTGCGGCATGGGCGTCGGTCGCACTTGCCACGGCACCCGATTACGAACGCGAGATTGCACCGATTTTCGCCAAGTACTGCGCGGGTTGCCACAACAATACCGATACCGAAGGTGATCTTTCGCTAGCTTCGTTTGCAACACTTAGCAACGGCGGCAGCCGTGGTCCCTTGCTGGTGGTGGGTAAATCTGGCGAGAGCCTGCTGATTCAAGTGCTCACAGGGAAGGGCGAGCCCGCGATGCCGCCAGAGGACAGCGAGGCACCCTCCGCCGAGGAAATTGCAACGCTTATTCGCTGGATCGACAGCGGCGCTTCAGGCCCCACTGCTGCGGTCGATCAGCTACCCGAGCTCACCACGCCGCAAATCAACGCCGTCCCAAACGCTCGCGATGTGATCGCCAGCCTCGCCATTTCGCCGGATGGCGACCGCATTGCGTTGGCCCGATACGAACGCGTCGAACTGGTCGATGCCACGACGAATCAGAAGGCGGCTCAAACGCCCAAGCTACCGGGCAAAGTGAATAGCGTCTCTTTTTCGGGCGATGGCTCGAAACTAGTCGCCGCTTCCGGCCTCGCGGGCCTTTACGGCGTGGCAACGATTTGCAGCGCTTCCGACGGCTCGATCGTTTCCCAAGTGAAATGCCACAACGATTCGCTCTACGATGCGAAGCTGAGCCCTGACGGTCAGATCCTAGCTACCTGTAGTTACGACCGGCAGATTCAACTTTGGGACGCCGCCACGGGCGCGCCCCTCCGTACGCTGAGTGGGCACAACGGTGCCGTTTTCGAACTGGCATTCTCATCGGATGGCACGCTACTCGCGAGCGCCAGTGCGGACGACACGGTAAAAATCTGGCGAGTGGCCGACGGCGAGCGGCTCGACACGCTGGGGCAGCCGGAAGGAACGCAATCCACCGTGGCATTTAGCCCAAACGATCGTTGGATTCTGGCGGGCGGCGAGGATCGCAAACTGCGTATGTGGAAACTGGTTTCACGGGAACGACCAGAAATCAATCCGCTGCTGTTTTCTCGCACGGCCCACAACAGCCCCATCACCAAACTGGCCATCTCGCCCGATGGCAAACATGTCGTTACTTCATCTGAGGGCCGCGACTTACGACTATGGGAGGCCGGCTCGCTCACCCCGCTGCACGATTTCGAGCAGCAGCCAGATGTCGTGACGGGCATCGCGTTCGTACCTTCCGGTGGCGTCTTTTATGTATCTCGTATCGATGGATCCTGGCAACGATACGATGTGCAAAACGTCGCGACGGTCGCATCCACTGCACCAAGTTCAGTGCCGCCCGCGGAACACACTCCTGCAAAGGCCCCTATTCAGCGATTCGATGGTGGCGAGCAGGAACCGAACGACGACCTGTCTTTGGCAAATCCTATTTCGAGCGATGCGATTGTTCGTGGTGTGATCACGGCTCCCACGGAAGCGAATCAAGGCGTGGCGGATATCGATTTCTACCGCTTTCGCGCGACGAAAGGGCAACAGTTGATTCTAGAAATCAATGCGGCCAGGCAGAAATCGCCGCTCGACTCGCAACTGCAAGTACTCGACGCAGCCGGCAAGCCGGTTCCGCGCGTATTGCTGCAAGCCGTGCGCGAAACTTACTTCACATTTCGCGGACATAACTCGACCGACCTCAACGATTACCGCCTGCATGGCTGGGAGGACATGGAGCTTAACGAGTTTCTCTACGCCAACGGCGAGGTGAATCGCCTGTGGCTTTATCCGCGCGGTCCCGATTCCGGTTTCATCGTTTACCCTGGCTTCAGCGGCCAACGCCATAGTTTTTTCGGTACTTCGCCGATTGCCCATGCACTTAATGAGCCAAGTTATATCGTCGAGCCGCACTCGCCAGGCACCCAGCTCATTCCCAATGGACTGCCGCAATTCACCGTGTACTATGAAAACGACGACGATGGCTGGCGAAAACTGGGGAACGATTCGCGAATTGCCTTCATGGCCCCAGCAGACGGCGAATACATGGCTCGCGTTACCGATGTTCGTGGCCAAGGCGGAGACGATTACAAATACGAGCTAATCATTCGCGAGCCAAAGCCCGACTTCACAGTTCGCATGGAAGCACCCGATCTTACGATCAATGCCGGCAGCGGGAAAGAATTCACACTCGTGGCCGACCGAGCAGACGAATTCGACGGCGACATCCGTATTGAAATCAGCGACCTACCGCCCGGCTTCCATGCATCGACGCCGATCATGATCCAAGCAGGCCAGAACACCGCCTTCGGCATCATTACCGCCGATGAAAATGCCCCCGCGCCTACGGCCGAGAACAGCAAGCTCGCAAAAGTACGCGCAGTGGCCACGATCGACGGCAAAGAACGGGTCAAAGAGCCGCTACCGCTTGGAGAGATAAAACTGGCCGAGCGGCCGAAGATTCGCATTCGTATCTTGGCGGCAGATAACGGTGAGACTGCCGTACCCGCACCATCGGACAAGGACGCTGACAATGACGGCATGGTCGAGTTAGTGGTCGAACCTGGAAAAACGATCACCGCTACTCTCCAGGTGGAGCGCAACGGTTACGACGGCGAAGTTTCTTTCGGCAACGAATACGCGGGCCGCAATCTGCCGCACGGTGTTTACATCGATAACATCGGCCTCAACGGCATGACGTTGCTACAAGGAGAAACGCAACGTACCTTCTTCATCACAGCCGCCAACTGGGTGCCGGAGACCACCCGGCTATTCCACGTTCGGGCGAATCAAGAAGGCAACCAAACAAGCCTCCCCGTTCGCCTGCATGTCCGCAAAAGCAGGCAATAGAGCTGTTAAGCGGTTTCAGTTAGACACCCAGTACCACATGCCTTTTTATTGAACCACAGAGGCACGGAGAAAAGAATGCAGGAGTTTTTGAACCACGAGGCGCAAAGGCATGAAGAATAGTTGCGAAAGTTTTCGGAACACTGATCTACGCTAATCATCGCTGATGTCAATTAGAATTCAGAAGTTTGTATTGAAACGTGGCTGCACTCGATTAGTGGTTATTAGTGTAGATTAGTGTTCTCAAGTTTTCCCATCTTCGTGTCCTCTGTGTCTCTGTGGTTAATTCCGCGGTATCCAAAACTTGCTTGGTGCCACTGCTGGTTTGCTCAGCAGTGCTCTGCCAGCCTAGGCCTTGCGATATCTTTTTTCAAAAATCAGCTAACTGAAAACAGCCGTGATCTACTACCCTTTCCTACTTTCCTACCACAAGCTGACAATTATAAATCACACTGCTGGACAAGCCAGCAGTAGCATCAGACAGCCATTCGAGTAATTAAATGCGGTTCCATTTCGCATACCTATTGCTTTCTATGAGTGTCGCCTTGCTAATAATACCTATATTGCGAGTTTACTACGGGCAACAGTTAAAATGGAACATGCTACTGGGCGGGCCTTATTTGCTGTCGCTTTCAAGTCTTGCCACAATGGCTTTGATTTTATTATCGCAGGTCTAACGGTGATCATTAGTCTGCGTGCCTCTGTCATGCATTTCCGTGCAGACCTCCACAGCCGTCATCGAGACAGCGAGAACTCTTCCAGGAAGAGTAATCGACCCTGGAGGCAATGCCTGGCACCAAGCAACAAGCGGGCGGCGCAGTCGCGAGTTGCCATCTCTCGGCAATAGAGGCTAATTTTAGCTACTCGCCCTTGCCGTTCGTGGCAGGGGCCGCGTCGCAGTGAGCCAGCAGGCCATCTTTACCAATACAGTGGTAGAAGTCGCCAAATCGCCCATGCAGCCAAGCACATGCTTAGAAAAATTATACTCGACGGCTTTGAGTCCGCGTTTCTATGACCTGCTCCCCCAGAGCTGATCCAGATGTTATGAGAGTCTTATCAGCCCGAA
>CAZTWS010000023.1:0-44089 GCA_964618225.1 uncultured Planctomycetaceae bacterium
AACGAACTTAATTTCACCAGAATCTAGTTCGACCACAAATGCTACCCGCACTCTCTAGCAATTAGGGAGTGCGGGTTTCTCATTCAGCAGATACGAAAAATACCCCTACCCCTACTCGATTTAGTCGGTATCCCACGATGTTCGCTGGTTAATTCAATATTGGCATGGGAGGCTGCCATACTCCACGAACTTTGAACTTTCTTATTTGCGAAATTCTTTCGTCGTCTTGCGTAAAGCTCGACTTTTAACAAGACTTTTTATTGAGATTCTTGTTACAATGCGAGTTGTCGCAAGGGTGGATGCGACCTTTGGCAAGTGCCACGAGCGATCTTGGTGTTCCCGCTCAAGTTCCGGTGGCTCGTTGCCAGCTTCTAGGTTGGGTGGATCTCGCAGGCGTACGAGATAATAGATGGGAGTCCAGGAAATTTTCTGGGGGCTATTTCGGCTGATGGTGCCGCATGGTCTATGCAGGGTTGCCAGCGCTTGGCATTGCAATCCGGGCTGCCAAACGACACCTAAGCAAACACCGAATAGCCTGATAGAAAATACTTAACGGTATTCGAACTTCGTTACTGTGTGTTACATCTTTGTGAAGTAGTTCTAATTAAAAGCGAACTTTGGAAATTCTGTAGGAGTAGCTGCGATGCATTTTGACCGCTTGTTAACCCGTTGCCGCGCACTGTGCGCGTTGGGTGCCACGATCCTTGCCCTTGGCGCGATGAGCTCCTCCGCCAGGGCCAATGTATACCCGACCGCTCTTGGCCAGAGCGTGAATACCTTTAATCCAAACGATTTTCAAGACGTTACGCTGAGCTACATTCTCAACGAAGACGCCACCACAGTAACCATCGATATCTTTGATGCCTCGAGCAACGTAGTGCGCACGCTCAACGGAGGCCTCACACAAGGGTATCAATCCGTAGTTTGGGATGGCCGCGACAGCTCCTCGAACATCCTGCCAGACGGAAACTATTCGTTCCGCGTCAACACGGCCGGCGAAGCCAAGAGCGCGTGGACGCTCATCACCACGACCGATAGCGAGCTCAACAACTTTTACCTGCCACGCGGCGTGGCCGTGAACACCAATGCAAGCAGCCCCTACTATGGACGCGTTTATGTTGCGGAAGGTGGCGGGACCGCTACCTTACCACCTTTAACCATGGCCGGACGGACAGTGGAAGACGGCGTCTATATGTTGAATGCCGACCTGAGCGATACGGGCATTACGACCGGCGTACATACGGGCAACATTCCATGGATCACAACTTCTCAATCCAGCCCCTATAAGGTTACGGTCGGGCCAGACGATAGCGTCTACGTTATTGATTGGGCCGATGCTCATGCAGGCATCTGGCAAGCACCGGGAGATTTGAGCGGCACCTGGGTGGAAGTGTTCGATAGTACCGGGCGTGCCACAAACGGTTTGAATGCCACGAACGGCAGCATCTCCGACGCCTTTGTGGAAGGCCTTGGCCCCGACCGTAAGATCTACACCATCGACGAAGATTTCGTCCCGGCCGGCGGCAGCACCCTGAGTGTTCATCAATACGATATCGGAACGCAAACTACCTTTACGGGACCTCCCAGCAGTTTTGCGTATTTAGACGGTACCGGTGCCACTCCAATCGATAGCTATAACCCAAACGGTAACTATGTTCAGAATTCGCAAAACGGCTTGGCGAGAGATAACGACGGCAATATTTGGATCAGCCAATTCCGTTCGGTCGTTCCAGGTGGACAGGATCTTGTTTCAAGCTTGATGAGAGTGAATGCCACCACGGGCGAAATCGATTGGAGTTCGGTCATGGAGATTAGTGGCGGCGTCGCGGCAAACGATCCACTTCGTGGCACGATGGGCATTGCCTTCGATCCAGTCACGGGGCTCCTCGCCGTGGCTACCTACCAGTCGGGCGGTATCATTCAACTCTTTGATACTGTCAGCTTGACTGTCATCGATTCGTTTGCCTTTGGGGGAGGTGAACCTGGCAATACGAACAACACCGATGTCGCGTTCGATGCCGCTGGGAATCTTTACGTTTCGAATCGTTCGGCTGAGCGCGTCCGCGTTTGGTCGCCACCCAACCTCGAAGGGACTCCCTATCGCAGCAACTCGGCCTACACCGATTCGCTGGCACCACTGGGAGCGCTGACGATTTCCTCGGCTTCCGTGGGGCTAACCGGCGACTACAACGAAGATGGCAAAGTGGATGCCGCCGATTATGTGGTATGGCGAAAAACTAATATCAACGGTGCCCAAGGCTATACCGACTGGCGCACCAACTTTGGTACATCGAATGGCGGCAGCGGCGGCGCGGTGCCAGAACCCGGTACGTTGGTATTGTGCATGATGGTTGGCCTCGTCGGTTTCGGCAGTTGCCGACGACGTGGTTAGGAATCTATGATTCTTTTGATTTGAATTTGAAATCAAAAAACCCGTAGTAGCTGGCCACTTCAAGGCTGGCTACTACGGTGGTTTCGAATGAAGGCGGATCGAGTGACGAAAATTTCCAAGGATCGGTTTTAAGACTATTAGATAGAATAGATAAACGTTCTTCAGTGATGTTCGTGGGTTAGCCGTAACGCGGCGTCAGGTTAATAGGAAAAGACATAGGAATAGGTGTTCTTAGCCTCAACGGGCAACGCCGTTGACCATTTTTTTGTCCACAGATGCCGCAGATGTTCGCAGACTTTGCAATTGCAAGAGAAACGACAACTGACCCGGAAACGCTGGCAGTTAGTTGGTCTATCTGCGACAATCTGCGTCATCTGTGGACTCTTGAGAATTGAAAAGAGCACTGTTCCCAGGGGCTATAACGCCCTTGGCTATTGACTGACGGCCTTTTGGTCCTGAGTTCGCCCACTAAAATCCCTGAAGAATCAGATAGAATCAAATAAATAGTCAGGCGCAGGTTTAACCGCACACCGCGGTACCATGTTTTCGTGGAGACGTTTTCATGCAATCGTTGAACCGCCCACGCTCATTGCGGGCTTTCACACTTGTCGAATTGTTGGTTGTTATCGCCATCATTGGTATCCTCGTGGCCCTGCTGCTACCGGCCATCCAAGCCGCACGCGAAGCCGCCCGGCGAAGCCAGTGCAAGAATGGTTCCAAGCAAATTGCGTTAGCTTGTCTCTTGCACGAAGACGTCCATAAGGCCCTTCCATCCGGAGGCTGGAGCTATCGGTACACCGGGGATCCCAACCGAGGTTATGGCCCCGATCAGCCAGGTAGCTGGTATTACAACATTCTGCCCTATATCGAAGAGCAGACAGTTCGCGATCTAGGAAAAGGCATGGCGCACAATTCGGCTCAATTCCAGCAGGCCACCACGCAAGCGAGTCAAACCCCCATCGCCACGTTCCACTGCCCCTCTCGGCGGACGGCCAAGTTGTATCCTCAAGGTTCGGGGGCAGGCGCGGAATTAGCATGGATTATGGCTCTTCCAGTCATCGCTAAAGGCGACTATGCGGCCAACTCGGGAGATGCTCGCGTCAGTGCGGGAAGCGTTTGCGTCGGTGTTTCGATGTGGCCGACGACGTCGATGACCTACGCGGCGATCGACGCCAACCCCTTGTGGACAGCTACTGGTTGCAAAATAACTGCTACCGGCTTTGGCAGCTCGCGACCGCAAATGTGTCAATCTGGCGTGATTTTCTATCGCAGCCAAATCAGCTCCGCCAAGATCCCCGATGGGACGAGTAATACCTACCTCGTCGGCGAAAAATTCATGGAGCCAAGGAGCTACGAAGTTTTGGATCCTAATACCTGTCAAGTCGGCGGCGGAGACAACCAGGGCATCTTCTCCGGCTACGAGTGGGATAATCACCGAGTAGCCCATGGCCCCGATGCCCTCGGGACAGTGGAGACCTACCAACCTCGCCAAGATATGGATCTCAATCTCGGTGGTGGTGCTAATCCTGCCTTGTATGCATTCGGCAGTCCACACGCCGGCTCCATGAACATGGCCATGTGCGATGGCTCGGTGCAGTCGATCTCTTACGACATCGACCCCTTGATCCACCGCTTCCTGGCGAATCGCATGGACGGCGAAACGGCCAAGCCGCAATAAGCGCCTCGGTGGGGTCCATCGAGCTTTTTAACTCAACCCAATGGGGGCCGTAGACGCTTTGCCGAAAAATTGGAGACCGCTCGCTTTTGTCTCTCGGTTGCCCCCTTCTCGTGCCAGTTTGGCTACCGTGTCTTTGAATCTTGAAGAAATCGTTCTAGTGTTCTGTCAGTCTTGAATTGATGGGTGGCATGCCTACGCCCAGGAGGCGAAGGCATGCCACCCAGTAAATGACCATGGACAGACCACTAGTACAGGCGATCTTAGAAAAATCCGCAGGAGTCGCTGGAATGCTTTTTCATCGCGTCGTTGCCCGTTACCGCGCATGGTGTACTTTGGGGAGCCTCGTCCTTGGAGTTAGCGCCTTTCATTCGCCAGCCGCCAAAGCCAATGTATACCCAACGGCTCTCGGGCAAAGCGTCAACACGTTCAACCCCAACGACTCTCAAGACGTTACTCTGAGCTACATCCTCAACGAAGATGCTACGACGGTAACCATCGATATCCTGAACGCTTCGAATTCAGTGGTTCGCACGCTCAACGGCGGCCTCACGAAAGGCCAACAAACGGTTATCTGGGACGGCCGCGATAACTCCTCGAGCATCCTTCCAGACGGAAATTATTCGTTCCGTGTCAGCACGGCTGGCGCTGCCAGGAGCGCCTGGACGCTCATCACCACGACCGACAACGAACTGAACAACTTCTACTTGCCGCGCGGCGTGGCCGTGAACACGAATGCCGACAGCCCCTACTACGGACGCGTTTATGTCTCGGAAGGCGGCACCCTCGATGGTACAACGCCAGCCACGTTAGCTGGCCGGGTGATGCAAGACGGCATCTACACATTGAACGCCGATTTGGGAGACACGGGTCTCGTGACTGGCAGCCACACGGGTAACATTCCCTGGCTCACGAACAACAACATCAGCCCCTATAAGGTAACTGTGGGGCCAGACGATAGTGTCTATCTTATGGACTGGTCCGGTGCTCATTCCGGTATGTGGCAGGCTCCGGCGGACCTCAGCGGCACCTGGGTCGAAGTACTCGACAGCACGGGCCGCAACGCGGCCGGTTTGAATGCCACGCACGGAAGTATTTCCGATGCGTATGTCTCGGGCACCGGTGCCGATCGCAAGGTTTACACCATCGACGAAGATTTCGTGCCACCCGGTGGCAGCACCATGAGCATTCTGCGCTACGATATCGGCACGCAAACTACCTTTACAGGTCCCCCCAGCGGCTACGCTTTCATCGACGGCGTGGGCGCGGGGCCCGCACAAGGCAACTACATCGGTAATAATCAAAATGCCATAATCCGTGATAGCACTGGTAACTTCTGGATCACCCAATACCGCATTACTTCTCCGGGACCAGAAGATACTTTTCCGAGCCTGACGAAAGTGGACACCACGGGCAGCGTGGTGTGGGATTCGACCACGGCATTGGGCGGCGGCCAATCCGCAAACGATCCGCTCCGTGGTGCTTTGGGCGTCGACTTTGACCCGGTTACGGGCCTGCTTGCCATTGCCACGGAACAGGCCGGCGGCCTTGTCTACTTGTTTGATACGGCCACGCTGACGATCGTTGATTCGTTTGTCTTCGGCAGCAACAGAAATACTGATCTCGCCTTCGATGCCGTCGGTAACCTCTACGTGGCGAGTCGCTCCGCGGAGCGTCTCCGCGTTTGGTCGCCACCCAATCTCGAAGGGACTCCTTACCGCAGCAATGAAGCGTCCACCAATTCGCTGGCACCACTGGGAACGTTGACGATTTCCTCGGCTTCCGTGGGGCTAACCGGCGATTACAACGACGATGGCAAAGTGGATGCCGCCGATTATGTGGTATGGCGGAAAACCAATATCAACGGGGCCCAAGGCTATACCGACTGGCGCACCAACTTTGGTGCGTCGAATGCCGGCAGCGGCGGCGCGGTGCCAGAACCCGGTACGTTGGTATTGTGCATGATGGTTGGCCTCGTCGGTCTGGGCAGTTGCCGACGACGTGGTTGAACTGGTTGAACCCCGCTAATTGTCTCGGTGCGACGCACCATCGAAACAAAAAGTAGCTGGCCTGTTGGAGGCCAGCTACTTGCATTTGGTGGAGCAACAAGTTGTGGCCATCTCGCAATCCGCGAGATGAAAGTCTGCCCCAGCTAAGCAAACCGCCTGCCAGTGTATAGCCTTTAATTACGTGCTTGAAGTCAATTCGGCACGAACTCAAAAGCCACTCGCAAACTTCTTATTTCTTCAGCGCGAAAACAATGGTTTCGTTCTTTAAAGAGGGGGCGTCATAAGCCACTTCCTGCCCCAGAATTGTCTCGGTGTTGTAGCGGGCCGGAATGTTTACTCCGTCCTTTGTGATTCGAACCTTATAAAGTCCGAATTGAATCCCGCCTGGCAAGGTCGGGTCAGGCCTATCTTCCGGTGGAATCACAATTCCTGCCTGTCCTGCTTCATTCGTCGTACCGAAGGCAGTCTTGATGTCGCTGCCGAGAAAACTCTCGGGCTCAAAAACCACTTTAGCTCCAGGTAACGGCTTTCCATCGAGCGTCACCGTACAACTCACGAAAACCATGGCCGTACCCATCTGCTTCCACGCGTTCACGCGCTCGGCCACCTCGTCGGCACTCACGCCGCCGTCTTTGTTCGTGTCGAGCCGGGGCAATGCCTCTTTAAGAGAAGGGGCCTTTTCCAGCTCGTCCCCGGCCACCTTGCCATCGCCATTCGTGTCGTAAAGTTTCATCGCGCCGCTTCCGGCAGCCGATGGATCGATACTTGGTTGCCGAGCAGGTTTTGACCTCGAACAGCCTGAAATGGAAACGACCACCGCAGTGAAAGCGAATGTAAACCCAACACTCCGTAGCATTTATAGACTCCCAACAATCAATACGGCTCACCTGGAAAAATCAAGCAACCGACCCATGCGAGGCCCAACCAGGCGAAATTGCCTAGAAATTCACTTTGAGGGTTGTAAAGCCGGTGCTGGCAACAGCCTGAAAAGCAGCAACAGCTAAGTCAGAATAATTAATAATTATAAACATGGAAAGCCATTGCCCTCTCTGGCGGGGGCAATCTCATGACAAATTAGGCACGCTTGCAACGGGCAAATATTCGATTACCCCCCGCCGGCTGCATCTACCACACAGGACACCTCAACTAATTCCCTCCGAGAATCTTGAATTCGAGGCAATTCCTTTGTCTAGTTTTCCCAACATTTGCCCTTATACAGCGTTGGGGCTCGAACTAGCGGAGTGGATATAAAGTTGGGGACGTAAACTTTTCATTATTTTGCGGCATTCGGGTATTTTTCCCTAGATGTCGCCCAAATTGGCATCGGATTGAACATCGAGGTTCGCCGGCCGGGCATTAGGGCAGCATTCGCAGCCAGGCCAGTTGGACGTTTTCCCTAGGAAGCTGTGGAGTTGGGGCGTATTGCTTTGGTGCCTTCGGGTACTGCATGTACGGTTAGATCACAAGTCTATCTGTGTCTGGAGCTCGGTAGGCAGGCATATTCCTTGGTTTATAGAAGGTTGGTTACATATCGCCACGGCGGATCGGTTGGCTGAAGCCCCTGTGCTGTTATGCGGTTCTAATACCTGCTGCGCTCAAAGCTTCATGCCTGCTTTCATCGCTCCCTGCGGCAGTGTTTTCCGGAGGCGTAACGACGGAATTTGCATAAGCACGGGCTGAAGGATTATTCCTTCAAACCAAGGGGTTGCTCTCCCCTACCCACCGCAGCCAACTCGTCCTTGCGGGTTGTGGCGGGACTCGAGTTGGTTGGTAATCGGTTGGTCCTTGGAAGCAAGCGGGAACTTTTCGACTTCATGGCGGCACCACACACTTACTTTCTGCCGCCCGTGGTCTCATCTGGGAGGAAATTGCATGAGATTTGTCTTGACCTCGGCGGCGGCAATCGCGGTACTTGCCAACGTTATGAACGCACAAGCCCAAACTTGGGTTTCTATTTCCATTGGCGGTAATGATGCTCGTTGGTCGATCCCCACCAACTGGGATCCCAATACTGTTCCGAACGCTGTGGGTGCGGCGGTAACCATCGGCACACCCCCTAGCGGTACCCGTAACTTCGAGCTAGACGGTCAGTACACGATCGGCAGCATCACGTTCGAAAGTACTGGTGGCAATACGCAATCTATCCGTGCCTACAACCTTGGCGGCGACCTATTAACCTTTGACGCTCCTGGTGCTGGCCCTGCAACGATTACCGTCGCCGGTACCGGAACGACCAACAATGCTTTTAGGGCCGACATGTATCTTGCAGATGATGTTGTTGCTAATGTCCAAAACACAAGCAACGCAGCTACCAGTGGCGTGCTTGCCTTCACCGGTAATGCCACTGGCCCTGGTGGATTCACCAAAACTGGCGACGGCACGATTACCGTCGCTGCTAATCCTAGTGACAACTCTCAAATCCACGCCTGGGAAGGCCCCACGCTCGTTAGCGGCGGCCGCTGGCGTACATCGTTTGCAGGCACGAATGGCATGGTTACATCCAGCTTTACGATCAATGGCGGACAGCTCGTCATGATCACAAACAACAGTTCTTATACCTTCGGCCCTGGCCCACTCAACTTGAATGGCTTTGGTCCTACCTCCGGCCCACTAGCGACATTCCCAGGTGCTATTCGGCCCGAGGGTAATCTTACCACGACCATCACGAACGATGTGGTCGTCCAAAGCGATGCCTCTATTGCATTATGGGGGGCAAGCCAACTCCTGACCCTTTCCGGCACGATCAGCGGCGAGAGCACTGCCAAATTGTATCTCGATGCCGTTGCAGGCGATCCAACTAACCACGGCACCCTCATCGTCACCGGCGAGAATACTTACGCTGGCGGAACGGATATCGTCCAAGGAACTTTCCGTCTCAGCGGTTCCGCTGCTACTGCCGGTACTGGCAATGTGCTCGTCGATGGGGTTACCGATCGCGGCAACGGAATTTTAGCCAGCGGTAAACTCGATATCCAAAGTGACGTTCTCAACGGCATCGCCGATACCGCCATTGTCACCCTCACGGGCGGCACCTTCGGCGGTCAGGCCATCCTCGGTGCGGGCATCAATGAGCTCATCGGCGGCCTCGTGCTCGGCGATGTTACCCAAACCCAGGCTGGCACCTACGGCAGTTCGGCCAGTGGAGCCGACTTCCAATTCGACCAATACTTCTCCGGCCTGGGCGTGTTTACCATTCCAGGCTCCGCCGGTTTAGATGGCGACTACAACAACGACGGCATCGTGAATGCCGCCGACTACGTTCTCTGGCGCAAGAGCCCAGACGATTTCGGCGGTCCGACCGGTTACAACACCTGGAAAACGAACTTCGGCATGTCGAACGGCGGCAGCGGTTCGGCAACCGGAGTTCCTGAGCCAGGCACACTCGTATTCGTGGCACTTGGCTTCTCGCTGGCAATCGGCTGCCGTCGGCAACGTTCGTAAAATCACCGCAGCGCACCGGGAAAACTCGAAAATTCGAGTTTTCCCGGAACTGCCCTGCATAAAAGTCGATGCATAAAATAATTGAGGCTTATCCCGTCTTGTCTTCAAGGAATATGAGTATGAACAGCACGCGCCCTCAGCGTCGTGGTTTTACGTTAGTCGAGCTACTGGTCGTCATCGCCATCATCGGAATCCTCGTAGCACTGCTCCTACCGGCCATCCAAGCCGCCCGCGAAGCGGCCCGACGGGCCGACTGCCTCAATCGGCTCAAACAAATCTCATTAGCTGCAATTAACCACCATGATGCGCGCAAACATTTCCCCGCAGCCGTTGAAATGATTAAGGATGATGCCCGTTCAACGCCGGCAAATCCCCTCTATGCGTACTGGGGATATCTTGTTCCGCTGCTTCCCTATATGGAGCAGCAAAACTTGTACGACCGCATAGATTTAAAAGCATTTTGGCAAAGCGAGCCCAACAATGCGTTTTTGCTGAGTACCGAGGTGCCCATGTTTCGGTGTCCAAGTCATGCCGATATGGATGCCACCTTCGTTGATCCGGTAGGCTCTAGCAAAACGGAAGAACTACCGACTGCGCTGCGAACTCATTACCAAGCCGTGATGGGTGCAAAAGTATCGTGCCCGGCACCGGCTGCCGATGCTGCGTGGCCACTAAATACATACACCATGTGTCTGACCAAGGCCGGAGCTACCGGCGCTTGTAGTGCAGGTGGTTCAGCAACGAATGGTGTGATGTACGTCTCAGGTGGTGGCGGCGTTTACACACCCAGCCGCACACGTATGAAAGACATTACCGATGGTTCGACGCATACTTTCCTTGTTGGAGAAATGTCTTGGAACGTTGGGCCACAACGCATCTGGGCGGTAGGCACATCGACGTCACAAAGTACGGGTTCTGTCTATACCTTCAATTATTCAGCAAAGAACGTCGGCATGTGGCCACTCAAACAAGCCTATCGGGCAGAGCAAGGCGCGCCTGCCCAACTCCCTTATGAAAATAATGACCTGAGCTTTGGCAGCCATCATGGCGGCGGTGCCCACTTCGCCATGTGCGATGGTTCGATCCAATATATCAATGAAGACATTTCGGTCGAAATGCTGCGTGCGTTGGCCAGTCGCAAGTCAGGAGAAATTGTAAACTATGCCAATTAAAGCTCGATCTGCATTTCACTTACTTTTGCTATCTATCGTTGCAATAGGCTCGTTTAATGGTTGCGGCCGAAAGCAAGATGCACCTGTTCCTGTTCACGGCAAGGTGTTGCTAGATGGTCAGCCTCTTAGCAAGGGAGGAATCGCAACGACCACAACCAATGGCCGCGGCGCGATGGGACGAATTCAACCAGACGGCACGTTTAAACTAACAACTTTCGATGAAGGCGATGGAGCTCGCGTCGGAACACATAAAGTTGCAATAGCCGTTTATGAAGGCGAAGCGACTGGTCCGGAAGGCGACCACGGCAAACTGCTGATCCCCCAGCGTTACACGAGTCCTACCTCTTCCGGCCTCACCATCGAAGTCACCACCGATGGCCCCAACGAGCCGGTGCTTGAACTTTCAAGCAAATAAAACTATCCACCACTAAACCCACTGGCTCACCACTTCGCTTCGTTAACGCAGTCGGCTGAGTTTTCGCAATTTCAAAGCGTAGCATTGGCATAGCCAACGCTTCTGCCATAAATAGCCTTAGGAACAAGGCGGGAACAAGAGAGGATCTGTTTCGGAATGCGCGCACTATTGATCTCTGCCGCGTTTGCGACCATCGCACTCACCTGCCCTGCCACTAGCCATGCCGTCAATGTTTCTGTCGGTGCGGGCATCGTCGGCACCACGCCCGAAATCGTCGGCTACAACAGCGGCCACTTCATGGCCGGTAGCAACGTGGCCGATATGTGGCGATACTCGGGTGTCAACGGTGCGCGAGTATTTTCCACGCCCACGATCGTCGAAGGCAACGACGACGGCGGCGGTTGGGGCGATGGTGTTAGCTCGGAAACGTCGTTTTTCGCCCGTCGCACAGCTTTGCGCAACGATCCGCTCAACACGTCGTACATCAATTGGCCGCACTTCGAAAATCGGTATCAAAATAATCCCACGACCGGCGCAAACAACATCAACCTCAACCACGCCTTCGGCAATTTGCAGTCGATGGGGGTGAGTCCGCTGGTTGTGATGACTCGATCCAACAATGGTTATCCTTGGAATCCGGCTGGCACGTCCGCTGGTTGGGCCGATCGTTGGGAACATTGGCAGCACTTTTACGCGCAGGCCTTCTATCTGGCCAAGAACTTCGACGTGCATCGCTTCCAAATGTACAACGAACCGAATGCCGACTCCGATCTGCCCATGAGCGAATACCTCGAACGGTTGAAATTTGCCTCCGATGCCGTGCAGGCCGCCGTCACCGACGTCAATCGCATCTACGGCAAATCGCTCGACCCGCAAATGCAAGGCCCCGTGCATACCAGCGGTGCCGTGTATCTTTCCACCTGGGGACAAGCCGTGCTCTCCAACTTGCACAACACGCTCGATCCTGAGTTTCGCCTCGTCGATACCTACGCCTACCATCAGTACAACTCCACGCCCGACGCGTTCGGTAACGACCTGGCTACGATCAAGAATTCGATCAACGCCAACGCTCCCGGCCAAGGAATCCGCACGGCAATCACCGAGTTTAATGTCCACACGGCGGCCACTTTTGAAACAACCTCCGAAACGCTAGATACGCCGTCGAAGTCGTCCCGCTTGGGAGCGATTCTGGCCAATCTCGGTAACAATCGCCCCGATGAACTTTATGTTTTCAAATTCAGCCAAGGGCCCGGCGATGGTGCCTCCGGCGTCAAAAAGAACGGCACTCATTACAGCGATAACAACAGCGCACCCTACAACGTGGGCGGTGTCACCAAAGGTGGTGAAGTGGTTCGCTTGTACGCCAAAGGCTTTGCCGGTGCGAACGACCTCTTTGCTACCCCAACAACCTCCGGCACAGGCGCGAACGATTTGCGGCTCAGCGCCTCTTACGATGCCGAGGAAAATCGCTATTATCTTTTCTCTTCCAACCAGGCGACTTCTGCTCGAACTTTGAGCGTAAATCTCAGCCCCTGGAATATCGAGCCCGGCACGAAAATCGTCGTCGAAGAAGTCAGCGCCGACCGCCAAGGCGAAGTAAGCCATATCCTCACCGTTCCCCCGAATCGCATCCTCACGCTGCCCGGTGCTGGGCAACCAGCGCAAAGCGTCATGCTTTTCTCGATTCCCAAGCAAAAAGCGGCTTACGAAATCACTTTGAACGCCACCGACGATGCCATGGTGAAAGCAGGCACCAATGCTGCTGCTAACTTCGGCGATAGCGCTAACCTTTACGCCAAGAACGAACCCACGAACCCCGCCGCTCGCAACGTGAGCTTTATTAAGTTCAACACCACGGGCATCACGCAATCTTCAATCGAGCAGGCCATCCTGCAAGTGCAAGGGAAAAATGCCGGCTCGGCGTCTCAGGTTATCGCGCACGTCTACGGACTCACGAGCGATGCTTGGAACGAATCCACCATTAACTGGAACAATGCCCCGAATCTTGCCGATACCACGACCACGGCACTTGACGACATTAGCGAAAACTTCATCGAAGGCATCGGTTTCTCAGCATTCTTCATGGGCCACTTCACGGGCACTTCCACCGAGCGAAACCTGGCGATCGATGTCACAAAATTTCTACAAGACCATCCCGATCAGGAAGTCACGTTTCTTGTCGCTCGCGAAGTGCGTTTCGACGGTGAAAATGTCGACGACGATCTCACTTCGCTGCAACTAGCCTCGAAAGAGCGCGGCACTTCGTCGGGCCCGCAATTGCTGCTTTCCCTTTCCGCCGCGGCACTTCCCGGCGACTACGATCGTAACGGCACCGTCGATGCCGAGGACTACAACATCTGGAAGCGCGATTTCGGAGCCGCCAACTCGCCTGCCGATGCCAATGCAGACGGCATCGTCGACGCCAGCGATTTCCTCATCTGGCGGAAAAACCTGGGGGCTACCCTACCCGGCCTTACCGCCGGCAGCGGTTCAAGCCAATCCGCCGTGCCCGAACCGGCATCCACTGTTCTCGCTCTCGCAGCCGCCCTCGCCCTGTCATTCTCCCGTCGGCCGCGATGAGTGTGTTTAACCACAGAGACACGGAGGACACGGAGGAAAAAAAAGGGGGGGAACCACAAAGGCGCGAAGACACGAAGAGCTTTTCGCCGCCACAATAATTTCCCGGTCATTAAGATTAGCTTTTAGGGAAGAGTATCAGTCAGTGGACGTTTGTTGATAAATCTTTGTGCCTTGGTGTCTTCGTGGTTCAAAACATCTTTTCTTCCCTCCGTGTCCTCCGTGTCTCTGTGGTGAAATAAAACCATCACCCCGCGCGGTGCCCACCGCGCGGATTCATCCGCAGCACAGCACTTTTCATCAACTGCGTGTGCAGGTCGTTGTAACGAAGCGGCCCCGGCATGCTTAAGAGTTGAATTGCCTGCCTGCGTTCTTCTTCCTTCAACTCGCCGAACCAACGCAGTTGCTTTGATTCGCGAGCCGCCACAGGTCGGCCGTTAAGATACAGCACACGATTCCCCCGTGTCGCTGGCACCCGCGCATCGCCAGTCACAATTCCCACCAAATTCAGCGGATCCGCCGCCGCCACGATACTCCACTGCGGTTCGCTCGGCTCATCGCGATGCTTCCGCAGCAGCTCAACGGCCTCGCTAAGCGCGAACTGCTCACCAGCCACGCCGCGAACAAACCGGCCGCCTCGAATCTCGCCGCGCATTTCCAGCCGCCGATACACATAGGCCAACTCGCGCCACGATGGTGCCATCGTCTCGCGTGTCAGCAAATCGCGAAACACCACGCCATATCGCTTCAGCAGCAGCCAGGCCCACTGTTCAATCCGTTCCTCCGCCGTGGCTGGACGCACAAACGGCGGAAACTTCGACCAACGTCCGCCGCGCGAGTAGCCACGCTCTTGCATCCTCCGCCGGCTGCCACGCCGCCTTACCGCCGGCTGCCGATTCACCACCAGCGCACGAATTGCCGAAAATCCGTCCGATGTCACCGCGCCCAACGCGGCCAACTCACGTAGCGCATCTTGCAACTGCGAGGGTAACAGCGAAGTTGCTGCTAACAGGTCATTGAAAAACAAAGCCCCGTGCGCGCAAAGTGCATCATACACCGCGCGAGCATTCCAACGCGCCTCGCCGATTTCCACCACTCGATCGGACGGCAATAACCAGCTTAAATCGGCACGCTTGGAAATCGACACACTCGAAGCCAGTGTCATCGCTTGCCCCCGCGTATCATCGGCCACACGCGGAGGTTGCAAACGTCCCCAAACCAATTCCCCACTTGTGAACAACTCGTCGAGCCAATTGCTTCCATACTCGGCAACTCGTGCCGGCAATAAGTCGCCCTCCCACGCCGCGGCTGGCGATTCGAACCCTTGCAATTGTTCGAGCGCCCTCCGCACCGCAGCCGCACCGCTTCCCCTCGATTCCCCCTGCAAACCCTGATGCGCGAGTAAAAAGCGCACGTAGCCGGCCACATCCACCGGGGCAATCTGCCGTCGCAAGCCATCGAGCGTGAGCCGATGAATCCTGGCCAACAGCCGGCGCTCGCACCATTCGATTTCTCGCGTGCCGCCGGTAAACTGCCCACGCAGCAGGAAGCCGTTCAGTTCCAACTGTTCGAGTGCAATCTCGACCGACTTCACCGGCATCCCGATTAAGTTTGCCAACCCCGAGGCCGCCACGGGCCCGGCAATCTCCATGCGTCCGCGCACCAATTGCTGCCGCGCATCGTCGTGCGACACATCGCGACGGAGTTCCGCTGGCAACGTCTCGGGCACCCCAGTACAACCCAGCGGCAATGCCGCAGCCACTACGGGCCATTGCTCCACCGCCAGCCACACCATGGGGCCCTCCACGACCTGCCGACGCACCGCCCTGCCCCGTTGTTCGAGCGTGGTGAAATATTCCTGCCACTCGGCCGCTTCCGACTCCACCACAACGCCCGCGGTCAGCAACGTGTCGTGCAATTCCTCGGCATCACGCACCAGCGGCCATGCTTCGGCCCGTACCGCATCAATCGCCCCCGGGTCCAACCGCGTCAAATCGCTCACATCCCCCGGACCAAAACTTCGCCGCACATTTACCGCTCGCGTGCGGCGTTCTTCGAGCGGGGCCCCGTCCAAAAATGCGTATGGGTTCGCATTGATCAACTGATGACTGAACGGCGACGGCTCGCGCGTATCCCGGGCAACAAACTCGATTCGCCCCGACTCCACCTCTCGCAAAATATCCACGAAGCCTTCGAAATCCATAGCCTCTTGCAAGCAATCGTGAATTGATTGTTGCACGATCGGGTGCTCGGGTGGCTCCAAATCGCCATGCCGATGCTCAAAACACTGGGTTTGCTGTGGAAAAACGGCCGTCAACAAATCCTCGGCCCGATGACGCTGCAAATGCGGCGGCACTTTCTTTCCGCCCCGATGCCGCAACACGGCCAGCGCCCGTGTCACGTTCCAACGCCAGCGAATCTGAAACATCGGCACCGCGAGCAATGCCTGAATCAATAACGACTTGGCCGACTCCGAATCCACGAGTCGAAACATTTGCTCCAACGGAAAACTCTGCTGTGGCCCCACCGAAAGCACGATCCCATTGTCATCGGCACTTGCCTGCAGCTCGAAGTCGAACGAGCGGCAAAAGCACTTCCGCATCGTCAGCCCCCAAGCTCGGTTGATGCGCGCACCGAACGGCGCATGCACCACGAGCTGCATTCCGCCCGACTCGTCGAAGAACCGCTCGAACACAACTTGCTGCTGCGTGGGAACCATCCCCATCGCCGCGCCTTGCGATGCCACGTAATTCGCTGCTTGCGTCGCAGGCCAATCGGCCAACCCCACTTCGTGCTTCAACCACTCGGCCGCTTTGTGGAGCGATAGCCCCAAACCGTCGCTTTGCGTGCGTGGGCTACCGACTTCCTCCACCTCGGCCCGGCATTGGTCCCACACCGCTTGCCGCACCTCCGACACTTCCGTTGAAAGCTCGGCCGTTCGTCCCGGCGCTTCTCCCAACCAAAACGGCACGGTCGCCGGGGCCCCGTGCGCATCGCTCACCACTACTTCGCTGCCTCGCACATAATGTATGAGCCACGACATAT
Organism: uncultured Planctomycetaceae bacterium; assembly: GCA_964618225.1. Lineage (GTDB taxonomy): Bacteria > Planctomycetota > Planctomycetia > Pirellulales > Lacipirellulaceae > JABDGM01. The sequence goes on from CAZTWS010000023.1 coordinate 16,727, forward strand.
TTCCCAACTGGAATATGTTTCCCGCTTGGCTCTCGATTGCGAAATCTTCATTCAGCGTGCCGACAAAGGTGCCGTCGTCCGTCACCACGCGATAATCGGCCATTTCCGGTATCGCACCGCCGGAAGTAATTGCCGCCAGCCTTGCCGATCGCCGCGCTCGCAACTTGCCGTAGATTCGATCGCGATGCAAATACGCGCCTGCCTTGTTGCCACTCGCGATTCCTTCGCTGAGCATGCTCACCACGTCGTCGAATGCCTTTCGGTTTAAATCGCGATACGGCCATGCCTCGCGGCACATCTCGAATAATTCGCCTTCGTCCCATTCGTCGCATGCAACTGCGGCCACGATCTGCTGCGCAAGAATATCGAGCGGCGCTTCCGCCATCACGATCCGATCGAGCTTGCCTCGTCGTACGGCTCGAATCAGCGCGATGGCCTCGAGCAGTTCGTCTCGCGTGAGCGCAAAAAGTCGCCCCTTGGGCGTGCGACCGATCGCGTGTCCTGCTCGACCAACCCGTTGTAAAAGCGTGGCAATCGAACGTGGCGAACCAACTTGGCATACGAGGTCGATGTACCCAATATCAATTCCCAACTCGAGCGATGCCGTCGCTACGATCGCTTTCAACTGGCCGTTCTTAAGCTGCTCTTCCGCTTTCAATCGAATCTCGCGCGACAAGCTGCCGTGGTGGCTCGCGATCTGTCCCTCGCCAAGCAATTCTTCCAGACAGTGGCAAACACGCTCGGCCATCCGCCGCGTGTTCACGAACACGAGCGTGCTACGATGTTCCTGAATCATCGCCGCCAGCCGTTCGTAGACCTCGGCCCACTGCTCGTGCGAGCACACAGCCGATATCTCGCTGGCCGGCACTTCGATCGCCAGGTCCAGTTCGCGAACATGCCCCGTATCCACGATGCGGCAACTCGGCTTAACTCCCTCCCCCTGGCCAAACAACCGCCCCTGCGGCGGTTCAGCCTTTGGCGTGGCTCCCACTCCCACCAAGAATCGCGCCACTTCATCAATTGGCTTTTGCGTTGCAGACAACCCCACTCGCACCGGCCGCTTGTTGCACAACCGATCCAATCTGGCCAGCGTCAGCATCAAGTGCGAGCCGCGTTTATCGCGCGTAAGCGCGTGAATTTCATCCACGATCACCGTTCGCACGTTCCGCAAAATCTCCCGGCCTTTGCTGCTGGTGAGCAGCAAATACAACGACTCCGGCGTCGTCACCAAAATATGGGGTGCCTTCCGCAGCATCGCCTGCCGGTCTTTCGCAGGCGTGTCGCCCGTGCGAACTCCCACACGAATTTCTTGTGGTTCGTGGCCTTGCTCAACCGCCGCTTCATAAATCTCACGCAACGGCTCTTGCAGATTTCGGTGGATATCGTTGCTCAGCGCCTTCAGCGGCGACACATAAACCACCTGAGTTTCATCCGGCAGACGCCCCTCGAGCGACTGCCGCAGCAAACTGTCAATCGAAGCTAGAAACGCCGCCAGCGTTTTGCCCGAGCCCGTAGGTGCCGCCACGAGCGTATGCTCGCCGGCAGTAATCCCCGGCCAGCCGTCTCGTTGGGCATCGGTCGGCTCACCAAACTTTTTCGTAAACCAATCTGCAACAACAGGATGAAACGAGTCGAGCGACATGCTTCAAGTATAGGCGTTTCCACCATGCGAATCACTGGCCCTGTTGCGACACGCATCGCCGCTAGTCAAACTAGTAAGATTCCCAATCAAACACTTCCTCCGAGGCTTAAATTCATGCAACGACGCGATTTCTTGAAACTTGGCAGTGCATCCATCGCTAGCGCCGTCGCCGCATCTTCCGTCGCTCTAAATCCGTCCTCTGCCGCGGCGGCCGATCCTAAGCACAACTTCAAGCTCAAGTACGCCCCTCACTTTGGCATGTTCCAAAATCTCTCTGGGCCAAGCCTCGGCGACCAACTCAAATTCGCGGCAGACCAAGGATTCACCGCCTGGGAAGACAACGGCATGAAAGGCCGCAGCGTTCAGGAGCAGGAGGAAATCGCGCGCACCATGCAACAGCTCGACATAACCATGGGCGTATTTGTCGCAGCCGGTGCCGGCTCATTCGACAAAGTCACCTTCGCCGGCAACGACAAAGCCGTGAGGGAAAGCGTCCTCAACGAAATTCGCGAAAGCGTCGACGTCGCCAAACGCGTCAACGCCAAGTGGATGACCGTCGTTCCTGGTCACTACGACAAAGGCGTCGAGTGGGACTACCAAACGGCCAACTGCATCGAGCTTCTCAAACGCTGTTCTGAGATCTTCGAACCGCATGGCTTCGTCATGGTGCTCGAGCCGCTCAACTGGTGGGCTAACCACCCTGGCCTCTTTCTTCACAAGATTCCGCAGGCCTACCAAATCTGCCGCGCCGTCGGCAGCCCGTCCTGTAAGATCCTGTTCGATATCTACCATCAGCAAATTACCGAGGGCAATCTCATCCCCAACATCGACCGCGCGTGGGATGAAATCGCTTACTTCCAAGTGGGCGATAACCCTGGTCGAAAAGAACCCGGCACCGGCGAAATCAATTACCGCAACGTCTTTCAACACTTATTCAACAAAGAATACAAAGGCATCGTCGGCATGGAACACGGCAACAGCCGCGGCGGAAAAGAGGGCGACCAGGCCGTCATCGACGCCTACGTAGCCTCCGATGATTTTTAAAATAATGTAGTCAAGGGGCTTTCCGGCCTGACACCCCCTCAACTCCCATCTCCCTCACGCACAAAAAAGGCCGGCCGCTGTGGTAGGTTCAGCGGCCGGCCAACGCCGGTCAGTTCAGAGAGGGGACTACATAGATGCCCGGCGTTTCCCATCCCGAAGGATGGCGGTTGGTAAGTGCCCAACATCCTAGGTCTGCTCTATGAAGCCCACGTGAAGAGCAAATAAATTCCCGTAGGTCAGGGGCTTTCCAGCCTGACGAGATCATGTGTTAAATGCCCCGTAGCAAACGTCGCCAACGATCGACTTTGTGATAGCTGGAAAAATTTAGAGGAGAAAATACACTGCTTTTTAAGTCTATGCTGAACTATTTATCACTATTTCCAAGAATCATGCCTGAACGGCGATCGATTCTGCTAGAATTGAAGCAGTTGGTTTGACGACTTGAACGCAGCACGCTTCTTTATTTTTGCGGCCTGCTACCTTCTCTTTCGCAGGCCCACTTGGCAGGTCACCACGTTGGCCTCTTTCGATTCGACCCGGAAAGCATTGTAGGGTCTTGCATTTGTTCCTTTCAGGAACGTCAGTAGGAGTTAGTTACGTGGGTAAGAAGCTTTACGTCGGCAATCTCAGTTACAACGTCGACAACAATCAGCTTGAAGAAATGTTTGCACAATATGGATCAGTTCGCAGCGCCGAAGTCATTCAGGATCGTGACACAGGGCGAAGCAAAGGATTTGGTTTCGTCGAAATGAACGACGACAACGATGCTCGCGAAGCGATTGAAGGCCTAAACGACCGAGAGCAAGATGGTCGTCGGCTGACTGTAAACGAAGCCCGTCCCAAAGAATCTCGCGGCGGTGGTGGTGGTGGCCGAGGCGGATACGGCGGCGGCGGTGGCGGAGGAGGCCGTGGCGGCTCCTACGGGCGTCGCTAGCCAGCTTCGAGCAATTAAAAACTACGACTGGCCGCGGGGCGCTATCTCCTTGCGGCCAGTTTTGTTTTATTCGTTCGATTCAAGCGAAGATGCTGCGTCGCTGTTTTTTGTCACGGACGCTCCACTTACCTCCAGTCTGGATCATGCGATGAGCAGCGAAAAGTCAGTCATTGTCGTTAAGCCAGTGCCTAAAAACATTTGCCCCATCTGCAATCGAGCTTCGTACTCGGCAGGCGGTATTCATCCCCAATGTGCTATGCAGCAAGCAGATGAAATCCGAGTCAGCATGATTCGCGCGGCGCGAGCTTCCGAGCCTAAAGTCAAAAAAACTCCCAACCAATCATGGAAGAAGCAGTGTCCCAAATGCGACGCCAAAGTACACGTACGGCGTGACAATTGCGACTGTGGGCATTCATTCATCGGACGATGATCGTCCAACCACGATCTGTAATTCTCTCGTTTCTCATACTTGCATCGACGATGCCTTAATAGGGAGATTAATTTGGGCAAGAATCCGAATTCGTTTCAAAAACGACAACGCGAGTTTGAGAAAAAACGCAAAGCGGAAGACAAACGAAAGCGACGTGCCGAACAAAAAAAAGCCCCTCCCTCCAACCACGCACCACGGATATTCAATCCTGCCATCGATTCTGATCAACAGCAGGAAATCTCAACCGACCACAAATCGAATCGGCAAGAATGACACCGTATCCTCATCATCCGATACCGGCGGGTTGCGTTTTCCTCAAGTAACGCGCCCCCAGGAACCAAAATTCGCCCCGCGAGCAGGTAACTTCTGCTGATAATACTGATAACCTATGGACACTGAAAAACTTCGTGACGAAATCTGGGACTACCTCTACCAGGAAAGAGCGTCAAAATCTATCAGCGAGATTGTCTCGCTTGCGGCCGTCGACCATACAGTAGTTCGCGCAGCAGTCGACCACGAATGGTTTTCCGTGGTCGGAGACCAAGTTTCGATCGCCTACTCTTCGCCCAAGTCTACTAGCAGGTCAAAGCAAAACAGCTAGACGTTGATCGTTATCTTACCCACTTGATCGCGCGTAAAGTGGTGCAAGCAATTCCCGCCCGCATCAATAAATTGCACCTGCAATTCATCGGGCGTCACGTAAACATGCGTGAAACCAAGCTGGTGGTTATCGACAAAACCGCGTTGCGATGGTCGAACGTCATACAGGCTCGCTCCACCGGCACCGGCCACCAGGAAGCTTGGCGAAAAACCTTCCGCCTTCAAATGCTGCATCGTGTGGTCGTGCCCTGCAAAGCATAGCGACACCGGATGCGCCTGAATCAGCTTACCCCAATCGCGGATCAACGCATTGTTGTCGCCGCGCTTCTCGCATTCGCTGAATAGCGGAAAGTGATTCACCACCCAAAGCCAGGGCGCTTTTCTCGGCTTCTCCAACTCCGCCTTCAAAAACCGTCGTTGGGTTATTTTTTCTTTCGGCGTCAATCCGCCTTCCCAATAGTTGCCGTCCAGAACGATCGCTTTCACCAAAGGCTTCTCGGCATTCGGCAACTCGATCGTGTACCACTTGGCCGGCATCTTCCAGCGCGAGTTCGGGTTATTTGCCGCGTAGTCAAGTTGCATCTGCAACTTGCCTTCTTGCGAATCGTATTTCGCCGTGCCGTAATCATGGTTGCCAAGACACGCATAGAACGGGCAGTCCAAACCGTCTGTCGAATACAACTTCTCGAAATGGTTTACAAATCGATCAGGAGTAATCGGCTTGTAAAAATTGTCGCCCAAAGCAAGTACTGCCTCGAGCGGTTGATTCAGCGACTTGGAAAACTTCGCCATCGCGGTCGCCACACGAACTTGGTTCGCATCTCCCCTGGTACCGTAATCGCCCAAAGCCAGCACGTGCATCCCGTCCGGCTCAAACCCCGTAACCGCGGGAACCCTCTTCGCAATCGCTGGCGTCGCTCGACCTGCAACTGCCGCTGCACCCGCCGTAAACACTACCGATCGCCGAATCGCCTCACGCCGCGTAATAGTTTGTTTCTCGTTCAACATTTATCAATGCTCAAAGTATTAGATGAAAGGCCAAAAATAATAGTTCGCGCCTGAGCAGGCCTTACAATCGGGGCTGCCGAACCGACCTATCGCCCATCGCAAACGCCTCCGCGACATATTTCGATTATAACGCAAATCGTTAAGGTATTGTTAACCCCAAACCAACCAGGATTCGCTATGCACGCCTCTCGTGATTTTTGAGAAAAACGAAGCGTTCTTTCAGCTTTTTCATTCGCACTTTTTCAGATATTTACGACGCACGCCGCCCGACTTCGACCGTAGCATGCGCCAACCAATCGATGCTTGCCTGATCGTGGCTCACCAGCAGCGTCGGAATATTGGCCGACTCGATCGCTCGAGCCAAATAAGTTGCAACCTCCGACCGCAATACGGGATCCAACGCACTCAACGGCTCATCCAAAAGCAACAATCGAGGTCCACGCAGCAAGGCCCGCCCCAACGCAACTCGTTGCTTCTCTCCTCCGCTCAACGCGGCCGGATAACGATCCAGCAACTCGCTCAGTCCTAGCACCTCGACAACATGTCCAAAACCAATCACGGCCTGGGGGCTTGGCCGTCCATATTCCAAATTCGCTCGCACCGATAAATGGGGAAACAGCAAATAATCCTGAAACACATAACCAATGCCGCGTGCCTCCGGCCTCTCGTTCATTCCCTTCTCGGAATCGAACAACACACGATCGCCCAGTTCGATAACTCCGTCCCTCGGCACGAGCAACCCAGAAATCAGGTTTAGAATCGTTGTCTTACCCGAACCCGAAGGCCCCACGAGAGCAGTCACTCGTTCACTTGTCTCAAACGCGAAATCCAGGGCAAACCCATTTGCATATTGAAAGCGGCAGTCGAACTGTAGGCCATCGATCATCGCGCAACCGCACCTGAAACTCGTCGACGCGCCCGCCGCTCCAAGTACTCGCTACACACGAGTGCCGCAGCCGCAATCAGAATCGATGCCATAACCAACGGCACCGATCTCTCCATCCCTCCCGGCGTCTCCAACTGCGAATAAATCATCAACGGCATAGTGCGCGTCGCACCTGGAATGTTGCCCGCAATCATAATCGTCGCCCCAAACTCGCCCACGCTTCGTGCAAATGCCAGCATACACCCGCCCAGCACTCCCGGCCGCGCCAGGGGCAAGGCAACCGTGCGAAACGTGCGCCACGGACTTGCCCCCAACGTCCTCGCGGCATGCAACAAACGATCGTCCGTCGCAGCAAACGCTTGCCGTATCGGTCGAACGAACAATGGAAACGCCACGACCGCCGACGCGAGCGCCGCCCCCTTCCAATCGAAAACGAAACGCAGCCCAAACGCTTGTTCAAGAAACCCGCCCAGAACACCACGCCGACTAAACAACACGAGCAGCAAATACCCCGTCACGACGGGCGGCAACACGAGCGGCAAGTTGACCAGCGTCTCCACCAAGAACTTACCCGGAAAACCCCGCTTCGCTAACAGCCATCCTATTGCAACCGCCATCGGCAAGCTCGCCCCCACGGCCACCCCCGCCACAAGCAACGAAAGCCAAACTGCCTGCCATTCCGCATTCGTCAGCAAAGTTCAACTTCCTTAAGTCCTGCTAGGTTTTTATTTTGCATGGATTCGCACAAATCCAAACTTCAAGTATACCTCATCTGCTCGCGGCGACTGAAAAAACTGATAAAGCTCCCGCACCCCCAGCCGTTCTGCGCCGTGCTTTAACAACACGAGCACATACACAATTTCATCGTGCGTCCCGGCATCGAATTCATAAACGCTCTCCACGTCATTCGCCACGGCCACATCGGTCGCATACACCACTCCGGCCTCCACTTCGCCACGCTCCACATACGCCAGCGTTCCTCGCACATCCTGCCCGCGAACAATCTTTCCGGCAGCCTCTAACACCGGTAACATGCCGAGCTTCGCGAGCGCTTGATCCGCATACTTGCCCGCCGGCACCGCCTCGCCTGCCAAGGCAACTCGCTTGACGCCTTCTTTCAACAAGTCTCCCGGCTCACGCACCCCAGCCGGATTCCCTTGGGGCACCACAATCACCAACCGGTTGGTAAGTAGCCGCACCATCTCCGCCGCCTGCCCTGACTTCTGCACTTCATCAGCCCACTCCTCGCTGGCCGACAAAAACAAATCGGCCGGTGCTCCTGCCAAAATCTGCGAGGCCAACCCATTCGATGGCCCCGCGTTCACCTTAACTTTCTCCCCGCCCTCGAACTCCTGTACGAGCGCTTCCACAACGTCCTTCGTGCTCGCCGCCGCCGAAACGATAATCGTGGCATCCCGGTTCTCGAAGTTTCTCTCCGATTTCTTCGTGCAAGACGTGAGCCCCAAACTCACCAACACTGCTACAGCAATAATTCTTCGCACAGAATTTCTCACTTTGGTTCAGAGGCTTGGCCATTCTTCGGCGAATCACGAAGGTTATTGATGTAAATCACATGAACCATTCGGATCCATCGAATCGGCCGTTTGTCTCCTGGAATCACGATTCGATAAGGTGCCTCATTTTTATCCAACCGTTTTCCGTCTTTACGATCTACCAAAATGACTCGCGTATCCGTCGTCGCCGGATCGAATTCCAACAAGCTGAGAACGATTTGATACCCATCGGTCGCCTCTAGCACGGCAAAAGTACCGGCTCGACGCCCCTTCAACTCATTACCAAACCCGACTCCTGCCGATTTCAACACATCGACTAGCGATGCACCTTCATACTCAGCAGAAACACCGTGGACTTCTACGGTTGCTTTAATACGCGGCAACGCAGCGATTGCATCCTCGGCAATCTCATGTGACTTGCCCGTCTCGTCTACGATGGTCAACGTCGCCTTTGTCCCCTCTGCCAGAGATTCATTAACAGTCACCAAAGAAATGAACGCTAACGCAACACAAAAAAAGCGGAGACTCACGATTCGCATAGCCAGGAAAATCCAATCACTCAACATGATACTCATGCCTCCGAAGTCCTCTAATAAAAAACCTCCGTCCAACTACCAGCTTACCCTTAAAAACACGAACGGATCACGCCGCCATCCACACGTAGCGGCGCACCGTTCGTTGCGCTCGAAAGCGGACTGCATACGTAGGCAACCATATTTGCCACTTCCTCGGTCGTGGCAAATCGCTTGATCAACGAGCTTGGCCGCACCGATTCAAAAAATTCCTTCTCGAAAGCCTCGAACGGCTGCCCACCGCTTATTTGCGACACGAATTCATCTACTCCCGCGCTGCGCGTCGGCCCCGGCAACACCGAGTTCACCGTAACCCCCGTGCCCGCGCACGATTCAGCCAACCCTCGCGCCACCGCAAGCTGCGCCGTCTTTGTCATGCCGTAGTGAATCATCTCGACCGGAATCTGAACGCCACTTTCGCTACTGATAAACACGATCCGCCCCCAGTTGCGGCGTTTCATCTCCGGCAAATACATCCGACACAAACGCACGCCACTGAGCACGTTTACATCGAAGAACCGTCGCCAATCGTCGTCTGGAATTTCCTCGAACTGCTTGGGCTCGAAAATCCCTAAATTGTTCACCAAGATATCCACGATCGGATAGCGTTGCACCAATTCCTCGGCCGCCTGGGCGGTCGACAAATCGCCGACAAATCCCTCGACCTTTGCTCCTGATACTACTGCCTGCACTTCCGCAATCGCCGCCGCTACCGACCCATTGCTGCGGCCATTAAGAACCACTTTCGCGCCTTCCTGCGCAAGCGATTTCACAATCGCTAGCCCGATTCCCTTGCTCGACCCCGTCACAACCGCCAGCTTCTCGTTGAGCTGCAAATCCATCTCTCTCTCCTCAATTGAATGATTCTGTAGCTGACCTCTGCGAAGCCGGTCGCACTAAGGCATATTCATGCTTGCTTCATGCGCCCCTGCTTGCAAATCGCCTTCTCCACGCCATCCCACAACGCCAATCGCGCCTCGAGCGCATCGACCGCTGCCTCCTCAGCAACTTTCCACTTCCGAAGGTCGTCTCCGCACAAATCTTCAATCAATTTCGCAGCCATCGGACCGTGTTGGTCGTCATCCAACTCGATATGCCGTTCTAAATAGTATTTGAAGTAGTCAAGGTCACTTCCCGATCCAATGGCCAGCCGATCGACGAGCTGCCGGAATACATCCGGCAACAAATCCTCCCGGCCAAACGCAAACGTCGAGGCAATCGCACATAAATCGCCCGCTTCCAAAACGTCAAACGTTTTCGTTAAAAATGTCTGCACCGCCTGCGGAGCGCCGACTGCCTCCAATGCTTGACTAGGCGAATTGCCCTTACGAAGCTCATTCAAAAATTCGCCGATTAAGCTCGCATCGGCACCACACCGCCGCATCGCCTCGCGATACAGATCGAAGTGGCTCGCATAACCACCTTCACCGTCCTCGTCGCTCTCCTCGCCCAACACGATCTCATTCACAAACCGACACGCCGACCGATTCTCCAACGGCAGCCAGGGCACTTCCACGCAGGTCAACCGCCGTTGGAGCGACTTGAGCAACGACATGAAATCCCAAACCGCGAAAACATGGTGCTGCATGAAAACATGCAACGACTCGACCCCATCGATCCGCGCATAAACCGGGTGCTCAAGCAATAACCGCCGAAGCGGCTCAAGCCGCTCCAAAATCTGTTCTACAGAACTCATAAACTCCCGCTATCTTCCGTAGGTCAAACTTTCCAGCCTGACACTCATTTTCTTCCCCACTGCAAATATCCAACCGTTTCCGCGAACCACTCTCACCGTTGCCACGCCAACAATCACAATGTAAACCACTGCCCCTCCATCACCAATCCACCCGTGTCCCTCCGCGTATGCTCACTCAACTCGTGGGAGAAGAAACACCCAGCGAGCCAGGGCGTCCCCGCCCCGTGTAAAAAAGCAATCACCATAAATTGCTAAACCACTCGCTTAACAATCCTTATCCCAAGCCGTCCCCCGCACCACACTCTCCCAATTCCCAACCGCCCTCTTGCAACCTCACCCGCGTTCTACTAATATGACCCTCGCTCTTGGGCGGCAGTTTTGCCCGTGGCCTCGCGCCACGTAGGGAAGTCGGTGAAAATCCGACGCGGACGCGCCGCTGTAAAGAACATCCATCGACCGATCCAAATGCCACTGTCCTCACACACGCGAGGATGGGAAGGCGATCGGCAACGAGTTCCAAGCCAGAAGACCGGCCCTTGAGCAAAGCACGATGCATACATCGTGTTACCGTTTTCCGTCCTCGCGATAGGGATGGGTCGGCTCTGGCATGCCACGTAGTGCTACGGCGTTGCAGACTTCAAGCAACCAAACTACGTGCGGCTAGTCTCGCCCCTCTCCCGTGCTTGCCGTGAACAACCACATTCGCGCAGGACACCTTCACCACCACGGCCTCGCGAATAGGCCAACGCGGTATTCACGGCCGCCAGAGGGAGTTTGTTCCAATGAGTTGCAACTTCAGAGTAGTCCTCGTTGCATACGTAGCGAGTATGGTTTGTTCTGTTCTACAAGCCGCGCCGATATCCGTCACCTTTCAAGACTACACGCCCGGTGTAATCACTCCAGGCACACTGGATACCACGGCTTACAAGGCCACGCCCGATGCCAAGTTCCAAGACTTCCCGCGAGATACCGGCGGCGGAACCAATAAGTTCGCACGCGGCTTGAGCAATAACTCGTTTGCCGCTTCCACAATTTTGCCCATTGGCAAGGGTGGCGGACTAACACTCAAATTTGAAGAGCCCATTTTTGCTCTACCGGGCACCAAAGAGTTCGTCATTCACAACGGCAATTTCCTCTCGAGCAGCGGCGGATTCTTCTACGGCGATATGGAAGCCGCCATCCTGGTCAGCAACGACAACCTCGAGTGGCGCACGCTAACGGGCCACATCGTTGCCGATCCTCTTACCTACACCGCCACGATCCACGAAATGAATGCCCCAACGATGTCGTACGTGTGGGGCACCGGAAAGATCGCCTGGGATTACCCCACAGGTGCAGGCAGACCCCAAAGTGTGCTCGATACCTTTCCGCTGGCCGACTACGGAATGCCCATGCCAAACGATTCGCTCTTCAATGGCTCAGGCACCAACGCCGATCGAGCCGCGTTTCGAGTGAGCACCGATGCAGAAGAATACTCAAGCATCTTCGGAGCGTCCGCCGGCGGAAACTGGTTTGATCTCTCAAACTCCGGCCTGCCCAAGATCCAATATTTGCGCATCAATGTTGATGCTAATGCACCGGTCACGGTGCGACTCGACTCGGTTTTTGCCAACCCCGCGGCATTGGTGCCAGAACCGCTAGGACTCGCCAGCCTTGCAATCGGTGCGATCTTCCTTGGCGCACACCGCCGTAAAAGAACCAGGCGTTGCCCGCTACTGTTGGCAGTGCTATTGGTTTGGGCGCTGTCGCTCTCAACAAACGAGGCATCGGCTGCCACGTTTAGTGACATAAAATTCTGGGTAGGCAACGGCTCCAATCAAGCCGCGCTCGTCATCGATTGGAATGACGGCAAATCCCCAGAGTCACTCATCTGGGGGTATCGCTGGGACGGCACCGCCACCGGCGAAAACATGCTCACCGCCATCGTGCAAGCCGACCCTAAGCTATACGCCACCTACAGCACCACTTTCGGTGGCGGACTTGGCACCGCCTTGTTCGGGCTGGGCTACGACACCGATGGCGACGGTTTCAGCACGACTCCTGCACTCGTGTTCAACAACTCGATCGCAGTCCTCACCGATGGTCAAGTGAATGATTTCCGTTCTCCCGCCGACTCCGACGACCATTACTTCGAAGGCTGGTGGAGCGGTTACTGGAGCTACTGGCTCGGCGGCGAGGACGATTCACCCGCTTGGGGATATAGCGGCGTCGGAATGTCCAGCCGCATACTCTCCAACGGCTCGTGGGACGGCTGGAGCGCCCTACCAGGTTTTATGGGCGACGCGCCCTCGGAACCAATCCCGGCCACCATTCCCGAACCCGCGAGTGTCATCCTCGCATTGGCAACGGTAGTGATGTTAAGCATCGCACGCAGGCCACGAAAAATGTCAATCACCGCTTCGGGCAACGCCTAATGCGTCTGAAAAACCGATCACAAACTGGCTGATCGAACTCAAGTGGCGGTTGCCTCAGATCTCGTCTGAGGCAACGCCACCTCTTCTTACTTCGCAACGAGAACTTCTAAACTCAATCAAAAATGCCATCAAAACGCGCGAGCCGGGGCGTCCCCGCCCCCGTCAGGAACGAGAATACTCCAGCCCCCTCCCAATTTCAGTTTGGCTTCCAATCAAAAGCTCTGCTGTTCTTACTACTTTCATTTAATCTACTTACTTCACTCAGCCTCACCGCATATGCCAATTCTCCCTATGCTACAGAAGTCATCCACCACAACAACGCATTCGGCAACAATCCTCTCTACAACGATCCTTACGCAATCCTCGGCGAGCCAACCCGCATCGCAATCAACAACGACCCCGCAATCGGCATGACACCGTTCCACGTCAAAATCGTGGAACCTGCCTACAACCGCGATCCTCTCGGCAACAAAGTCATCACTACGCTCTCCCGCAAACCCGACGGCGCGGGCGATTACACCTACGGTTCGATCACGGTCAAATTTGACCAACCCGTGATCGACGATCCGACCAATCCCTACGGCATCGATCTCAACGTCTTCGGCAATTCGTTCTACGTGGGCGACGGCTACATCAGCGATGCCACCGACATGCGCAGCTACCACCTCGTCGGCGGCATCTTTGCCGAGCCTGTCGTCATCTCGATCAGCCCTGATAACATCAATTGGTACACCTACACCGACGGCCCCTACGGCGACACCGCGTTTCCCACACAAGGCCACCTGTGGAGTGCCACGCAACACGACCTCACCGGAAACGGCTGGACCTCGCAAACCACCGATTTCACGAAGCCAGTAAATCCCACGCTTGGCTCGATCCTCGGCGCGCCCGGCCAAACACTTGCAGTCAGCGATGCCATCGAAACCTACGTGAACTCAGGCGGCGGCACCGGCATCGACTTGACCCCGTCAGGTTTTTCCTGGATTCAGTACGTGCGCGTCGAATCGACCGCACAATTTCGAGACGGTGAAATCGACGCCTTCGCCGACGTTCGACCAGCACATCTGGGCGAAGCCCTCTCGGTCACCCCCGCCAACGCAACGCAAAACACCCCCTTCTACTTTCAATCCCCCAGCTACGAATCCCACACCTCCCTTGCCGCCCACTTCTCCGCCATTAGCGACCTTGCAAAACTTTCCACCGCACCCGTCAGCGATTTGCTCGCACTCTCCGCTCTATCCTCCGGCACTCTACTCACCAGCTACGATTTGCAAATCATGCCTCTCATTGGCACCAACGACATCAACTTCACCGCCAACTACCAGCTCTCGCCCGGAACTAACTACTCCGGCAACGGTAGCGATCTCTCGCTCCTCCAATGGGACGGCACAACTTGGCAAACAGTCGAATTCGCGTTCGATCCGCCAACTACTCGGCTCATCGTGAACGACTGGTCCAACCCGGCGGCCATCTTCGCGATCATCCAAACCACCACGCAACTCGCTGGCGATTTCAACAGCGACGGCCACGTCAACGCTGCCGACTACGTGCTCTGGCGAAAAGGCGCGGCAATTCCTCCCATCGCAGAAAACTACGACACATGGCGGCACAATTTCGGCAGTTCGTCAGCGTCGCACCTGCAACTCGCAACAAACAACGCGGTCCCCGAGCCAAACTCCCACTTGCTAATCGCTCTGATCATCGCAGCATGTCCCTTCGCGCTCAGAGCGAGACGGGGCGTCCCCGCCCCCGAGAAAACGGACAACACTCCAATGCAGCATCATCCTTCCAAACTTGCTTGACGAAGCGATTTTGACTTGCAGACACCGCGGCCCCATATGAAGCCGAGGCCCTCATGCTCCCGAAACCTCAGCCTCGCAAAGCTCTCACCCTGGTCGAACTGCTAGTCGTCATCGCCATTCTCGGCACGCTCATCGCGCTGCTGCTCCCCGCCATTCAAACGGCGCGCGAATCGAGCCGGCGCACCCAATGCCTCAACAATCTTCGCCAAATGGCAATCGCCGCGCACCTGTTCGTCGAAAACCACGCCGGCCGCTATCCCCAGGCCTATTCGTACCGAAGCGAGGGCGACAAATTCTACACCGTCTGCTGGGATCTAACCTCGATCGTCGAACCAGGCCAGACAACCCTCGTAGTTCCCGGAACTCTCTGGGGCGGCGATGCGACACCGCTCGAAATTCAGCAGTGCCCCTCGTTCACCGGCAGCGCCAATTGGGCTCACGATCCGTACACTGGCTATAACTACAACACCAGCTACATCGGCCACGGAGAGTATGAAAATATTCCTCTGCCAGCAAAACTCAAGCAGATCGAAAACCCGTCGAAGACCGCCCTATTCGGCGATGGCCAATACGCGGCCGGCGCTAACAAATTCATGCGCGCCCCGTTCGATAGCCCGGGCGACGACACCTTCAACGGCCGCTACGCCGGCACGCAAGGCTTTCGCCATCTTGCCACCACCAACGTCGCCTTCTGCGACGGCCACGCTAAATCGCTCGCCGACCGCTACACCGACACCGACGACTACGGTGGCACCGCCAACATCGCCCCCAACACCGGCTTCCTCTCCCCCAATAATTCCCTCTACGGCGCTACTCAATAAACCGCCGCTCGCGGGTTAGCACTCCGGGAATTAACCACAGAGACACGGAGGACACGGAGAAGAATTTATCATCAGAAATTGGTCGTTTGTCATTTGGCCATTGCAGAAATCGCCCAATGACAAACGACCAATTTCCAATGACAAATTTCTTCTCTGCCCTTTCTTCTCCGTGCTCTCCGTGCCTCTGTGGTTAACAACAAAAAAAGCACCCTTCGCCAGCATGAAACCAGCGAAGGGCGCTTGAAATTCTAAACATGAACGAGGCCAACATTCGCTACGAACGCGAAGCCACTTTCAACACCTCGGTCTTCCCCGGAACCGGCACCGGGTAGAAACCGTTCGCATCCGGCACCACCGGTGGCGTAGCGGCAAAATCGTAGCTCGCCGGCGACAAATCCTCGCCGGTCGCCAACGCTTCGTCCCAACGAAGCAGCTTGCCCGAGTAGGTTGCCATTCGGCCAAGAATCGCCGTGAACGACGACTTCGCGCCGTAATCGGCTTCATTGTAAATCTCGCCACGTCGCAGCGCCGCGAACATGTCGTGATGCTCTTGATGGTGATTATTCACCTTCTTGGCACGGCTTTTCCACTGGCCGTCGGCCGTCGTCACCAGGCTGCCGGCACCGTCATCGATATCCAGCGTGCCCTTCGTGCCGTGAGCATGCTCACGCACTTCGTTTTCGCAACCGTCGATATGCCGGCACTGGCTGAACATCTTCGTGCCGTCTGGGTAAGTGAACTCGACAAAGTGATGGTCAAAAATCTGACCATACTCTTTGCCCGTGCGAACCTGCCGGCCGCCCATGCCTTGCGCCAGGGTCGGGTGCATGTCGCCACGCAGCCAGTTGCCCACGTCTAGGTTATGGATGTGCTGCTCCACGATATGATCGCCGCAGATCCAATTGAAGTAATACCAGTTTCGCATCTGGTACTCCATCTCGGTCTGTTGCGGCTGACGCGGACGCACCCACAACCCGCCGCTGTTCCAATACACGCGAGTGCAAATCACGTCGCCAATCATGCCGTCTTGGACCCTCTTCACGGTTTCGATGTACCGCGGATCGTGGCGGCGTTGCAAACCAACCGCCACCATCAGGTTCTTGGCTTTCGCCTTTTCATTCGCGGCCATCACGCGACGGATGCCGGGCGCATCCACGCCGAGCGGCTTCTCCATGAAAATATGCTTGCCAGCTTCAACCGCCGCTTCGAACTGCATCGGGCGGAAACCAGGCGGCGTGGCAATCAACACCAAATCAGCACCGCTATCGATCGCCTTCTTGTAAGCATCGAAACCAACGAACTGCCGTTCTTCCGGCACGTCGATCTTACAATTCTCGAACAGCGGATTGCCGTCGCGTTTGCCGCGATCCACTTGTTGCTTCACCGATTCGATGCACCCCTTCAGGTTATCCTCGAACACGTCGGCCGCGGCCCAAAACGTTACCGGGCCTTCGGTTTCCAAAGCCTGCGTAATCGCGCCGCTGCCACGACCGCCACAACCGATCAGCGCGACCTTGATTTCATCGCTGCCGCCCGGATGCGCACCACGCGCAAGATGGGCATTCGTAGCTCCTACAAACGCGCTGCCAACCAACGCAGACGTAGTCTTCAAAAACAATCGGCGGGAAGACGAGGAAGATACGGGGGTCGGGTCGGTCATTGATTGACTCCTCGGGAGGGATGGATCGAATACACGATCGGGAAGGCCACCACCTGATAAAAGGCCGTTCCCTCAATATAACCGATAATTACGCTCGGGCGAAGCGTTCGGCTCACCGCTCAAAATCACGAATCCCCAGCGAGCCGGGGCGTCCCCGCCCCCATTCAAAAACACCCCCCCCTTAAATTCTTTACCCCAACTTCACAACGTACGAAACAACGCCGCCAACGCTTCCGGGCTCGGCGGCTTCGTCAAATGATAGTCGAATCCTGCCTCCTTGGTTTGCGCCCGATGCTCCGCGTGTCCGTACCCCGTCAATGCGGCAATGACCAAAGGCCGTAACTCATTCTCTGCTCGCAATTGCTTCGCCACCTCATAACCATCTATCCCCGGCATACCCAAATCGAGCAACACATACTCTGGCCGCATCACCTTGGCCTTCGCAATCGCCTCCGCTCCGCCGAACGCCATCGCAACTTCATGCCCCCAGTGCTCGAGTAGCTTCCCCACGCTGGTCGCCGCATCCACGTTGTCGTCGACGACCAGAATTCGCCTTCGCACCTGCGGCCCACGTTTCTCGACCGGCGGCGGCGTTGCACTTGCTTCCTCACGCAACGTTTCATGAAGCGGTATTCGCACTACGAATTCCGTCCCGCGGTCAGGTCCTTCGCTGCCCGCAGTAACCGACCCGCCGTGCAAATCAACAATCCTCCGCACAAGCGTCAGCCCAATTCCCAACCCGCCACGCGATCGTGCAAGCGAAACATTCCCCTGCTCGAACAATTTGAAGATGCGCGGCAACTCTTCCGCTTCAATCCCGATGCCAAAATCTCGAACCCTTAGGGCCGCGTCATCACCTTCCACCGTAAGCGAAAGCCGAACCTCTCCCGGCACCTCGGTAAACTTCGCCGCATTGGATAGCAAATTGCTCACCACTTGCGACAACCGCACCAAATCGCCGTTCACCACGATCGGCTGCCCCGGGCGTTCAATTTTCAACACGTGCCCTCGCGATTGCATCAGCGGAGCGATTTCCTCCACCGCGCGATCAATCACCGTGCTCAAGTCGCACGCTTCCCGCGCAAGATGAATCTTCCCGTTCACGATGCGCGACATATCCAGCAAATCGTCCACAAGCCGCACCAGGTGCATGATCTGCCGATCCATCATCTCGCGAGTCTCGGCAATGATCGGATCCTCGGTCTGTACCATTTTCAATAGCTCGATGCCGTTTCGTATCGGCGCAAGCGGATTCCGCAGCTCGTGCGCAAGCATCGCCAAAAATGCGTTCTTCTGCTGATCGGCAAATTGCAGCGCCGCAATTTTCTGGCTCTCCGTCATGTCTCGCGTAATCTTGGCGAAACCTCGCAAATTGCCCTGCTCATCGTGAAGAGCCGTAATCACGACATTCGCCCAAAACAACGAGCCGTCTTTCCTCAACCGCCAGCCTTCGGCCTCAAAACGCCCCTCTTGAATCGCCATTTCCAACTGCCGATGCGGTCGGCCACTCGCCACATCTTCGGCCGAATAGAACGTGGAGTAATGCTTGCCGATGATCTCATCGGCCGAGTACCCCTTGATGCGTTTCGCCCCGGCATTCCAACTCGCAATATGCCCCTGCGGATCGAGCATGAAAATGGCGTAATCCTGCACGCTCTCGATCATCAGCCGAAACCGTTCCTCACTCTCACGGAGCGTTTCCTCAGCCTTCTTGCGTTCTGTCAGGTCGCGCATAATTTTCAAAAAACCTCGCAACTCGCCCGCTGGCGAGCGGATCGCCGTAATCACCACGTTGGCCCATATCATTGTGCCGTCTTTACAAACGCGCCAGCCTTCATCCTGAAAGCGCCCAACCTCCCGAGCTCGACGCAGTTCCTCTTGCGGCCATCCCGCTTCCAAAGCATCCGACGTATAGAAACTGGTGAACGATCGGCCGATGATCTCCACCGAATCGTATCCCTTGATGCGCTTCGCCCCGGCATTCCAGCTCACCACGATGCCCTGGGGATCAAGCAGAAAGATCGCTTGATCTTCCACATTCGCCACCACCTCCGCGAAGTGCTGCTCAACCTCGTGCAGTGTGTGGCCATTAATAATGGGAGATAGTGGCAACTTAGTCACTCTTTTACGCCGCTAGGGAATTGGTCTTCGAGCAGGGCACGCCGCCCGACCAATCATCACGTCCGCGACCGACATTCTTAAAATTTATAACAAACCAAAAACGGAGACGAACCTCGCGTCTGCAAAACCAACTGGGTACAGAAAACCAATTATTGCCCGAACATACCGGCCAGCCAACGGCAGGGCCCTTCAATATCGGTAAACCACACGCCACCACCCAGGAACTTTGCCTATGGGAGAGCGTCTCCGACACCGATTTCGTTTCCAACGACAACCGGTTGATGCGTGGATCGGGGAGCACAAAACCGCGGCCAGAAAGCGGCCCTCACGGAATTCAAGTGCAAAGCCTACCAAACTCATACGAGTTGTGAGTCCAAGCACGAAAAGATGGCGCATTAACGCCAAATTCTAACCGAGGCCACACGCCACTATCGCTGCCAATACCAGCCGCGATCGCTGCCAGCCTTAACATCACGGGCACTCGCCAAATCATTCACTACTTCCGTACGATCGGCAATTTGCCAGGGGAAAATCTCGACCCCGCCAGAAACGCTCAGCACCCACGAGCCACGGGCCCGCACGAAACTGGCCTGCGACGGCACCATCCGCGGCGCTGGAAACTCAGTAATCGGCTCGTCGCGCAGTAAGCTCGGTATCTCTAATCCCGAACCTTCCAGCAACCCTTCCTTGAACAGCAGAGCCGCCACCACGGCCAGGTCCATCACGTTTCGCAGCTCCCCAAACGCCGAATCTTCGTGTGCCAACTCTTCGAATTTCTCCGTGAACGTATCGGCCCACTTCTGTGCGGCAGGATCACCTTGGGCCGACTTCTCCTTCTGGCCCGATGCGTTCAAGAATTCCTGCTCCGTCATGCAGCGAACGCCCTGGCCACGAATCTCCCAAGCAAGCCCTTCCGCGTCGCGACGTAGCGGCTCATAGTTCGCGGCCAACCACCAACGAGGCATCATGTCGTTCAACCCCGACCGACGATTCTTGATCATATCCAAAAAGCTCGGCATGCCCGCAATCGGTGCCGGCTCGAACGCCATCGCCAATCGTTTCATCCGGAAATCAGCCGCCACGATCGTCCGCGCAAAATGGCTCGTCGCCGGCACGCCCGTCACGGTAATCGTTTGCGGGCCAACCGCCTCTTCCATTTGTCGGGCCGCAACCTGCGGACCGCCACGCGCCGACAGCCGACCAGAAATCTGCCGCATCCGCTGTAAACCTTCCGGCGTGGGATCAATCGAGCAGCTAATGCCCGTACGATTCGACTGCTCTCCCACACGCAATGCCACCATCAAATCGTCCAAGTTCAGCACCGGCCGATTCGTCGTCGCACCAACCACGCTTCCCTGCTGATTCACCTTCCAGCCTTCGGCCGGACCAGCCAGCACGATATCCTTCGACTCCGGATACACAAGCACATACTTCACTCGTTGCAACCCGGCCAAGAACCGCACCGAATCCGGCACCGGCTTGCCCAGTTCATGTGCTTCTCGAATCTGCTGCTCCAACTGCCGCAACGACACGAACCGCAAGTCGGTCCACTTATTCAAATCGGCCGGAACCTCGGCAAGACCTTGCTGCCAGGCTTGCTGCAGTTCGCGCATGTCGCTCACCTCGGGCTTCGTCAACACGCCCTCGGTATCGATCTTCACACCGCCGACCGCACCGTTTCGAAAAAACTGTGCTTGCGATTCACAAGCAGCAATGGCACACACGGCGACAAAGGTTGCGACGGCAATCAACCGAGCAAACACGCATTTCGTAGTCGAAAACATGGAAAGATCCTTTAGCCGCCGGGCACACGCAACTCGATCGCAAACCGCGCCCGCAGCGGAGAAGTTCAGCCTCAAAGAGGAAAATTCGTTCCTATACTCAGGCTAATCGCTAAACCCAGTGGTTTCAACAGTTTTGGCCCTCCCATTCCCCCAACCACCCGTTTCCCCCTCCCGATACCCCATTTAGCCGTCGGGCTTGCCCGACGCTCCCCCCAACTCGCCGTAAGTCTTTCCTACCTTTCATCTTCTGGGCCTCCATCACTTGAAACTACCCCCCTATGCCGAATAAGTTGTAAATAGCGGGCCGTCCTCAACAAACGCCTTTCTCGGTACACGCTCATCCCGACCGAGAATCGGCAAAACCCCGTTGCTGCGCGCTTCCGCCGCCTTTCACACCATTCCCACAACTGCCCTCTATACGAACCACGAAAAACTCCGGAACCTCCATACCATTCGATGACGGCCTACCTGGTTATTCGCGAAGGCTCTAAATGGACAGACGTATTCCGCCTCGTCGATGGCGAATCCGTCACCATCGGCCGCGCGCCAACCAACACCATCGTCGTCAAAGATGAACGTTGCAGCCGCAACCACGCCGAAGTCTTCCAGGCCCAAAGCCAGTGGACTCTCCGCGACCTCGACAGCCGCAACGGCACACTCATCGATGGCCAGCGAGTCCACCACGACTACCAACTCCAAGCCGGCGACGTCATCCGCATCGGCAACTCGCAGCTCGCCTTCGTACACGACTTGTCGCAGGCGTTCCCCGATTCGAACTCCGTCCTCCGCTCCGCGCAAGCCGTCCACCGCGCCGACCCCGGCGACGAAACGCTCGGCCCGCGCGATGATGAAAGCGTTCTCGAAACCTACGAAGCCACCACAATCACCCATCGCCGTGGACAAAGCCGCTTCCTCGAGCCGCCCGAAGAAGACGTCGACATCTCGCTCCCCAAAGTCGGCCGCGCCGCAGCCAACCTTTGCCGACTCGCGTTCGAGCTTGCCAAAGCGACCGATGTCGTCTCACTCGCCAATGTCGCAATCGATGGCCTGTTCGAAGGCACACAAGTCGATGCCGGTGCCGTCTTGCTTCAAGCTCGCCGGCCGTCGCCCAAGCCGCCGATCGACAACCTCGAAGTCATCGCCTCACGGAGCGACTCCCCGCACCGCTACCACCGCGTGTCGCAATTCCTCTCCACCACGGTCATGCGCGAAGGCCAGGCCGTGCTCGCTCGCAACGTCATGGACGACAGCCAACTCGGCAGCCGCGATAGCAAAGGCGACATCCTCGCCACCAGCGTCATCTGCGCCCCCATCCGAAGCGAGGGCAAAGTCCTCGGTGTCATCCATTTGTATTCCACAGACGCGGCCAAAAGCACCGACCCAGACGACCTCGAATTCACGCTCGCCGTGGCCGATACCGTCGCCGTGGCACTCGAAAACCTCAGCCGCCAACAAGCGCTCGCTGAAAACCTCAACCAAATTCGCGATGAAAACGTCCAACTCCGCGAACGACTCGGTGCCGAAAGTGAAATCGTCGGCGCAAGCGAAGTCATGAACCAAATCGCTCGCGACGTGGCCCGAGCCGCACCAAGCCGCGCCACGGTCCTCATCCGCGGCGAGAGCGGTGTCGGCAAAGAACTCGTCGCTCGCGCCGTCCATTACTCAAGCCCACGCAAAAAAGGCCCCTTCGTGTGCCTCAACTGCGCGGCACTCTCCGAAACGCTTCTCGAAAGCGAGCTCTTCGGGCACGAAAAAGGCGCGTTCACCGGTGCCACCGAACGAAAAATCGGCAAGTTCGAAGCCGCCGACAAGGGCACCCTCATGCTCGACGAAATCGGCGAAATGAATGCCAAAACCCAGGCCAAATTCCTCCGCGTTCTCGAAGGCCATCCTTTCGAACGCGTCGGCGGCAGCGGTGCGATCAAAGTCGATGTCCGCGTCATCGCCGCCACCAATCGCGACCTCGAAAAAGATGTCGCCGAAGGCACCTTCCGCCGCGATCTCTACTTCCGTCTGCACGTGCTGGAAATCATCGTGCCCGCGCTCCGCAAACGACCGGAAGACATCCCGCAACTTGCCGAATACTTCCTCCACCGCTTCGTTGCCGAAACGGGCAGCAAGATCAAAGGCTTCACGCCGCGCGCGATGGAAGAAATGCTCCGCTACCGCTGGCCCGGCAACGTGCGCGAACTTAAAAACGTCATCGAGCGCGCGGTCGTGCTCACACGCACTCAATACATCGACCACAGCGATCTAGTCCTCTCCGCGCTGCGAACCGCCGGCGACACCGATCTCGACATGGCCACCGGCCGCGAAATACGCACCGAGCCCGCTTCTCTCGCCGATATCGAGCGACAACACATTCTCGAAACGCTCAACCAAACCGGCTGGAACAAAAGCCGCGCCGCCATCATCCTCGGCATCGAACGTTCCACCCTCGACCGAAAAATCCGCCGCTACGACCTCGTCGAACGCGCCCACAACGACTAGTGGTCTGTCCATGGTCATTTGCTGGGTGGCATGCCTTCGCCTTCTGGGCGTAGGCATGCTTACCCGCTACCGCGTGAAAGCATGCCACCCATCAATTCAAGACTGACAGAACACTAGTAGGTCAGGCTTTCCAGCCTGACATCCCTACACCCCTACAGCCCCGCTCCCCCGCTTGCGGCTTAGCGCCCCCACTCCCCAAGTGCATCCCCTCCGCAAAACACGCTATAAAACAATCTGCGCCCATCTGCGAAATCTGCGGACAAAAAAACAACCGCGATAAACGATTCCCTCGCCCCGACCCTCAAGAAAGTTTCCCGTGCATCTAAGCCACTTCCTCACACTCGCCCTCACCGCGGCACTCCTCACCAACACTCACTCCACCCACGCCGAACCTCACTCCCCCCTCTTTCCCAAAGCCCTCCAGCCCGGCGACACCATCATGTTCGTCGCCCCCGCCAAATACCTCAACGAAGGCCGCGTCCAACTCGCTAAAAAACGTCTCGAAGAAAGGGGCTTCAAAGTCCGCATTCCACAAAACCTCTTTCGCAAGCACGGCTTCCTCGGCGGCACAGACCACGAGCGCGCCGCCGAACTCATGACCGCATTCAGCGACCCCACCGTCGATGCCATCTTCCCCGGCACCGGCGGCTACGGCACCACGCGCATCGTCGATAAACTCGACTACGAAATCATTCGCAACAACCCAAAAATCCTCGTCGGCTTCTCCGACATCACCGGCCTTCACATCGCCATCAACCAAAAAACGGGCCTCGTCACCTTCCACTCGCCTAACCCCGAATTCGGCCTCGGCACCGAACCGAACCTCTCCCCACTAGCCAACCACTGGTTCTGGCGCGCCCTCCTCAAAGAAAAATACCCCGCCCCCAACACAGGAACATCCCCCGGCTACACCATCTTCACCCATCTCCCCAACGACGGCGCGCTCCCTTCAGCGACCATCCCCCCCAACCTCTTCGACAAAGTCCCCCGCGCCGTCACCATCACCGGCGGCACCGCTCGCGGCCGACTCATCGGCGGAAATCTCTCGGTCCTCCACGCCCTCATGGGCACTCCGTACGAAATCGACACCGACGGCAAAATCCTCTTCCTCGAAGACGTCGGCGAAGCGCCTTACCGCGTCGATCGTATGCTCAGCACGCTCCGACTCGCCGGCAAGCTCGACAAACTAAACGGCGTCATCCTCGGCGCGTTCACTGCTCGCGAAGGCGAAGCCAAGTGGGACGAAGACGCCAGCATGAACGACGTCCTCAAAGACTACTTCGCCCACCTTGGCATCCCCGTCGTAGCCAACTTCCCCGTCGGCCACGTCCGCTACAACACCACCCTCCCCATCGGCACCCTCGCCGAACTCAATGCCGACACCCAATCCCTAACCCTCCAAGAAAATCCCACATCAGAGGCCAGATAACAAAGGCCAGAAATCAGCCCCCCGACACCCGCCTTACGCCCAACGCCTTACGACTTACACCTTACGCCTTACACCCCCAGTGGCCGTTTTTTCCTGGCTGACAAAGCCCCTTTTTTCGGATAGCATGAATCTCGATGACCTATACAAAAGAACAGTAGTCGAATCATGCACGCCCTCGCTTCCCCCTCCATCCAATCCGACGAACTCGCCGACGCACCGGCAAAGCAACTCCGCCTCGTTCGCGCTGCCGATTGCGACGCCCAACCCGTCGAATGGCTCTGGCCCGGCCGAATCCCGCTCGGCAAAGTCACCCTCCTCATCGGCGACCCCGGCGTAGGCAAAAGCCTCGTCGCCCTCGACCTCGCCGCCCGCCTGACCACCAACCGCCCCTGGCCAAATTCCCCCTCTCCATCTCCCCTCGCCTCCCCCTCTGCTTCTACGCTCATCCTCAACTCGGCCGACGACCTCGCCGACACAATCCGCCCCCGCCTCGACGCCGCCGGTGCCGACCCCACACGCACCTTCATCGTTCAATCCATCTCCGACCTCCGCCACGACTTCGACCAACTCCGCGCCGCGGTCAACAGTGTTCCCAACTGCCGACTTATCATCATCGATACCATCAACGCTTACGTCGGCCCGGCCGACACCCACTTTCAAACCGTCGTCCGCCGCGTGCTCGCCCCGTTGGCCGAACTCGCCGCCGAACGTGGCATCGCCGTTCTCGCCATCGCCCACATGCGAAAGAACGACGGTGCCGCTCTCTACCGCGCGGCCGGCTCACTCGGCTTCGTCGCCTCGGCCCGCTCCGTCTGGACGATCTGCCGCGACGAAAACCAACCCGGCCGACACCTGCTCCTGCCCCTCAAAAGCAACCTCACCGCCGCTCCCACCGGACTGGCTTACACCATCGAAAACCATCCACACGGAACCTCGCCCGTCGTCCACTGGCATCCTCTCCCCGCCAACGTGTCTACCGAAGACATACTCGCCGCCGCCAAGAAAAAACGCGGCCCTCAAGCCATCGAACTCGAGGACGCCGTTGCCTGGTTGAAAAAAGAACTCGCCGCCGGCCCTCGCTCTGCGGCTTCGGTCACCGAACATGCCACCCAGTACGGCTTCCACGAACGCACGCTACGCCGCGCGCTATACGCTATCGACGGAAAAACTCAAAAACGCGGAATCTTCGACGGCTGGTGGTGGTCCCTCGACACCGACACCCCACAACACTCGCCCAGCCCACCCCACACCGCCCAACCCCAACAAGCACCAGCAACACAAAACACAGCGACCAAGGGGGACACCGGCGAACAAAGATCACCGCCCCGCCACCAAGCAGCCGCTCAACAACAAGCAAGGCAGAAAGAGGACACCCCAGAAAAACTTGTCCCCTTCACCGAAACTTGTCCCCTTCCGGAAATCATGCACGTTTTCGACTATCCATTCCCCCCCGATTTACTGCCCCCGGATGATCTATACCTAAACATCCCCCTTAGCGGCGGCGGCCACGCCGTCCAACCAGCAAACGGCCCCCCACAACGATGACTCACTAGCCCAATTTCATTGCGCCGCGCACACCATGCCCACTCCACTGCGTAACACACGGCGAAGAACCAGAAATCCCCGCGCCATGCATGCGCCAGCGAGCCGGGGCGTCCCCGCCCCCGAGGGAAAAGAAAACAGCTCGGCTCGCTCGGAGTCCAACCTCAAGGACCGCGCAAGTGTTAGCAACAAGCAGCACGCCGCCACACCACCCGTGCTAGGCCTCGTCGCTCGCGCGCAACCACTTCACGATCGAAAGATCGCCTTCGCACAATTCATCGCCCTGGAAGTACAGCGCGATCTCGCGAGCGGCCGCCTCGGGGCCGTCCGAACCATGCACCAAGTTCATCTGCCGGCTCGAACTGAAATCGCCACGCACCGTTCCCGGTGCGGCTTTCAAGCCACTCGTCGCGCCCAACATATCGCGAACCACACGAATCGCCTCGAGGCCTTCAATCACCGCCGCCACAATCGGGCCGCCCGTGATGAACTCTTCCAGCGTCGGATACCAGCCCTTGCTCACATGCTCGGCATAGTGCTTCTTGGCCAGTTCCGGCGTCACCCGCATCATCTTCATCGCGATGATGTTCAGGCCCTTGTCCTCGAACCGGCTCAGAATACGCCCCATCAGCCGCCGCTGAACGCAATCGGGCTTCAACAAAATCAAAGTTCGTTCCATGATCGTCACAATACCAAAACAGAATTCGAATACCGAAAGCGAGGATTGTATTCGCCCCAGCCCATTCGCTCAAGCACGGAACCAAGAGTAGCAGGCACTCTCCGCGTGCCGCCCGCCTGTGCTAGAAGCAGTTTCAAAACCGTTCGGGGACTGTCCCTTTTAGCGGAGTCCGCGGAGCTAAAGGGGACTGTCCCCCTCTCCGAGAACGGTTTTGAAACTGCTTCTAGTAATTTTCGGGCATTTTTCAATTCAGGTTACAGGACGCGGAGTGTGCCTATAACTTTGCAGTTCTCTT
>CAZTWS010000024.1:0-43533 GCA_964618225.1 uncultured Planctomycetaceae bacterium
TCTGAGAGAGGGAGACAGTCCCATTTTGCTGCGAAGACTCCGCAAAATCGGGACGTCCCCGCCGGTTTTGTTAGAGTTCTTAAGAATCAGGCGAGTCAGTATCCTACCCAAGCGGGTTCGCCCAACCTTTGCGATATTCTTTCGTCAGCCGTGCGGTGGCATCCGCATTGTGGGTGAACTCCAGCTTTTCCGAGTCCCACTGAAGCTGTTCTTTCGGGAATCGGATCGCCACCACACCTAGTAAAACGGCTTCGGTAAGCGGGCCCGCGTATTCGAAGTTCGACGATGTTTCGCCGTCTCCCAAGCAGGCGTCTACCCAGCTCGTGTAGTGATTCACTTCGCCGACATCCGGCATCGTGAAGCCGGCGAACTTGTCCTGCGGGAACAAATTTGGCGTCGACCAATGCGGAATCACCATTGTGCCTTTTTCGCCAATCAGGGCCGAACCGGCACCCGGCAAACGATAATCGCTGGGCAAACCTAGTGCTTCGGCGCTGGGCTTGTGGTCCAAGCCATCGTACCACGTCAGCGGTAGCGTTTCGCCCACGGTTCGCTCGGTCGCAGGAAACACGTACGACACCTTGGAACGCAGAGTCCATATCTGGTCGCCCAAAGGTGGCGCATCCGCTTCGATCGTAATCGGAGCCCCCAAGGAAAGTGCTTTGAATACGGGGTCGAGGATGTGGCATCCAAAATCGCCCAATTGGCCGTTCCCGAAATCCTGGAACGCGCGCCAAAACCATGGATGATATAACCCTGTTTTATAGGGGCGCTCCGGAGCAACCCCCAACCAAAGATCCCAGTTCAGCGTTTTGGGAACCGGGTCCGAACCTTCGAAGTTCAGTTCCTTGGGCATCCAATCCATGCTGCCGGCCTGCCAGGAGTGAACCTCACGCACTTTTCCAATCACGTCGTCGTGGACCAATCGCACGGCAGTTCGATACGCCGGGTGCGATTGAATCTGATTGCCCATCTGAGTTACGACCCGGCTATCCTTGGCCACCTCACGCATCCGCCGTGCTTCGGCCACGGTATGGGTTAGTGGTTTTTGACAAAACACGTGCTTGCCCAGTTGCATCG
This sequence comes from uncultured Planctomycetaceae bacterium, assembly GCA_964618225.1. Lineage (GTDB taxonomy): Bacteria > Planctomycetota > Planctomycetia > Pirellulales > Lacipirellulaceae > JABDGM01. Next base: position 1,081 of record CAZTWS010000024.1, read on the forward strand.
CCGCCACGGCAATGGGCGCGTGCATGTGATCGGGCGTCGACACGATGACCGCATCAAAAGTGTCAGGTTTATCCAACAGTTTGCGGAAATCTGAATACTGTGTGGCCTTCGGGTACTGTTGCGCCGCCCAGCCAAAAAGTTGGGCGGAGTGATCCACATCGCAAATGGCCGTTACTTCGCAACGGGGGCTCGAGGCAACGTTCACCAAGTCGTCGTGACCTTTGTTGCCGGTTCCCACTGAGGCAACACGCAGTTTGCCGTTCAGGTCCAACGCGCGAACCCTGGAGCTCAGCAAAAAGCTGGCTGCGCTGGCGGTTGAGGCTTGCAAAAACTTCCGGCGATCAAATTCCCACGTCATAGCAGTATTCCTCCGAACGCCAATCTAATCACCGGTATTGCCTATTGGCAACTCTGTGGTCGCTTCCCGAAGCCACTTGCTTCTGTTTAGAATCATGGAGCCCTCGGCATTCTTCGGTTTCTGACGACACCCCCCAGGACGACACCATGTGCCCTAATTTCGGCCAACTTTCTCAAAATACTGGTTTGCTCCGTAATCTCATTGCAGGGCTGATTCTTGCTTTCGCGTGCGGTGAAATCGTCATCGCACAGGAGAATAACCAGCCTCCCAAAGGCTTTACGGCCCTGTTCAACGGTAAAGATTTCGACGATTGGACCGGAGGCCATACCCGCGATCCACGAGAAATCGCCGCTTTGCCGAAGGAAGAACGAGAAAAATGGGACGCCCAAGTGAAGCAAGGCATCGACACCCATTGGCATGTCGATAGCGGAGAACTTGTTAGCGATGGCAGTGAGCCATTTCTGGCCACGAAGAAGGATTACGGTAACTTCGAAATGTGGGTCGATTGGAAAATCGGCCCCAATGGAGACAGCGGCATTTATCTCCGTGGCACGCCCCAAGTACAAATATGGGATCCTAAAAGCGAACACAGTCGTCCGCATGGTGCCGACAAAGGTTCCGGCGGGTTATGGAACAATAAGAAGAACGAGCGATTTCCCACCGAAGTCGCCGATAACCCCACCGGTGAATGGAATCGGATGTTCGTCCGCATGGTCGGCCCTTATGTCACGGTGGAGTTGAACGGCAAGAAGGTCGTCGATAACGTCATCATGGACAACTACTACAAGCCGGAGCTTCCTGTCTATGATACGGGCCCGATTTATTTGCAAACTCACGGCTCCGAAACCCGCTTCCGCAACGTGTTTGTTCGCGAAATACCCGATGAAGAAGCCAACAAATTGCTCTCACGCATCGGTGCCGACGAAAAAGATTTCAAACCACTGTTTAATGGGAAAGATCTCTCCGGGTGGTCAGGTGCCGTAGATAGCTATGAAGTAAAAGACGGCGCGATTGTTTGCAAACCGAATAAAGGCGGCAACTTGCTGACCGAAGATCAGTTCAAAAACTGCGTGCTTCGCTTCGAATTCAAGCTACCGCCAGGAGGTAACAGTGGCATCGCTCTGCGAGCGCCGAACACGCAAGACCAACTCGCTTATGCTGGCTTCGAAATTCAGATTCTCGACGACGGCGCGCCGCGATACGCCGACCTTAAGCCCTATCAGGTGAACGCCAGCCTCTACGGTTTGGTACCTGCGCTGCGCGGCTTCCTTCGCCCGAACGGTGAATGGAACTACGAAGAAATTACGCTCGAGGGCGACAACATCAAAGTCGTCGTCAACGGTTACGAAGTGCTGAATGCGAACATTGCCGAAGCAAGTAAAACCCCGCTCGACGGTCAAAAGCATCCCGGATCTGCCCGTACAGAAGGCCACATTGCCATTTGTGGCCATAAAGATCCGGTGGCTATTCGCAATATTCGAGTGAAGCAGCTACCCGGCAAATGAAAACGCCTGGGCCATCAAGCCGTTTTGCGGCGGGACCGCAATGTGGTGCCCAGTAGTATGAAGCATGGTGTCAGCCCCGCAATCAGGGTGCTTGGCTCCGGTATCGCTGTACCTCCCCAACTTTGCTGCGCACCAACGCCGAATTGCCGTTTCCACGCTGCGAAATCAGCGTCGTTCACAACCCATGCGCTCGAGCCACTTGTGTCACCATTTGCCAGCAGAGATGTCGTGGAGCCTCGCGTTTTCCGCCAAATCACATAATCGGCCGCGTCGACCACACCATTCGCGTTGTAGTCTCCTTGCGTCGGTGTTTTCGCAAGAGGCAGTTCCTCCAGGAAATCGCCGATGTACCGCAAGTGCGCCAAATGGGAGTCGCCATCGCTGCCCCGCGCACCGAGTAGAAGAAAATTTCCTGCCGATGCCTGCCGGTAAAATTGCAGCGTTCCGAGCCCACTCGTGTTTATGGATGTCGGAGAAATACCCAAGTGTTGCATCAACTCGTCTCCCACTTCACCCGTGCTTTCATAGGTGTAAGTGGGGACCTGGGAATGCGTGTAGACAAACGTTTTACTACCGTTCTTGGCAAGGGTTGCGAAAGTCTTGTAATCGACTAACTGCGAATCGAGAGCGGTGCCATCCGACGCGGTTGTCGCATACAGCGAATCTGCGGCCAGCAACACATCGATTTCATTCCGATAGGTTGACGATTTCAATATCTCGCGCACGGCTCCATAACCCGCGCTAAACGACGAAACTGCCAGTTTGTCCCACTGCAAATCGTTAGGAATAAATACCTCGTTGCGAACCTTCGTTAATGCCTCGTTCAATAACGATTGGAACAGCGAAGCATTCGAGAAGGGGGTGCTATACGCGGAAGACAGCCCACTGTAATTCACGGTAACGATAATCGTATTGAGATTCGCATACTTGGCATTGTTCCAAAATACTTGCGGGTCGCCGTGGAAGTGTACCAGCAAATCTGCCTGGCTGTTCGGTCGTTGGTAGTAGGTGTCCGGAATAAAAATCTTCCACGCCGCATTGCTCATGGCAATTTGTTTGCCAATCGCGGTCGGCATCTGTCCAACTGCAGAGGTAGCCTGCAGCAAAGATGCAGCCAAGGCCAGGTAAATCAAAATCGATCGCATGTGTTGTCTGCTCCTTAACCAGCCATCGCCATTGTAAGCTGGCCTGCAAATTCCGCCAATTCGGTTAGAAAGTCAGCCAAGTGAGCCGCTCGCGCTCCCCGCCAGGCCACCCACGATTATTGACCCCCGTTACGCTGTGGTCCAAAATCGTCTTATGCAAAACGATGAGCCCCTCGCCAACTCCGCCTCCGCCAGTTCGGCCAGTTCCACGCCGGCAGGCAGTATCCCGCCAGCACAGGAACTCTCCCCAGACGTGCTGAAAAGCGCGTTGAATGCCTTTAAAAAACGCTGGAAGCTTACCCGGCTAGACTACGACTCCCGTATCGGCCGTGGGCCGCTTAGCGGTGGCCAACGATCGGCCATTGTCGGCATCGCTGCCCCACGCGAGTTTCCCCGAGCTGTTTGGGAAGAACTCATCAAGCAGGGACGCCTCAAGAATGCCGGTGCCGGCCTCTATTCCCTGCCTTAATATCACTTTGCTGGCGGAAACAAAATCTTGTTGCGACTGTTGATCAGACCATTTTGCAATACCCACCAACAAAACAATTCTGCCCTCACGAACGGCTTGGAGCTTCTATGTCTCGCACACTAGTTCAACTTTTTTACGCGATGTTCTGTGTTGGCGTGATAATGCTTGGCAACGCAAACGTCGTCGTTGCTGAAGAAACGCAAAGCATTTACTCGGTAGGGGCCGCCGCGGTCGATGTCACCCCCTCCTATCCGATCCGCCTCAACGGCTTCGGCAATCGTCGCGACGAGTCCGAAGGCATTAACCAAAGAATTTGGGCCAAGGCATTGGCCATTGGGACTGATGAAGAAAAACCGGTCATTCTCATCACGCTCGATAACCTCGGCATTCGCCTTTCGATGACCGACGAAGTTGCTCGCCAACTAAAAGAAAAAGCCGGTATCGAACGCGATCGGCTTATCATCACATTTACACACACTCACACTGCCCCAAAAGTGAACGGCGCGAGCGATACGATCTTCAGCACACCAATTCCACCCGAGCATCAAGCGCATATCGATCAATACACACAAGAGCTGACCGACGCGCTGGTTAAAGTGTCGCTCGACGCGCTGGCGAATCGCAAACCTTCCCGCCTTGAGCGAGCCACAGGGGAGGTCAAATTTGCGATGAACCGCCGGCCCGCAGGCGGTCCCGTCGACCACTCGCTGCCAATGCTCGTCGTGCGATCTGCCGAGGATAACTCGATATCGGCCATTTACGTCACATATGCCTGCCATTGCGTCACTCTTTCACACAATCTCATAGGCGGAGATTGGGCCGGTTACGCTCAAGAAGCCATCCAACGTAACCACCCAGGTATCGTCGCAATGGTCTCTGCTGGCTGCGGCTCCGATTCCAACCCAAGCTCCGGTGTCACCGGCGGCAACGTCGCCGCGGCTGCCGAGCAAGGCGCTGAAATCGCCAACGAAGTTGAGCGATTGCTCAAAGGTAAACTAGAGCCAATTACGGGGAAAATAACCGCGACTTACCGAGCAATCGACTTGCCATTAAACACGCCACCAACGCGGGTCGAGCTCGAAGCGGCCCTGAATAATCCGGCTCTGGCGTACAATGCGTCCGTGCAGTTGGCTCGTCTCGACCGCGGTGAATCGCTGCAAACTAAAATCGACTACCCGATCCAAACGGTTTGCTTCGGCGACTCGCTGGCTATGGTTTTCCTCGGTGGCGAAGTATGCGTCGATTATAAGCTACGTGCTGCAAAAGAATTCGACCCTGCCCGGATTTGGATGCACGGCTACTCGAACGACTTTTGTTCTTACATTCCGTCTGAACGACTCTTGAAAGAGGGTGGCTATGGCGGCGGTGGCGAAACGCCGTACTTCGACTTGCCCACCACGATCGCGGCCGGCCTGGAAAATCGCATCTTTACTGCAATCCATAAGCAATTGCCCAAAGAGTTTGCCGTCACGCCCGACGATGCAACGACGAAAATCACTCAACTCACGAAAGATCTCGCCGTCGGTACACCTGCCGAATACGAACGCATTCCCGAAATCTGGCGGATTGCCATCGAAGCGGCCCGCCGTAACGATTCGAACGAACTCCGCCGGTTGATCGACCTTTCGGTGCCCGCGTTTGGTAAACCCGCCACCGATTGGCAAGTAGTCGTTTACGGCGGCGGAATCATCAATGGCCTCACCCAAGTTGGAGTCTGGCCTAACAATCGCATCAACGAGCTCGTGGAGAGCGATCCGGAGTTGAAAAAACGCTGCGACAGCTATATCGACTTCGCCGCCAAGATGGCCGACGACACCACAGTCCGTAGCGGCACTCGCTATGATGCTCTGCGAATCCTTGGTATTGCCGACTACGCTCGCACCGGCGCTCAACTAGAAAAATACCTCACAAGCCCCGATGGTGAACTACAAATGGGAGCCGTTAGCGGTTTGGGAGACATCCAAGCTGACGAGGCAGTACAGAAGCTCATTTCGGCCTTCGACCAACTGAACGACACGAATAAGCAACTCGCGATTGAAGCTCTGCTGCGTAGCGAGAGCCGACGCGCCCTGTTGAAGCAAGCCCTTGCAGGAAGTCGCTTTCCTGCCGCAGCGCTTTCGGTTGAACAGACAGCCGAGCTCAACGCTCAATAAAAACTTGTATTGGCACCTTGTGTAGAAGGCGTCCCCGATCCCGATCGCGAATTCTACTGCTGCACTTATAGGGTAGCGTTTGGGGTGACGTGCTCTCGACGCGCCAGTGGCGCCAGCATGAGTGCAAGCACGCTTACGCAACGGGTGGCTGGGGCATCGCCCCAGTCTCTCGAAATGATGCGCGTTGCCCCAAACATCAAACACCAAGAGCCGGCCTCATTGAGGCCGGCTCTCTGCAGATAAACCCCAATCCTATATTCCAAGAAGCAATCGCTACGCGGCTTGTTTCTTCTTGCCACGCTTGCCTTGCTTGGCCTTCGCGTCATCCGGTAATGGTTTTACGAGTACTTTGCGATAGTGAACCTCGCTGCCCGGATCATGGCCTTGCAGCGCGAACGTGCCCGAGGAGATTACCGCCTCTTCCCAACCGGCTTCGCGCTTTACATTTTCTGGCTCGTCGTATTCGTTAACCTTCTTGCCGTTGACCTTGACCACCACGTGCTTGCCGCGAACGATCACTTCCTGAGTGAACCATTCATCATCTTTCGCCGGTGCATTGTTCATGATGTCCTTGGCCCGATACAGGCTGCCCGTTTTACGCGGATCGGGGTGCGTATTATTCACTTGCACTTCGATGCCCTTCTTGGGCCAATCCGTCGGTTGATACTCGGTATGGAAATACATGCCAGAGTTCGCCTTGGGCTTGGTCAACAATTCGCACTTCCAGCGGAAGTTCTTAAAGTTCGCGTCCTTCACCGGCCCGTCATAAAAGAGATGGCAGCGTTCACCTTTGATCACGATTTCTCCATCCTTCACTTGAATCGTGTCCTGGTTTTCTTCTGCTTTCTTCCAGCCGGTTAAATCTTTCCCATTGAATAGACTGTACCAACCATCCTCATCAGGCTTAGGTGCCTCACCGCTCTTTTTCGATTCCTCGGCAAAGGCAAACGAAGTAAACGCAAGTAGCAACAAAAGCGACCAACAACCGAAGTTCTTCATGGCAAAAACATCCACGGGGGTGAATCGAACTAAAAAACAAATGAACGACCGCCACGGCCGATCACTGGCAATGCGGCATGATGAGCGCCTTGCCGTCCGTCATATTTTGCGCATACCGTTGCAGTCCGTCGACTGCCTCATCAAGTTTTAACCGTTGTTGCACCGTGGTCCCAATTCGGCCGCTTGCCAGCAAGTTTTGCACTCGCGAAGCCGTTCGCAGGGCCGTCAAAATCCCTCGTTCGTCGAGCCAGTTCCCTAAAAAGAAGCCGTGTAACGACTTGTCGTGAAAAACCACCTCAATCGGGTCGATGCCACTTACGGGCTCCTCGGAAAGCGCACCATACAAATAGGCGGCCGACTTGGGCGGCATGGTACTGAGGAGCTGGCCGGTGATTTCTCCCGAAATTGCTTCGAACATCGCAGTCGCCCGCAACCTTTGGGCAAGCTGCCTGAATTCGTCCCAAAAATCTTCGTCCGACGAATTGAGTACGTGTTCGGCACCGAGCGACTTCAATAATTCAACCTGGGCCTCCCGCCGCACGATGTTGATAAGCGGCATGCTTTCGTCTTTGGCTACCACCAGAATCATGCGGCCAAGCTGGCTTGCCGCCGCCGTTTGTACGAGGGCACGATGCCCAGCACGTTTAGCCGTATCTACGAGTCCGAACGCGGTGAACGGATTCACGATTAAACTGGCCGCTTGCTCGGTAGGTACCGAACGCTTTAGCGGAATGCAGTCGCGCGCGTTGGCCACCAAATACTCAGCCCACGTCCCATCGCGATCCTCGCGCACAGCACACGATACGCGTTTGCCTTGCAGCCACGTTCCCATCAATCCGCCGCCGCTGGCAACGACCGTGCCGGTTCCCTCCCAACCCGGCACCGTGGGCAACGTTTTCAGCGTTCCGTATTTGCCCTGCAGTAACAACAGATCAGAAGGATTGCATGGTGCCGCTTCGATACGAACTAGCACCTGACCGTGCTTCAACGCCGGCACTGGCCGCTCTTCCACCGTAAGGCCTCTGATCGCATCGAGCACATTGGCACTATATTCACGGAGTACCACGGCTCGCATCGACGTTGGCAAGGAGTTACTCAATTGCTGAGCTTCTATGTCAATGTAAAGAGGTTGAAGGGAAAATGTTTGAACACTCGTGCCTTGCCTGATAGTGTCCAGCCAAAATCACTTAACCTTTTTCGGCTGGCAAAGTTTCTTCTTTTTCGACGACACCACGCCGCAATCCTTGCAGCGGTAATCGCCCGGTTTGGCCTTGCGAATCGGTTTCCCACGTTGGCACGACATACACACACCCGTTCTGAACAAACAACAAAACGCCAGCAGCCGTGGCGAATCCTGATTAGCTTGAATATCGCAATACCAGATTCCTACTACAATTATAGCTGCACAGGCTAGCTTCCGGCTGCTGCAAATCGCCTGCCAGCCATTGAATTGCTTATCAACACCCCATCCCAATTGTTAATCTCTGCCACTTCTCTTTTTCCCTCGGTACACTTGGGCTATGAGCAACTCGACCCGTTTCCTGCATTCACGGTCATTCCCAGCGACTGCCTCAGCTATGAAACAGCCAAGCCGGGCTGTCCTCGGCCCCGTGGAAGGCCAAATCACCCCAGTTCAGTCAAATTCAAGCTCAATGACCGCGCTGGTTTCATCCATCCCACAGCGGTTATGCCTGTCCTGCTATCTAACCGCGTTAATACTCGCTCTTATTTCAGCAAGCAGTCTTGCCGCATCGCACGCCACAAATCGGCACTACGGACTGCGCTACGACCTTACACTTAAACCGAATGCAAAAACCGCCGAAGCTTCGATCACCGTCGATGGCCGCATCAAAGACAACATCCGCTCCTGGCGATTTCACATCGACCCTAAACGCCACACGAACTTCCGCGGCGATGGCCAAATCCAAGCCGACGGCGAATACGTTGCTTGGACACCACCAACCTCTGGTGGAAAAATCTCATTCGAGTTGCCAATCAACACTGAGCGTCCTAATGGTCGGTACGACGCACTCATGACAGACGATTGGGCCATTTTCCGCGGCGACGATATCTTTCCGCCCGCCAGGACCGATCAGCATGACGAAGCCGAAGCAGACGCCACGCTCCACGTGCATTTACCCAAAGGCTGGTCGTTCGTCTCTGCTTATCCCGAGCAAGATGGCGAGGACGGTGTTTATGAGGTCGAGCACGCCCATCGTAGTTTCGATCGGCCGACTGGTTGGATGGCCGCCGGCCGCCTCGGCACACGTCGCGAGCGCATCGCCGGCACTCAAGTCGTTGTTGTCGGTCCCATGAAACAAGGCGTGCGTCGCATGGACACCCTCGCCATGCTCCAATGGAACCTGCCGCGAGTGCAAAAGCTCGTCCCCACCATGCCCAAGCGGCTCGTCATCGTGAGCGCGGGCGATCCCATGTGGCGTGGTGGGCTGTCTGGTCCTAGCTCCGTCTTTCTCCACGCCGATCGTCCGCTGATCAGCGAAAACGGCTCCAGCACGCTTGTCCATGAGCTTATCCACGTGGCCACCGGCATCCAGGGAGAACTCGGTGCCGACTGGATTGTCGAAGGCATGGCCGAGTATTACTCGCTCAAGCTCATGTGGCGCAGCGGCACGATTAGCGATAGCCGCTACAAAAAAGCCTTCGAAAAACTTGCCGAGTGGGGCAAAGAAGCCGAGCGGCTCGACGTGGAAATGTCACGTGGCCCAATCACGGCCCGTGCTGTGGGCATCATGCGTGAGCTCGATCACGAAATCTATCGACGCACTGACAAAAAGAAGAGTCTCGACGATGTCGTCCGCGATCTCACCGCGACCCGTAAAAAAGTCAGCCTCGCTTCTTTCCGCGAGTCTGCCGAAAAGCTCATCGGCGCGCCGTCAACAACGCTCAGCGACAAAAACCTCGGCCTCAAAACAACGAAACCGGTCGAGCCCACGAGCAAGCAGTAATCAAGTAGCTATCGGCCCCGGGTAGAAATTGCTTGGCTGGCTGGGGCAACGCCTCAGATAGAGCGCCGATAGACTTATCCACTCGTGATACCAATTGATTTTATCTCTTCTACAAATTCCCCACCGCCTCGATCTCTAGATAATCAATCGCCGCGCGCTCATCGCCGTCTGCCACGGCTTCAATACGGATCTCGTCCCCCGGCCGTAGCGCCACACGCCGTGTTTCCCGTCGCGTCGAAGTATGACCGTTCGGCTCATTATCGGGCAACGTGTCGTTTGCTTTCCATTCATCAACCACTTGCCCGGCCACCAATAGCTTGAATTGCGATACACCGTCGTTTTCATCGAAGTACCGCGTTCGCACGTCGTACCAACCGGCTTTGCCGTCGAACTTCAATGAAATCGATGCCTTTCCCTTCGGTTCGCTCACCGCAACGCATTGGCCGCCCGATGCCGTTTCCCATGGTTTCACGTTCTCCGCTTTATATCCCTCTGCTTGCAGCGCTTCCGCCTCGAAGCGGTTCGGATTATTCCCTACGCGCCCCTCTCCGTCGGCGATTCCCGAACGATCGAGAAACCAAGTACACACCGCATCGCGCCACAACTGCGCGTGCCCCGCCTGATAAGTCAACCGATTCTTCACGGCTCTAAAACGAGGATTATCGATCCTCCCTTCGAGCGATTCCCATTGCTGCAACAATCCGGTCGCGCCCCGCGCGCCGTGGTAATGCGAATCGTAAATATGTTGAATGACCGATTTCCCCGACTTGAGCGTGTGCGTATACGGCACATGGTGCATGAACAGCAATAGCTCGTCTGGGCACGTCTGCAACGACTCAAATCGAGCCGCGACCTCTGGCCGATATTGCCCGATAAACTTCGAGCCGGTCGCGATGGTGCGGTTTTTGCCGATCCCCGTCGCATCCGCATCATGCCACGGCACCCATCCTCCATTCAGTGTCGATGCAATCCCCGGCCCAAACCGCGTGTTCGACACATCGGTCAACGATCCAGCACCCAGCGGCCCCGTATAGCTCTCATAAATCCGCCACGATTTGAGCAGCATGTCGACGACCGTTCCCACGACCAATGGGTCGTGCCCGAATGTTTGCCGCGTCCATTCCTCGGCGATTGCCTTCGGCGTCAGATTCGGATCCCACGCAAGCCGACCAAACCCGTACAAGTTGGCCATCGCCAAGTCGTGCCCCAGCCAATTATTGGTCCGCCGTGCGTTCGATACGCCAGAAAACCCGCCGAGCGGCCGCTCGAAAGTTTTGCCAGAAGCCACTTCCTTCACCGGCGTCTTTCCATTCTTCCCGCTTTTCGCCCGCATGTCGAATTCGAGCGTCTGTTTCCACATCGGCACCAAAAAACACAAATGCCGTTGTTGCCCCAAGTGCAACTGCGTGAACTGAAATTCAATCGCCAGGTTGGTTCGTTCCATCGCTCCCAACAACGGCGAGGGCGGCTCACGCACCTGAAAATCCATGGGGCCTTGTTTGATCTGCAGCACGACATTGTCGTGAAGTTTCCCGTCCAGCGGATGAAACAATTCAAACGCCACTTTGCCCGGGTCATGGTGCAACGGCTGCGACGCATCCCGATCGGATTCATCCACAGCACGCCCGCACACGCAGGTACGGCAAACCACGAAACCATCGAGCGGCTGGAACGCCTCCGCAATTGCATTGATCGCCTCGGCAAGCTTCGCAACGGCCTCGTCTTCCGTCCCGGTTCCAGTCGACCAATCGGCATCAATGAGCACGCCAGCCACGTCCGGAACGTCAGCCTGTAGCGCCTTGGCCAATTGCTGCCAGTTGGCGATATTTCCATCCTCTCGTGGCACGCTGGTTGAATTCAATGCCACGACCATTCGCACTCCCCACAGCCGGAACACGTTGGCCAGTTTTGCCAACTCTTTGCGACCAGCCGCGCTGGTAAGCCGGGGGCCCGCATCAGGATCATTCACCGACACCGTGTTAATGCCCACCGATGCCAGCAACCGTGCAAAATCCCGCACCCGATCCAAATCCTTGGTTGCCCGCCCCGCATTCCAAAAGATTGACCGTTCGTTGTTGTTCCGCCCCACCGATCCATCGAGCCGATCCCACTGGCTGATCATTCGCACGGGTGCCGCGGGCGACTGCCGCTCGTTCAGCGCATGAATCGGCTGGCCTGTCGCGATCCTGCGTAGCAGAGCAAAAGTTCCATACAGCACGCCACGATCGCTCGGCGACGTCACCAGCAAATAAGCCACTCCGTCTACTTCGAGCGAGCGCAGCCAAAAGCCGTCTTTCGACAGCGGCGGCAGTTTGTCTAACGCCGGGAATGCTTTCTTGACCTCATCAAACGTACCCAGCACGATTGCCCGTTCTTTCGGCAAAGCCGTTTCGCTGCGTAGCGTTTGTTCCAACATCCCTCGAACGCCACGAATCAATTCATCGCGTGCAGAATCGATTACCGGAGTTTCAGAGAGACTAACAACAACAGCCGGGAACTGTGCATAACGCTCGGTGGCAGTCGTCGGGTCAACCTTTTGATATCGCAACCAGGCATCCTGACCCGTTTCGCCATAAACTCGGCCAACCCACAGCGCAAGAACTAACGCGACACTTCCCGCCACGACACGCGAAAAAATACGCTGCCAGGCAACAGAGCATCGCGACAAAAAATCGCCTTCACAAGATTCACTGGGAGGCATGGGACAAATCACGGGGGGCGGCTCCCACCGCCAATTTCAAAATTGCCACCGCACTTAAGAGCAATCATTCAATACGCAGACCGCGCACGACGGTTTGCGGCAGACGGCAATTTCGCTCGCAAACTCGCTGAATTATAGGTCATTCGCAGGTCGTACCATATGTGTCCATTCGCACCTCGGCCCCCGAATTGTTGCAATGACCAGCACAATCCGCCTCCGAACCATTGGCGGCTCCTCTTTTTTCAAATTCTCATCATCACCGGGGGATACCCAGCCCCCCGGTTTCCTGCAAGTTCGGGTGACATTTTCGCGTAAAACTGCTACCATAAGCTCAGATTTGGTGCCTGCGGCCTTCGACCTCCCCCACCCTGCCTCGCGACTGCCGCCCCGGCCAAGTTCCCTCTGGTAACCTACCTGCGAGTCCCGCGTCGATGCCTTCGAGCGGATACATCAAACGATCTCTCGCCCGTGTGCCATGCAGCCTGTATCTTGCGATGGTTGCCGCACTCCTGGCGTGGGCTGCTGCCTTCGCTCCTGTTTCATTCGCCCAGCGCCCTGCCTCGATCGAGCAGTATCACGAAAAAATCCAGCCGATTCTCGAATCCTACTGCTATAACTGCCACGGTTTCGGCATGAACGAGGGCGGTCGTACGTTCGACCAATTCGCCAGCGACGACGCAATGCTGGCCGACCGCAATCTTTGGTGGGTCGTGTTGAAAAACGTCCGCGCAAACGTCATGCCGCCCGCTGGTGAGGCCCGCCCCACCGAAGAGGAACGCCAAATCCTTTTCGATTGGCTCAAGCTCGATGCTCTCGCCATCGACCCAGCCAACGTCGATCCGGGTCGCGTCACCTTACGCCGCCTCAATCGCGTCGATTACCGTAACACGATCCGCGACCTCATGGGCGTTGAATTCAACACCTGGGACGAATTCCCGGCCGATGACTCAGGCTACGGCTTCGATAACATTGGCGACGTCCTTACCGTTTCGCCGCTGCTGTTGGAAAAGTATCTGGCCGCCGCTCAAGCCATTGTTAAAGATGCCGTGCCGCTCGAGCCGCCCCATAAGAAAGATTTAGTCCGCAGTCGCAAGTACAAACGCTTCTTTCCCAAAGGCCCCGCTCCAAAAGCCGCCGACGAACGCGACGCATACGCCCGCGAAATTCTCACTCGCTTCACTCGTCGCGCCTATCGCCGCCCTGCCAGTCCATCCACGATCGATCGGCTCGTAGATATTGCCAAGGCAACTTACTCCAAGCCAAAGCAATCCTTTGAAGCCGGACTCGCAAACGCATTCACGGCCGTCCTCGCTTCGCCGAGTTTTCTCTTCTTGGTCGAAGAAGTCGCCCCGCCATCAGCCGATGAAAAATTCCCGCTTATCGATGAGTATTCCTTAGCCTCACGCCTTTCTTACTTTCTCTGGTCCACGATGCCAGATAAGGAGCTTTCCTCTCTCGCCGGCCGTGGCAAACTGCGCGCAAATCTTCCTTCGCAAATTACGCGCATGCTCAAAGACGAGCGTTCCCGCGAGTTGGCCAAAAACTTCGCCGGGCAATGGCTTCGTGCCCGTGATGTCGAACGATTCGAAGTCGATCTCCAGTTTGGTCACGATCTCGCTTTGAACATGACCGAAGAAACCCAAGCCTATTTCGACTACATCATGCGCGAAGATCGTAGCGTGCTCGAATTCCTCGATAGCAACTACACGTTTCTCAATCAACGCCTTGCCAAGCATTACGGCATCGAAGACGTCCAGGGCTCAAACTTCCGTCGCGTCGAACTACCGGCCGATAGCCCTCGTGGAGGCATCCTCACCCAAGGTACTCTGCTCGTCGTTACTTCCAATCCTTCCCGCACATCTCCCGTAAAGCGCGGGCTGTACATCCTCGACAACATCCTCGGCACACCTCCTCCTCCACCGCCACCAGATGTGCCGGCGCTCGAAGAAGCAGCTTCCACGGCCACCCCCTCCGGCCATACGCCGACCGTTCGTGAACTTCAGCAACTCCATCGCGAAGATCCGCTTTGCCACTCTTGCCACTCGCGTATGGATCCCCTCGGCCTCGCGCTCGAAAACTTCAATATCCTTGGCCAATGGCGCGATACCGAAGCACAAGGCCAACCACTCGATCCGTCGGGCACACTCCTTACGGGCGAACAATTCTCCGATATCCGAGCACTTAAAAAAATTCTCACCAACGAGCGACGCCTCGATTTTTATCGCTGTCTTACAGAAAAGTTACTCACATACGCCCTCGGACGAGGTTTAGAATATCAGGATGAGCACACCGTCGATCAAATCGTGGAGCAACTAGACCGCGAACAAGGAAAATTTTCAGTACTACTAAGCGGAGTCATCAACTCCGTACCATTCCAACGACAACGAGCCAAAGCCCCACAGTAACTTACTTGTAGCTGGCCTCCTTTGAGGCCGCCCCCCACAACCGCCCTACCCACACCCACCCTAAAGGCCATTTCATGACGAATCATGCCTTGCCAGAACGCGAACTTGCCATCCAGCGCCACACAGCGCTCAGCCGACGTAACTTTCTGCGAGGAGTGGGTGCCTGTATTGCTCTACCTACGCTGCCGTCGTTATTGCCGCGTGCTTCCTTAGCTGCCGACGCTGCCTCCACAGTGGCCTCAGCAATCGTCTCACCCCGGCGCATGGTGTTTGTCACCATTCCCAACGGCGTGAATCAGCAAGCCTGGTGGCCGACGGGGTCGGAAAAAGACTTTCAACTCGGCCCCACGATGGAACCGCTCGCCGCCCTTAAAGATCAAATTCAGGTCATCGGTGGCCTCGACCACATCAACGCGACCGCTGGTACCGATGGCGCGGGTGATCACGCTCGCGCCAGTGCCACGCTGCTTACCGGCTGCCGTGCTAAAAAAACCTCCGGTGCCGATGTTTACCTTGGCGCTTCTGTCGACCAAGTGGCTGCTCAGCACGTAGGCCATCTCACCCGCTTTCCATCCCTCGAATTAACTTGCGACAGCGTCCGCAACTCAGGTAGCTGCGATAGCGGATACTCGTGCGCTTACCAATACAACGTTTCCTGGCGCTCGCCCACGACTCCCATGCCGGCCGAGCGCAACCCACGGCATGTGTTCGAGCGCCTTTTTGGTGAAGGTGAGAAAGAAGATCGCAAAGCCAACCTCGCTCTGCGACGCGAGCAGCAAAAATCCTTGCTCGACTTCATTCAGGACGATGCTCGCGCGCTCGCTCGTCGTGCCGATAAACACGACGCACGCAAGCTCGATGAATATCTCACTAGTATTCGCGAAGTCGAGCAACGTATCACTCGTCTCGAGCATATCGGCGATCTGCCGAGCACCAACTACGAAACGCCAACTGGCGTTCCGGATGCTTTTTCCGATCGTATGCGACTCATGTACGACATGATCGTGCTTGCTTTCGAGACAGACAGCACGCGCATTGCCACCCTCATCATTTCCCACGACGGTAGCAATCGCGCCTATCCCGAAATCGAGGTCAAACGCGGACATCACGATTTATCCCATCATCGAAACAAACAGTTTGAACTCGATGAGCTTGCAAAAATCGACCGCTTTCATATTCAGAGCTTTGCCAGTTTCCTCGCTCGACTTTCCGAAACGAAAGATACCGACGGAAATTCCCTGCTCCATAACTCCATGGTCGCCTACACGGGCGGCAACGCCGACGGCAATGCCCATTCGCACGTGAATCTGCCGATGATCCTCGCCGGCCGCGGCGGCGGCACCCTTCAAACGGGCCGTTTCCACGAACTGCCCTCGATGCCCATGTCCAACATGTTCGTCGAAATGCTCGAACACATGAGAATCTCGGGCATCACCCAATTTGGCGACTCCGACAACCGCCGCGCAAACATCTAAAACACATCAGCGAGCCGGGGCGTCCCCGCCTCCGTTCTAAAACCAAGTATCAACGGCCAGCTAAGCAGGCTCCACGACTCGCATCGACAACCTCAGAGATAGCTGGGTTAGCGCCCCAATGCGCTAATCTTATCGAGGCACCTCCACCTGCCGTGGGCACTTCCAACGTCGATCCCGCTCTCAAATCATCCCATCTCATCTGTGTAAATCTGCGCCATCTTCGGACCAAAAATCCGCTCATCCCTCCTCCGTACCCGCCGTTTCTCAGTGGCCAAACATTTTAAAACAACTGTGTAGAAAACGGCCACCCACTGTGCTAACGTGTGAAAACCTAAGCAAAACATCAACCTAAACGGCAACGTAGGTCAGACTTTCCAGTCTGACAGCACCACCAACAAACGCCGCATTTAACCAACTAACCTCAACCATGCAACGTATAACATCACTTCTATTCCTCGCCCTGCTTGGTCTTACCGCGTGTATTGCTCGCTCCACTTTCGCCGCACGGCAAAATATCGTGCTCGTCGTCACCGACGACCAGGGCCAAGACGCCGGCTGCTACGGCAATCCCGTCATTAAAACTCCGCACCTCGACGCTCTCGCCGCCGAGGGCACTCGTTTCACCAATGCCTACTGCACCACCGCGAGTTGCAGCCCAAGCCGCTCCGTGATTCTCACGGGCCTCTACAATCACGCGAACGGCATGTACGGCCTCGAGCATGGCTACAACCATTTCCGCGCGTTCAATGACCTGAAAACTCTCCCCACCCTACTTTCTGCCGCCGGTTACCGAACGGCCCGCGCCGGTAAATTCCACGTTTCGCCCGAACCCACATTCCATTTCGAACAAGTCATTCCCGGCCAATTGCGTAGGCCAGTTCAGATGGCCAAAAACTGTCGCAAGTTCATCGAGGCCGATTCCGAACGTCCGTTCTTCCTCTACTTTTGCACCAGCGACCCGCACCGCGTCGGTGCGGTTGTGGAAAGTAACCCGCTACGGCCAGACAGCTTCGGCAATCTCGAAGCCGAAAACGAACCCTCCGTCGAGTACGATCCCAACGACGTGATCGTGCCGCCCTTCCTGCCAGATACCCCCGCTTGTCGCGCCGAATTGGCCCAATACTACCAAGCTGTTTCTCGCGCCGATGCAGCGCTTGGCCAATTGGTCGATATCCTCAAGCGCGCGGGCAAGTACGAAAATACCCTAATCATCTATATCTCCGACAACGGCATTCCATTCCCGGGGGCCAAAACAACCGTCTACGAACCTGGCATTCGACTTCCTTGCGTGGTTCGCGATCCTCGCATCACGAAACGCGGCGTTGTTTGCAACGCGATGATCAGTTGGGTCGACATCACCCCCACGATTCTCGACTTCGCGGTAGTTCACCAACCCAGAAAACGCCCCATGCACGGCCGCTCGTTCCTGCCTGTCCTGGAACAAACCGACCCCGAAGGCTGGGACAAAATCCACGCTTCGCACACGTGCCACGAAGTCACGATGTACTACCCCATGCGCGTTGTCCGTTCCGGACGATACAAACTCATTTGGAACGTGGCCCACGAACTGCCGTTTCCCATCGCGCAAGACCTCTTCGAGTCGGCCACATGGCAAGACGCTCTCACCCGCGGCCTCGATTTCAAATACGGCCAACGCACGATGAAAGCCTATATCGAACGCCCCGAATTCGAGCTTTACGATATCGAGGCCGACCCGAATGAAACTCATAACCTCGCAGAAGACAATGAGCACACCGATACATTAGTAGTGCTCAAGCAAGAGCTTCGCGAATTCCAACAATCAACCAGCGACCCCTGGCAGATCAAGTGGCAGCACCAATAGCACGATGGACATCGCACAGGGTGGCTGGGGCACCGCCCCAGATTCATCAGTACCAACATAATGCTTCAGTCGTCGTACCCATCCGGATACTTGCTATGCCAGGCCCAGGCACTTTCGATGATTTCACGCATCGACCGTTTAGCTTCCCAACCTAGTTCCCGCTTTGCGAGTGAAGCATCCGCCACGAGCGCCGGCGGATCGCCTTCACGCCGTGCCACTTCGCGCACCGCGATTGGTCGACCCGTGACCTCGCGGCACAAATCGATCACTTCCTTGACACTCGCACCGTTGCCGGTGCCTAAGTTGATTTTTAGCCGCATTCCTGGCTGTACTTTTTCCAGGGCTGCCACATGCGCTGTGGCCAAGTCGTCCACATGAATGTAATCGCGAATACAACTGCCGTCCTCTGTCGGGTAGTCCGTGCCGAAGACTTCCACGAACTCACGTTGCCCCAGCGCCACTTGCAAAATAAGAGGAATCAAATGCGTCTCGGGGTCATGATCTTCGCCGATGCTGCCATCCGCGGCCGCCCCCGACGCATTGAAATACCGCAACGCCGCATATCCCAACCCGTAAGCATGCGAGTAATCGGCCAGTGCCTTCTCGATCACGTACTTGGTAAACCCATACGGGCTGATCGGATTCTGCGGATGATCCTCAGTAATCGGCACGCGATTCGGAATCCCGTAGGTGGCACAACTGCTCGAGAACACGATGCGGTCCACACCGGCGTCGCGCATCGCGTCGAGCAACGACAGCGATCCAACGATGTTGTTGTGATAATAAATGGCCGGGTCGCGAACCGACACGCCCACGTAAGCAAATGCCGCAAAGTGCATTACGGCTTCGATTCGGTTCTCGCGCAAGATAGCGGCGATCTTGCTACGGTCGAGCAAGTCCGCGTCCACGAACTTCGCTTTACCAATCGCCGCGCGATGGCCTTCCGCCAGATTGTCGAGAATCAGAACATCGTGGCCGCTTTCCAACAGCAGTTTTGCCGAATGCGAACCAACATATCCCGCTCCGCCGGTAACCAATACACGCATCGCGCGTTCTCCCACTACAGATCGAACTATGAACTTCGCCGGTTGCTTTCAACGTGCCGAAATAGCCACCGCCCCCCCACAACGAGTACCCAGAGAATAGCAGCTTCGCGTCGCGACGTGAATGTTGCCAGCAAGATTACAGGCAGAACGGTTCGAGCATTAACGGGAAGACACGCGTTTTTTGCCCGCTATGGTTCTTTGAGCAACCCATGCTGCTGCATCAACGATTGCAGTACCGGCATCACTTGTTCATGGAGTATGCGATTTGCACTGCCAACCCAAGCGACGTCCGTCTCAACATCCAACGGTGCGGTGAGCGGTTTGCCATCGGGGCCCGTTACAACAACACCAGCCTCCTCGGCAATCAGCGCGGTACACAAATCGTAGGGATGGCAACAATGAGCCGCTATACCACCTCGGGCAGTAACAATTGGCCGCATCAAAGGTCGCAGGTCGGCTACGAATCGATCCGAGCCCATTACCAACCCATGCAATTGCCCACTGGTACACGCATATTGATCTTCAAACACAATCGCTTTGCCAGCCGTTCGCGGCACGAGGCGATCGCACAGCGCGTCGTCGATTGCCGAAAGCGTATCGCGTCCCCCAGGAAAGAATCGGCAGATGGTGGCAAAACCATTCCGCAAACTGGTCGCTGTGGAAGGCTGAATTTTGAGCGGTGCGGTCGATCCGTCGATGCGATTAAATCGAATCCCCTGTACCCCCTGCCCTCGTTGTGCCCACAGTTGGTCGCTCAGATGTTGCTTGACCAATGGAATCTCGGTTTGCACCGCGAGTTCAATATCCGCAAGCGTGGTTGCTTCGCCACGATTCGGGGCGACGCCGGTAAGGATAAACGCCGGGCGCTTTTGGTACATGAGACCCCGCGTACCGTCGATGGGGTCCACAATCACCCGCCATCGTGCGTCGCGTTCCGCGGCATCCTCCGGAAGTACCACGCGACCGTTCGGCAGGCCTTCACCAATCAGGATGACAGGCTCACGGACTGCGAATTCTCGATGGAACCATTCGAGCAACGCCATTTCGCTGATCCGGTCAATCGCATACGTAACGTCTCCCGCACCCTCGTGGGCAACTCGCGACAATTCGCTAGTGCCAGTTTGTTCGCAGGCCGTAACGACTTGGGTGCGGATCGTATCGTGCAATCGTCGCAGCGGTTCAAGAAATTTGCCAATGTCTGCCATGGTCCAACCTCAATCCGCTTCGCAAAGAATATGTGTACCGCGTGCCGGACGGCTGATGAGAGCCGTCCCCTCGATGCCCGTAGCCGCCTTGTATTGTTCGAGCAGTTGCGACGTAACGTCGTCGATCCTCGATGTTTCGACCATGGTTACTGTGCAGCCACCGAACCCACCGCCCGTCATGCGCGAACCAATGACGCCGCCGTCGCGGCCAATCGATCGGGCCAAGTCCACCAGTACATCGAGTTCATGGCAGCTAACTTCATAATCATCGCGCAACGAATCGTGGCTGGCATACATAAGCTGGCCAAGCTCGGTCCAATCGCCCGCTTTCACGGCCTCAGCCGCCTTCACCGTTCGTGCGATTTCCGAAACAGCATGCCGTGCGCGACGCAGTTCGATGTCCGAAAGCGATTTACCGCGAACTTTAAGCTGTGGCTGCGACACATCGCGGAGCGATCTTACGCCAAGTTTTTTGGCGGCCGACTCACACTGGCTACGGCGTTCGGCATATTCACTGCCGGAGAGCTCGTGTTTCACGTTCGTGTTGATAATCAACACCGTGACAGACGGATCGAGCAGCGGAATGTGCTCCACTTGTTGCGAACGGCAATCGAGCAGCATCAAGTGATCGGGCCGACCCATGGCCGAAGCAAACTGGTCCATAATGCCGCACGGCACGCCCGGATATTCGTGCTCAGCCTTCTGGCACAGCAAAGCTTTCTCAGAAGGCGTCAACTGGTTTCCCGTAATTACTTCAAGCAGAGTCGCCGTCGCGACCTCAAGCGAGGCGCTACTCGAGAGCCCGCCGCCGAGCGGCACATTTGTGTCGATGGCAAGATCGATCGAGGGCAGTTTAACGCTGCGTTTAATGAACTCGGCCAATACACCGGCCACATAATTCGACCAATGACCCCGTTGGGAATGGGGCTGCAAAGCACTCAAATCGAGCTTGGCTTCGTCGCCGCTTGTAGTGCTTATGATTGTTGCTGTTGCGCTACTAGATCCAGGTTCATGAATGCTACCCGCAATAACGCAGTAACGCTCGATGGCCATCGGCAGAACAAACCCGTCGCTGTAGTCGATATGTTCACCGATGATGTTCACGCGACCGGGCGCGGCGGCGATCCATCGAGGCGAGCGGCCGAAGCGGCTCTCGAAGCGATCTGTGACTCGATCGGCAAGTTGCTGCAAAGATTCTGTCGTGTTCGCCCGCATCATTTATTCTGCGTTTCCGTCCGAATCGATACCGTGTTCAGTCAGCTTTTTGCGGAGTGTTGTGCGATGGATGCCCAGTTGCCGTGCGGCAGCCGCGCATTGTCCATGATGACGTTGCAGCGTTACATCCAGCAAAGGTGGTTCGACAACCTGCACTAGGCGATCATAAAGTCGGCCATGCAATTGTTCGTTTTCGACTTCGTGTTCTATCCAATCGCGTACCGCGGCAATCATCGCTGCTTCCGCGGCAAGCTTGGAACCGCGTGAGGAGCCCATGCTCGCTGCCGGCGGCAAGTGTTCGGGCATGATCGCCCGCCCGCGCGCCAGGATCAATGCATGTTCGATCGCGTTGCGCAGTTCGCGCACGTTGCCACGCCAGGGGCGACGTTCCAGCTCGGCGAGAGCTTCTGTGGTGATTGCGATCTTTGTATTTCCAGGAGGCGTGGCCAATGTGGCGCAGAAATAATGGGCAAGCTCCGAGATATCTTTTGGCCGCGAGCGCAGAGGCGACATTTTAATCGTGAAAGCGCTTAGCCGGAAATATAAATCATGCCGAAATGTGCCATCTTCAGCAGCTTGCCCCAGGTCGCGATGCGTCGACGAGATAATACGCGCGTTGCATTTTATGGGTTCATTACTGCCGATGGGCAGCACCTCGCCCGACTCAAGAGCGCGAAGCAGTTTTGCCTGAGTTGGTTGGGGAAGCTCGGTTACTTCATCGAGGAACAGCGTTCCCCGGTTTGCTTGCAGCAGCAAGCCGGTTTGAATGTTGTTGCCAGATTCGCTGCTGACGACACGGCCGAAGAGCTCTTCTTCAGCAAGTGCTGGACTCAGCGCCGCAAAATCGGCGGCAACAAACGGGCCTTGCCCACGGTTACTATATCGGTGGATGGCACGGGCTGCGAGTTCTTTACCAGTGCCGCTTTCGCCGACAAGCAGCACGGATGCTTCGGTGCCCGCGGCGAGCGCGATTTGTTTGTAAACATCCTGCATTGCCGGAGAACGGCCCACCATGCCCTCGACCTGCGAAGGCTTGGCGGTAAGTGTGTCGCCGGTTTTGCTGGCCAGAGCGCGTACGAGCGTGGACTTCACCTTTTCGACGTCGAACGGCTTTGCAATGTAATCGAATGCGCCGCGTCGAACGGCCGCTACGGCTGTTTTCAGGTCGCCGTAAGCAGTAATCACGATAATCGGAACGCTGCCGCAGTAATCTTGAAAACGCTCGATGGCTGTCAGCCCGTCCATGCCGGGCAGCCGCACGTCCAGGACGACTACGTCTGGCTTGTGCTCACGAACGTGGCCCAGCGCCTGCTCTGCCGAGGAGGCCGCGACTACTTGGTGGCCCAAGCTATTGCCAAGGCGAGTGAGTCCCCAACAAATAGACTGTTCATCATCGACCACTAAGATGTTAGGCACGTTGCAATTCCTCGTATTTACAAGGCAACTCGACGGTGAAGCAAGTCATCCCGTCGCGACGTTGCCAGTTGATTCTTCCGCCGTGTCGACGCGCGACATCGGCGGCCACCGACAGGCCCAGGCCGACGCCATCGGTTTTGGCGGTGACAAACGGCTCGAAAACATCGTCGCCCAGATGATCCGGAGGCCCTGCTCCAGTGTCCGATACCATGAGTACTACTTGTGTATCGGTTATTGGAGTGAGCGCAATGATTACGCGTCCAGGCTCTTTACGTTCGAACGTCTCTTGTTCCGAAGCCTCGATTGCATTGATGAGCAGATTCATCAGAAGCTGGCTCAAAGTAGCCGTATCTCCTGTGATTATAGGTGCGTTCTCGGGCCGCTGCCATTCGATGGCCACATTCGCGTGTCGTGCTGCCGGCTGAACCAGTGGGAGCAACTCGTCGATGAGTTGAGCAAGGTCGAGAGCTTTACCCTCAAGGTGTTCGGTTGTTTTACCAAGGTGCAGAAAACGCTGGATGTACTCTTCCATCAATTGCAACTGGCGCTTGGCAACGCGGAGACTTTCGCAGTCGGTGCCGACGGGGCATTCCTCGGCATGCAGGTCGAGTGCAATCGCGCACCCAGTGGCCGAATTGCGCAGTTGATGCGCGATACCGCCGCCGAGATGCGCAAGCGTGCGCATGCGCTCGGTGCGGCGAACGTCGTCTTCGTATCGAGCGAGCATGACGGCCATATGGTTGACCGCTTGGCCGAGCGCTCGGATTTCGTCGTCGCGATCGTTCAATTCAAGTTGTTGAAAATCGCCTTGAGCAATGCGATCAACCTGCCCTTGCAGCCGGCTCATGCGTTGGCTGATTCGGGATGCTGTGGTTCCGGCAAGGAGCATCACCACGGGCAAGGCAACGGCAGTGAAGAGGATGGATGGCACCAGAGCGTGTTGCCAGGCGCTGCGGTAGTCGGCCTCGGGGTAGAAGATATGGAGCGTGGCCGACTGGTCGCCATTGCGCCGTTGGCTCAAGGGGACGACCGTGTGGAAGTACCCGGCGTGCGGCTGCCATCGTCGCTCACCCAGACGAAAGGCTTTGCCTTCGGGTCGAGGGGCGGCTGCAATCATCTGCGCCAGATTGGCACCACCGCCGCTGGTCGAAATGACTTGCCCCTCGATATCCACAACGGCCATTTCTGCGCCGGAAAGGCTCTTCATCTGGTTTAGCACGGTATCGGTGAGAGGAAAGTTGGACCCTTCCAGGAGCTGCGTTACGCCATCGATTCGAGCTGTTATATTCGCTTTGGCCGCACGGACGGAGAGGGTAGCGCCCAAACCGCCGAGGACTACGACGGTCAGCAGCATAATCGCGGCCATGGGCAGCATGATTTGGCGGCGAAGTGGCAAGCGCATGGGACGAGGCGATCCGATTTCTAGGGGGCTGACTCCATTGTAGAAGTGCCTAGGACTAGCAGCAATGATACGGAACAGAATGGGATGATAGTCGGCGGACTGTACGAGGAGCGTGCCGGCTACTTTATGAGGCGCGAATCCATGCCGTGAGGGCCAGGGTCGGAAAGATGAGAGCCAGAACGGCAAGGCCCCAGGCGGGGCCAGCATAGCCTACGATTACGGCAGCGTCGAGGACGATCAGCGATTGAACGCAGTGCCGCACGGCGGTTTGAACATTCTTGGATGTGGGCTGCGTGATGGCTAAAAGGCAGCGACGGCTGGTTATGAACAGCAGCATCGTCCAAAGCAAAAGCCAGCCGTTTCGGACCACGGCGAGTGGCGGCTGGTTTTCGGTAATGATGGGAACGAGAGTAAGTAGCAGCATGCCGGCAAGCAATACTGCGAGGCCAAGGAACAGCCTGGAACGGGCGCTCGTGTGGGCGTCGGTGCTGGCGAAGATGGTTACGCCGACGATGTAGACACCGATACCGGCTGCGATGAGCCAGGAAGCAAGGCTGCCCCATGGCACCCCAATAACGGCCGCTGCTATCCCATCGGGCGGTGCAAGATCGGCAGTAACGGCCAAGCTCATGCCTAGCAAAACATTGAGGCCCCGACACGCGCCCATCGCTAGTGGCGCAATCGGAGTTTGTTTGAGTACGCGGTTGTATAGCAAAACGCACGCGGCAAGCGTTGTGGCTACGACGCCGGGTCGCCAATCGCTGGTCAGGAGGCTCGCCAACCATGCAACGGTTACGCCGCCGATCCATAACGACCAACCTGTGGTCGTTGCAACTCCACGCGATATATGGCCTGAGGGGATTGGTCGCGAAGGTTGTTCGACCGCATCGACCTCGGCATCGAATACATCGTTGAGCACCATACCGCTGAGGTAAAGCAGACACGAGGCTGTAGCCAACAATGCAAAATGGAGAGGTTCGTCGAGGCCGCGATGGGTTACCAAGTAGCCCATCGCTACGTCGGCGATGGCTGTGAAGATATTGGGCAAACGGAGAAGTTTAAGCCAAGCGAGCAAAGCAATGTCCCCGAGAGGCTACTTCGAGTTTGAAAGCAAGTTTTGCAGGAAACTTTTCGCGTCGCGCGCAGCCGTATCGGGGTTATCGATGTATGGATAAAGTTCGACAGTGAGCCAGCCTGTGTAGCCAGTTTTTTGGATGGCGTCGAGCGTAGCTCGGAAGTTGATTGCTCCGGTGCCGGGGACCATGTGTTGGTGGACGCGCGTGGCGGCGATGTCTTCAAAATGGTAATGCCGCGTGTGAGGGGCCATTTTAGCGACCCAGTCTTGCGGGTCTTCGTTGACACAGTAGGCGTGACCCACGTCGAAGTTGAGGCCGATCATCGGCGAGTCGATGCGATCGATAAACTCCAGGTATTGATCGAATCGTTCGATGAGGAGTTCAGGTTCCGGCTCGATAAGCAGCGGCACGCCGACAGACTCCGCCACTTCGATGCACGGCATGAGTTCTTCGTAGAAGATGTCGGCACCCTGTTTCCAGGATTGGCCTTTAGCTAAGGGACCACCTGGCTCGGTGGTAATGTGGGGCGCGCCCAAGTCTTTTGCCAAGCGTAGAGCGCGTTTGGTATGTTCGCGGCGGATTGCGCGATAGTGTGGATCGGGTTCGATCCAACTGGGGTGCCAATACGGTTGCCGTGGGTCGGCGATAGCGTTCATCATAAACGCATTGATATTGGAAATGGTGAGTTTGTGCTTGGCGAGCGAATCGCGAATGGCTTGTTTTTGTTCTTCAAGTAGCCCGGCTGGCCAAGCGTGAGGCACGTCGGCAAGGAGTTCGATTCCGGTATAGCCCAGCGAAGCAATGCGCGCGACGGTGTCGTCGATCGAATAGCGGAGGTAGGCGTTGGAACTGAAGGCTAGTTTCATTCGGTTTGTTGTCCGTTGTCCGTTGTCCGTGGTTAGTGGTTAGTGGTTAGTGGTTGGATGCAAGGTTCGATGGGCGACGGACTACGGACAATCCATTAAAGCGCTGTCGTGGGGGTACACAGGCAAGTCACCGATTTTGTCGCCATACGGGATCGAGATGCGAATCGTCGGCTTTGGGCCAGCGCGTGAGGGTTACTTTTTGGCGGGTGTAGAACTGGATGCTTTCGTTGCCCTGGATGTGCAGGTCGCCGAAGAAGGAGCGGTTCCAGCCCGTGAATGGGAACCAGGCCATGGGGGCCGGGACGCCGACGTTGATGCCGATCATGCCGGCGTTGAAGTGCTGCTTGAACTGGCGTGCCGCGTAGCCGCTGCGCGTGAAGATGACCGCGCCGTTGCCGAAATCGCATTGGTTGCCGACGGCGATGGCTTCGTCCAGGTCGCCGGCGCGGACAACGCTAAGCACGGGACCGAAGATCTCTTCCTTCCACACACGCATGCCGGGCTGTACGCGGTCGACAACGCTGGGGCCGATAAGAAAACCGTTCGATTGGAAATCGCGGCGACCATCCAAGGCGACCGAAGCGCCGTCGGTTTTGGCGATGTCGAGGTAGCTGGCTACGCGATCGCGATGTTCGGCACGAATGACCGGGCCCATGTCGATCTCTTCGTTGCCGTCGGAAGGTCCGACTCGCATTTTACCGGCAACATCTACGAGGTTTTCAACAACGGCATCGCCCGCTTTGCCAACGGCCACAGCAACACTGCCGGCCATGCAGCGTTGGCCGGCACAGCCATAGGCACTGGCGATGAGCGCTTTGACGGTTTGATCCACTTCGGCATCGGGCATGATGATGAGATGGTTTTTGGCACCACCGGCGGATTGCACGCGTTTGCCGTTCGCGGTGCCACGTTCGTAGATGTACTTGGCGATTCCGGTGCTACCGACGAAGGAAATCGCGGCAACTTTGAGATGGTCGAGCAGCGCGTCGACGCATTCGCGGTCGCCGTGAACCACGTTGAACACGCCTTCCGGTAGCCCTGCTTCTTCGAGCAGCTCGGCGAGTCGCACGGCGGACAGCGGCACTTTTTCAGACGGCTTCAGCACAAACGTGTTGCCGCAAGTGAGCGCTATGGGGAACATCCACAGCGGCACCATGAATGGGAAGTTGTATGGCGTGATCCCAACGCATACGCCGACGGGATGACGCACGCACTCGGCATCGACATCGGCCGCGATGTTGGGGAGCACTTCGCCCATGATGAGGCTTGGGATGCCGCAGGCGAATTCCACGACTTCGATGCCGCGGTTTACTTCGGCCCGAGCTTCGGCCAGGGTCTTACCGTGCTCTCGGGTGACAAGTGCGGCTAGCTCCTCGAAGTTTTTTTCGAGCAACGTGCGGAAGCGGAACATGAGACGGGCACGTTCGACGACGGGCTTGGCACTCCAGGCGGGCAGCGCGGCGGCGGCTGCTTCAACGACTTCCGCGGTTTGTTCGGCAGAGCAAAACGGCACGTGGCCGATGACTTCGCCCGTGGAGGGGTTAAAAACTTCGCCCGAGCGAGCGGCGGAAACTTGTTTCCACTTGCCTCCGATAAGATTGGGGATCGAGTCGGTGTTGGCGGTTGTTGTGGCCATAGTGTGGGGTTCCTGACGCTTGCTTAGTCCGCCGTAATTGAAGATGAAATCGATCAGCGGCGGTTACAATTCGCAGTTTACTGCTTGGGCCGCTATCTACACGCGGGTTGGTAAGCTGTTATATTAGCACTTTCCTATCAGGCGAACAGCCGGAGGTCCATCGCCTCGCGGCTATCCGAGCGGGTTCTTGGTTCAATTGTAAAGTGCCCGCGATAAAACTTTTCGTCGCAGAGGTTTGTCATGCCCAGAATTGTTCGCGGTGGATTGATCCAGGCTACGCTTTGTGAACCGGCTACGTCGCCTGTGGAAAAGATCAAAAAGGCGATGATCGATAAGCATGTCGCCATGATCGAGCAGGCGGCTACGCAAGGCGTTCAGGTGATTTGCCTGCAGGAGCTGTTCTACGGTCCGTACTTTTGTGCCGAGCAGGAAATCAAATGGTACAACCTGACGGAAAAAATTCCCGAGGGGCCCACCACGAAGCTGATGATGGACCTTGCGAAGAAGCTCAAAATGGTTATCGTTGTGCCGATGTACGAAGAAGACCTGCCGGGCATTTATTACAACTCGGCGGCGGTGATTGACGCGGATGGAAGTTACTTGGGCAAGTTCCGCAAGATCCATATTCCGCACTGCAACCCGGGCTTTTGGGAGAAGTTTTATTTCCGGCCAGGTAATTTGGGTTACCCGGTGTTCGATACGCAGATTGGTAAAGTTGGCGTTTATATTTGCTACGATCGCCACTTTCCGGACGGTGCTCGCTGCCTGGGGTTGAACGGCGCGGAGATCGTGTTCAATCCCTCGGCCACGGTAGCCGGTTTGAGCGAGTATTTGTGGAAGCTTGAGCAGCCGGCGCATGCGGTGGCGAATCAGTATTTTGTGGGTGCCATCAATCGGCCTGGCTGGGAAGAGCCGTGGCGTATCGGCGAGTTCTACGGCCAGAGTTACTTTGTCGACCCGCGTGGGCAGTTCATCGCGTCATCGACGAAGCGCACGGAGGACGACATCGTGGTAGCCGATATGGATTTTGATATGATCCGCGAGGTTCGCAACACTTGGCAATTCTTCAGAGATCGTCGGCCGGAGACTTATGGGGCGATTACGGCGCTGTGATGCGTGGGCGTAAGGCTTAAGGCATTAGTCGTAAGTTTTATTTACTACGTTTTATCTGTGCGCGGCCATGTAGATATTTTTGTCGTCCAGGTGCCAATGATCGCCCCAAGCACACAGCCGGCGATGGCATCGCCGACGAAGTGGTAGTTCATGGCGATGAGTGCAACGAGCATGGGAATGGTAATCAGTGCGTAGAGCCATCGGCCGCGTGGCATGGCGAACCAGAAAACGCTGAAGAAGCCCGCGATGCGGGCGGCGTGGCCCGAGGGGAAACTGCCTGTGTCGTCGCCAACTTGAAAAGGGTGAAAGCCGTAGGCACCTGTGCCGATGAGCGACGGATTGTTGTCGTGCCACGTTTCGGGCCAGTAGCGGCCACAAATGTCGCCTAGCGATTCGCGAAATTGATCGGCCACGATGAGGCTGACGCATGCCAGGAACAGCGTTTGCTGCCAGAGCTTCCAAGGACCGAACGCACGGCGTACCGCCAACAGCACGAGCACTAAAGGCGACCAACCTTGCACCATCGGTGACGGCTCGGTGAGCCAGCGGAATTCTTCGAACCGTGCGATGCGATGGTTGTGAACGAAGAACGCAACAGGCCGATCGATGAAAAAATAGCAGAAGACGACGGCAATTGTGGTGGCCGCGATGGCGATCAAGGAGCGGTTCAGCAATGTGCGCAGGTCGTTCATAGTGTGACGTTTATTTTAGGCCGAGATGGCGGACTCGCGGCGGGCGAATGGGATCATCAGCACCACGTAAACGACGAACGAGATGCCAAAGCTGATGAACCAAGCGTACGGGTATAGATGAATCCAACTAAATGTGTCCGGATTGGTGGGGGTTAAATAAGCTCGCCAGTTATCCGATACGGCGGCAAGAAAGCCGGGAACGCAGGGAGCAACGCCCGCGACAAGTGCGATGATTGCGGCCGGATTGAAACCGGCGAGATACCAATAGGGGCCACTCTTTTTGTAGAGGCCTGCCAAATCGAGCCGAGCTCGCCGGATTACAAAATAGTCGGCGATGAGCACTCCTCCGACCGCACCGAGTAGCGCTGAATACGCTATGAGCCAACGGAAGATGTAGCCAGTGGGGTCTTCGACCAATTTCCAGGGTTGCATGAGAATGCCGATGAGGCCAGTAATGAGTCCGCCAGTGCGGAAGGATATCCAACGTGGTGCCAAGTGTGCGAAGTCGTTGGCAGGGCTTACCACATTGGCGGCGATGTTGGTTGCTAAGGTGGCGATGCAAAGCGAGAGCATAGCAACGATGAGGACCAGCGGGTTGCTGAACTTACTGAGCACGACGACAGGATCCCAAATGGTTTCGCCGTAGATGATCGCCGTGGCGCTGGTGACGGCTACCCCGATGAATGAGAATAGGGCCATGGTGGTGGGAAGACCGAGCGCTTGGCCGAGCACCTGGTCGCGTTGTGAATAGGCGTAGCGGCTGAAGTCGGGGATGTTCAGCGATAGGGTTGCCCAGAATCCGACGTTGGCCGTAAGCGATGCGAAGAAGAACGGCCAAAATTGGCCTACCTTCGGTTGCCCTTCGGCGAATGCTGAAGGTTTGGAAAGCATCGGCCCAAAACCGTTTGCGGCATAATATGCCCAGGCCAATAGGATGAGGCCGAGGCCAATCAACAAAGGCGCTTTGATGTTAAGCAGTATGCGGATCGATTCAATGCCTTTGTAGATTACCCACATGTTGATCGACCAAAAAAACATGAAGCAGCCGACTTGGGCAACGTTGATATCGATGCCAGGGATTTTTGATAGCTCCTTCCAGGAGGGAATGAACTCCAGGAGGATTTTGTAAATGGCCCAGCCGCCGATCCATGTTTGAATGCCGAACCAGCCACAGGCAACGAGAGCCCGCAGAAGCGCAGGCACGTTGGCACCGAGCAATCCGAACGAAGGGCGGCAGTACACTGGAAATGGAATGCCGTATTTGGTGCCTGCATGGGCGTTGAGCACCATCGGCACCAGAACGATGACGTTGCCAAGGAAAATAGTGAGGATTGCCTGCCACCAGTTCATGCCCTCCTCGATCATTCCCGAGGCGAGCATGTAAGTGGGCACGCAGGCCGACATGGAGATCCACAGCACGGCCATGTCGCGAGTCGACCATCGTCGGCCTGAACGCGGAACCGGGGCCATGTCGTGGCTGTAATAGGGCGAGCCACTCAGGTCGGCGGTGAGTTCGTAGATGCCATCGTTGACGACGGAAGTGGGTTCGCTTCGATCCATAGAGGTGCCGTGAGAGAAGATGGGTTGCGCCTGCGACTTGTTCAGTTAATCTTGCACAGCCGGGCAGGTCAATTGCAAACAAGTATGGTTGTAGCCCGCGGTAGGTAACCTGAAATGTTATGGTTGAACGACATGGGCGGTTGTTCTCTATGCCATGCGATTCACTTCGTCGGCCGAATTGATTACACTGCGATATAGCAGCTTTTTGCAGGCGGCGATAGAATTGTGGGTTGCTTCGGACGATTTTCGACTCTTACCAGGGAGTTTTCGCCGTGACCACGGAATTGCGTGCCTCGCTGCCGATCATCAATCATACGCCCCAGCCATACGATGGGCCCAGCCGCGATGAGGTTCTCGCGCTGCGGCATCAGTATCTTTCGCCTGGCATCATCACCTACTACCGTGAGCCGGTGATGATCGTCGAAGGCCACATGCAATATGTGTGGGATGAAAAGGGGCGGCGTTATCTGGATGCGTTCGCTGGCATCGTCACGGTCAGTGTGGGGCATTGCCATCCCAAAGTGGTGGAGCGTGTGCGCGAACAAACGGGCAAGTTGCAGCACACGACGACAATTTACCTGCATCCGGCGATCGTGCAGTTTGCGGAAAAGCTGGCAGAGAAAATGCCGACCGGTCTTACTCGCTCTTATTTTACGAATAGCGGTAGCGAAGCAAACGAGGTAGCGGTTCTTTCGGCTCGCGAGTACACGGGTAGCCAGGATGTTATTGCACTGCGCAATGGGTATCACGGCGGCACCTCGGTACCCATGAGCCTTACAGCCCACGGCACCTGGAAATTCAAGTCGAACAACACGACGAATGTGCATCATGCGCTGGCCGGTTATTGTTATCGATGTCCTTTTGGGTTGGAGTATCCGTCGTGTGGAGTGAAGTGCGCGCACGACATTAAGAACGTGATTCAATACGAGACGCCGGGCGAAGTTGCATGCTTTATCGGCGAGCCGATTCAAGGCGTGGGCGGCACCGTGACACCGCCCAAGGAATTCTTCAAAATTGTGTACGATATCGTTCGGCAGCACGGCGGTATTTGCATTGCCGACGAAGTGCAAGGCGGGTTCGGTCGCACGGGGTATCATTACTGGTCGCACCAAAATTGGGATGTTGTGCCGGATATGATCACGATGGCCAAGGGTATCGGCAACGGCGCACCGTTGGGGGCGATGACGACCACGGTTCGCATTTCAGAAGTTATGAAGAACCGGGTTCATTTCAATACGTTTGGCGGCAACCCGATTAGCATGACGCAAGGTTTAGCCACGCTCGAAATCATCGACGAAGAGGGAATTCAACAGAATGCGCTTGAAGTCGGCACACATCTGAAAGGTGCTCTGCTCGAGTTGCAGAAAAAGCACGAGCTGATTGGCGAAGTACGCGGATTAGGGTTGATGCTTGGTGTGGAACTGGTGCGAGACCGTGTGTCGAAAGAACCGGCCAACACCGAGGCAGCCGACGTGATGGAGCTAATGAAAGAGCGTGGCGTGCTCATTGGCAAGGGCGGGCTATTTGGCAATACGCTCCGCATAAAACCACCGATGTGCATTACAAAAGATGATGCCGATTATATGGTGGCGATGCTGGATGAGGTGCTAGGCAGCATCCGGAAGTAGTTTTTTGACAGGATTAACAAGATTGACGGGATCATTGGGGGGATTCTTGTGGAACTCGAAACGATTACCCACGAAAGCATTGGAGCAGCTTATACAGTTTATAATGAAATAGGGTTCGGCTTTCTGAAATCAGTCATATGAATCTTGCATGGCCATTGAGTTATCTGAGCGGGAGCTGACTGCAGAGTGTCAGAAACCGATTAAAGTCTATTATCGTGGTCGGGTAGTTGGGCATTATGAAGCTGATCTAATTGTGAATGAGCAAATTATCGTTGAACTCAAATCCGTGCGACAGTTGATCGAGTCGCATGAAGTGCAGCTTGTGAACTATTTGGTTGCTACGCGTAAGCCAGTTGGGCTCCTTATAAACTTCGGTGCTGGTGGGGTAGAAGTGAGGCGTAAAGTTCGCCAATTAAGCAAGGTCCGTAATTAGGATCCGATCCGGTTAATCTTGTAAATCCTGTCGAAATAAAGATCGAAAATGGCCACACTTGAAACTGTAGTTAACGGTCTAAAACTTCCTAACCCGTTTGTGATCGGGTCGGGGCCACCGGGGACGAATGCCAATGTTATTGGCAAGGCTTTCGACGAAGGCTGGGGAGCAGTGATTTGCAAGACGGTGAGCCTTGATGCCGGGAAGGTTATCAATGTGCAGCCGCGGTATGCACGCCTTCGCAGCAGGGAGTCGGGCGAGATCTATGGTTGGGAAAATATCGAACTGATTTCCGATCGGCCGTTCGATACGTGGATTAAGGAGTTCCAGCAGGTTAAGGATAAGTATCCTGATGGCATTCTGATCGCGTCGATCATGGAGGAGTATAACCGCGATGCGTGGCACGAAATTGTGGAACGCTGCCAGGATGCGGGGGTCGATTCGTTTGAGCTCAACATGTCGTGTCCACACGGATTGCCTGAGCGCAAGATGGGTGCCGCGATGGGGGAGAACCCCGATATTCTCGAAGAGGTGTGTGGTTGGGTAATGGAGGTGGCGAAGAAGCCGGTTTGGGCCAAGATGACGCCCAATGTCACGCATATTGAGGATCCAACGCGTGCCGCACTTCGGGCAGGCTGCGATGGGATTGCCGCGATCAACACGATTCG
The DNA here is from genome assembly GCA_964618225.1 of uncultured Planctomycetaceae bacterium. Taxonomy (GTDB): domain Bacteria; phylum Planctomycetota; class Planctomycetia; order Pirellulales; family Lacipirellulaceae; genus JABDGM01. Next base: position 35,056 of record CAZTWS010000024.1, read on the forward strand.
TAGTGTGCTAGGTGTTGATCTCGAAACGTTGCGGCCAGAACCTTCAGTCGAAGGTTACACGACTCCGGGCGGCTACTCTTGCCAAGCCGTGATGCCGATTGCCCTGCGGATGTGCATGGAAGTTGCCAAGGTGATTCAGAATGAGTTTCCGGGCCGTACGCTTAGCGGTATCGGTGGAATTGAGACGGGGACTGATGCCGCTCAATTCATTCTTTTGGGATGCGACACGGTGCAAGTGTGTACGGGAGTGATGAAGTTTGGCTACCCCATGGTTCGTGAGATGCAAGAACAACTGCTTGCCTTTATGGAAAAGCACAAGTTCGAGCGACTCGAGGACTTTAAGGGACACACTTTACAATACTTTACGACTCATGCGGATCTTGTTCGACGGCAAGCCGAGGCTCGCGCAGCTAAAAAAGCAGAACACGACCGGAAGCAAATGATTAAGTCGGATGCTGAGTGGGCAGGCGATGATTTTGTTAAACAGACAGATGCTTTAGCACGTGGCTAGCAGTGTTTTTCAACAGCCTGAATGATGCCCTGTGCTCAATAGAAATATCGACTTTATCAATTAAAAAGTCGGCTTTTCCGAATGAGAAAAGCCGACTTGCATTTTTTGTTAAGCAGTTAACCACCTGGGTTACCGCACGCTACGCGAGGCATCTAGTTCCTGCATGGCAGTACGAACATGCTGCTTGTGGTTTTGCCACTCGGCCAAATCGGCGCTCTTTAGGTGGTCGAGTGCTTCTTCGACGCGATCATGGTGGGCTTGCAAGGCCTGGATGCGAAGATCAAGGGCATCCTTGTCGGCACCTTCAGCGTTCGAGGCTTGAGTTTCCAGTTGATTGATATCGTTCTCAATCGACGTGAGCTGGCCTTCAACCTCTTTTACATAGGCATCGCGCGCCTGGGTGGCAGCCAACCGTTGCTCTTCGGTTCTCAGTTCAGCCGCCGCCGCTGCAACGTCTTCTTGCTCATCTCGGATTGCTTCATTTGCTTCTTGACGAGCTTCCGCCAAGTCACGTTGTGCCTCGACCATCTCTTCATTTGCTTCTTCGGTAATCGGTTTATTGACGATTACCTCCCGAGCATTTTCTCGTGCATCGGCGATATTTTCTTGAGCTTCCTGGCGAGCTTCTGCAACGTCCTGCTGTTCCTCACGCAGATTTTCTCTTGCATCGGATACATCTTGTGGGGTAGTGCTATCGGCACAGCCGGTGGCGATGAGTGCCACGCCGGTGAGTGCAACAGCAAGCGAACGGCGCAATGTTTGAATTGTGACTGACATGAGATTTCTCCTATTCAATGTCTTGAATGGTCGCGCCTAGGTTCGTCGGTACGCGACGTTATAGCTCACTAAATCGAATCCGGATCAGCAGACGTTGGCTTGCCGGCGTCTGTCAATTCAGTTCACAGAGGAGTTCAAAGCAACTGGTGTGCCGCGATGGTATCGCTGCCGATATTTGGTGAAACGCGTCTAGAAGCAGGGCTGATTTGCGAGAAATAACGCTGAATAGTCGTGCTGCACGCGATATGACGTTGGGAAAATCGGCTACCAAGATGCCAGGGTGGCATTTCGTCGTCCAATAGAATAACTATTTCGGAAGCCAAAAATAAATCGGTTGAGATAGCATGAGATAGTAAACGTATAAGCAGTCAGGTTCACCAAGGATTAAAAATGGGTTGGCTGACGTTCGAGCAACTTTCCATGGCCCAGCGCTCCGACAAATTTACCGTCTCGCACTTGGATTTTTCCGCGAACTGTTACTACGTCAGGTCGTCCTTCGATGTCCCAACCTTCAAAGGCGCTGTAATCTACGTTCATCTGCTGGTTTTTCTGAGAGATATTACCTTGGTAAGTAGGATCGTAGACGACTAAATCAGCATCACTGCCAAGTGCGATTGTGCCCTTGCGTGGAAATAGACCGAAGAGCTTTGCCGCCTGGGTGCTGCATGCGTCGACGAAGGTATGCAGATCGATGCGCCCCCGCCCTACCCCATAAGTATAAACCAGATTTACTCTGTCTTCGACGCTTGGGATACCGTTGGGAATTTTTGTAAAGTCGCTGCGACCCATCTCTTTTTGTCCTTCGAAATCAAACGGAGCGTGGTCTGTGGCAATCGTACTGATGACGCGCGAGTTGAGCGCATTCCAAATAGCATCTTGGTGGCATTTAGCACGCAGTGGGGGAGACATTACAAACTTGGCTCCCTCGAAATCAGGTTTTTGAGCGTAGGTTTCGTCAAGCACGAGATAGGGAGCTACGGTTTCGATCCATACTTGAACGCCTCGCGTTCTGGCTTTTGCGGCTGCGTCGATTGCTTCGCTATTGCTCGTGTGGACCACATACACATGCGCGCCCGTCAGTTCTGCGAATGTCATCAGGTGGTGTACCCCCTCTGCTTCAACTCGAGTGGGCCTTGAAGGTTCGTGCCACTCTGGCCCTATTTTACCACTGCTGATTAATTGCTTTTGCAGCTCAGAGACGAGTGTTTCATTCTCGCAATGAGCAGTGACGATTACGCCTAATTCTTTTGCCAGGCGCAAGGTATTGAAAAGTTCGGCATCGTCGATGCCAAATGCGCCTTTGTAGGCCAGGAATATCTTGAAAGACGCGATTCCGCGTTTGACGATCTGCCGCAGTTGTTCTTCTGCCGATGCATCGAATCGCGATACGCCCATATGAAATGTAAAGTCGCAAGCCGAGACTCCCTCGGCTTTAGAGAGCCACAGATTGAAACCGTCCATCGGTTCCTCAGCACGGCTCGGGCAGCACATTTCTATTAAAGTCGTTGTGCCACCAACTAGTGCAGCTCGGCTACCCGAGTCATAGTCGTCTTTAGAGAACGTGCCCATGAAGGGCAGATAGATGTGTACGTGGGGATCGATGAATCCTGGAAAAACATATTTTCCTGTGGCGTCAATCACTTCGGCACCGGCGGGGGCTGCCAAGTTGCAACCAATTGCTGTGATTGTTTCGCCTTCGCAAAAAATATCGGCTACATATTGATCGATGGCGGTCGTGATCGTTCCGTTCTTAATTAGCAGCGACATAGAAATCCTCAGCCAGCATTGCTACCTTGCCTGTCGAGAATCTGTTATACATTTCCACGGAAGTAGAAACCACTGTTTTATTTGAGAAGCGGCATATCTACTGGTTTAGATAATCGCGAGTGCTCGAAAACTTTGATCCAGGCGGAGAACATTGCATGGTCGAAACAAAAACGGCAGGGACTTTGATGCGCGCTATTGCCGCGATTGGGCCAGGGGTTGTCGTTGCAGGTTCGGTAATCGGTAGCGGCGAACTCATTAACACGCCGGTTCAGGCGGCTAAGTTCGGCTTCGTGTTGCTTTGGGTGGTCCTGCTGTCTTGCGTTATCAAATATTTTTTGCAGGTGGAAATCGCTCGTCACTGTTTGGTACATAATCGCACGACCTTTGAAGCACTGAATCGCCTGCCAGGACCACGATTGGCCGGTGCCTCGTGGGTAGTCGTGCTCTATGTCGTGGGCTACTTCGCGGCAATGATGACGATCATTGGCATCATCGGTGCTTTGGCGGGACTGATGAACGGTATTTGGCCCATCGGTGGGTCTCATGCCACTTCGATGCGACTGTGGGGCGCGATCATGGTGTTGTTGACGGTCGCGCTGCTTTGGGGCGGTTGGTATCGCCAGCTTGAGTTGTTGGTGATGATTCTCGTAGGCGGCTTCAGTATTTCGGTGGGAATCGCGGTGCTGTTGATTCAAAGTACCGATTATCGCATCTCGATGAGCGAAGTAATGTCTGGTCTCACATTTTCGCTGGGCGATAACCGTCGAGAGGCCGCATTCGCAGTAATTAGTTTGATGGGCGCGCTCGGAGTAGCAGCAAATGAATTACTGATGTACCCCTACTGGATACTTGAAAAAGGATATGCGCGCGAGTTGGGGGATCCTGAGAGCGCGGGATGGGCCGATCGAGTACGACAAAGGGTGCGATGGATTTGGCTCGATGCGGGGTTCTCTACCTTGCTCGCTACCGTTGTTACGGCGGCGTTTTTCTTGCTTGGTGCAGCCGTGTTGTTTCGCGATCGGGCCGAGATAAAAGGGCCCGAGGTGATCGATCAAATATCAAGCGTGTTTACGGAATCGTGGGGAGAATGGTCTAAGGTGATATTTATAGCTGGCGCATTTTGTACTCTGTACTCCACCCTAGTTGTTGTTGCTGCCGCTAGCGGTCGTATGGCTGCCGACCTGCTTGGCACGTTCAAACTAATCGATCGTAATGATCATCGGCTCGTTCATCGCTGTCATCAGTGGATTCAATCACTGTGGCTGGTCGGCTTGCTTCTTGTGTTCCTGGCAGTTCCTAATCAGCCAGAGAAGCACGTGCAATCGGGGCATTTCATTCTGGGGGTGTTTATGACGCCACTGCTCATGTTTTGTATCGTGTGGCTGGCCTATCAAACCGATCGGCGAGCGCGTATGGGACCGTGGGCCGCTCTCGCCTTATTAACGAGCGTGGCGATTATCATGGTCTGCGTTATCATCAATATGCTGCTGCAATACTCGGGTGGCAGCGTGTAGCCGCATCGGTATAGTATTAAACTGTCTTGCCTTTTTGGTTCTCAGCAAGGCAGCCGAAAGACCGTAAACAATAGGGGGCGTGCCGTTCTGTTAGCTTGCCACTAGCTCGATTACAACGTATTATTGCGCCGCTTTGGCAACTCTCTGCCATTCGTTTCCTATACTGCTTCTGTGCCCCATGTCTCGCGATTTTTCTGAGCAGGCAGAACTGCTCATCGACACACACGTTCACACGACTTACTCTGACGGTTTCGCCGGGGTGCCGAGGATTGAGCGCTACTGCCGAGATCGCGGTATGGGGATCGCTGTTACCGACCATAATGAAATTCGTGGGTCTACCAGCATGGCGGAACGCGAACAGGTGCCGATCTTGCCAGGTATCGAAGTCGGCACCGAAGAGGGCATTGATCTGCTTGTTTATTTTTCGTCTCCCGGCTTACTCGAAGAGTTTTATGTGGATGCCGTGGAGCCATTTCTGCGAACACGTTTCATGGTTCGTTCATGGATTCAGGCCGAGCGTTGTCTTCAGGTGGCTCGCGAGATGGGGGCATATATCTCGCTAGCCCATCCTTTTGCACTTGGTCGCAAATCACTGGATTATCAACAGGGCCGGCGAGGAATGCCGTTTGTTGAAACCGTTATGAACGGTGTAGATGCTATTGAGCTTCACAACGGCGGAGTACATAAGCAAGCAAATCTGAAAGCGAAGGCCTACTCGGAAACATGCGGTAAGCGGCTAACGGTCGGCAGCGATTCCCACCGTTTAGGCACCATTGGTTCTTGCGGCACTTATCTCAAATCGCCGGCCGATCAATCTTCGATAGCAATCTTTGAAAATTTAAAAACAGCCACCGATTTACGCTTCAAAGTTAAGGGAGCGATCACGGCTGCTCATTTACCCATGTTGGGCATCATCGCGCTGAAGCATACACGGCACTTTGTTCAACCAGGCGTCCGTGCTAAACGCAAATAATCGTTTGGCAATTGCTTTTGCGTGAATGTGGGCGTCCAAATTCGACCATCAACCGACATCGCCATCCTAGTTTTTTTCGATGGGGATATCTTGTTCGAACAAATCTACCTGATCGTGCATCGTGTATAAGCGGAAGCCCAGACCAACCGGTACCATTTGACCGCTTGATTTGTTGTCTTCCACAAGCGGGTTCCCCGCATACTTGGTCCAGTGGATTAGATCGGTCGAACGCGCGATATCGGTATTCCAAGTGCGTGGTATCGATTTGCCGCTTCCATGGTAGATCGCATAATAGCTGTTTTTGTATTTGAAAATCTGATTCAGCGCGATCATGTCGCTGTCGTACTCGGCGGGACCTGGTACAAGAACCGGATCATCTTGCAAATTGACCCATTTAAGTGACTCGATGTCTTTTGTAGTGGCTAGCCAAATCCCTTTGTCCATGCGCTCATAAAACAAATACCAAGTATCGTTTTCGAACCATACGGTCGGTGTGCCAACCGGTTCTGTTACTGGTGATTTTCCATCCGCCATGCGCACATCGAGTCGTCCTCTCCATTTCCAATCGACACCATTTTCTGAGCTAAGCATTACTGAAAAGTGATTGTGATCGCCCTCGGCAAACATATAGAACATGTTGCCGTGTTTGATCACCATCATGTCTTCGACCCAATGGCCACCTCTCAGAGGGGTAACTGGCGATCGAGTCCACCGAATGCCATCGGAGGAGACAGCATGTCCCAATTTCTTCAATCCCTCGCGCGTGCCATCGTATCCCGTGAACCATAAATGATAGGTATCGCTGTCTCTAAGAATCCAGCCACGTTCACGGATCTTGGTATCCCAATGGCCTGGGCCTGAAGAGGTGAACAATGGATTGGCTCGATACGGCTTCCAATTTAGAAGTTCATTGGGGAAGCCCTGGACTGCGTTTTGCTGCTTGAGAGCATGCAGCACCACTTCCTGCGCCCCACATTCGGAGCTTATTGGTTGGAGTGCTATATGTAGCTGAAGAAAAACAGCTAGTCCGACATAACGAAAGCAATACATAGCGAACATCATTGGTGCCTGTACAACTATTGCTTAACAACAAGTAGCTTTGATTGTAGTTTGTCTCTGAACAACGCGTAAGCAATAATCTAACGAGAGCATTTCAATTGCTACTAATGGGAACTGCGCGACAAATGATCCGGTGACTGGTTTTTTGCGAGTCATTCCCGCCTTGATCCCCCAGGGTTATGTATGTCGCTTAAGAATTTAGAGAAGCATTTATTCTGCGGGCGGACCGTTGCGGAAAATCATGCGCATGATTTGCTGGTGATTTCGGTAGTACAGTAACCCACCCACGATGGCTACTGCCAACAGTATCACCAGTGTCACTGTCCATTCGGCCCTGCGAATCCAATAGATTACGTCGGCACCAAACGCATAAGAAATGCCAAAAACAAGGCCGACTACAAGCGTGGCACCGAGCAAATCCGTCAAAAAAAATCGACGGTAGGGCATCCTCACGACGCCGGCCGCTAAATAGACGGGTGCGCGAACTCCAATCATGAACCGTGACAACAGCATCACCTTGAAGGAGTGCCGTTCGATCGCTAGCTCAACCTGTTTCGCGCGGTCGGCGTGAAGTAAGCTAGCCAGCACAGGATGGAGCGTCAGCAAGCTGGCACCCCAGCGGTAACCGATAGCATAGAGCAAAGAATCGCCGACGAGCGCACCTGCCAGGCAAGTGGCAAGTGCCCACTCGACACGGAGAATCCCCTCGGCGCTTAGAACGCCGGCGATTACGATCGCCACTTCTTCCGGGATCGGAAGACCACAACCCGTGAGCACCAGGAAGATAAAAATGCCCAGATAGCCACTCGGTTGAAATAGTGAAGCAATGACCAAAACGATACCTGTTTGCTGGTTTTATAGCTGGCTGAGTAGCGAGATTGCACGCAGTATACCACCCCCACTATAAAGCCGCCCCTCCAACGCCAGTACGCCAAAACGACTTGCAATATCGAGGTGACCGCTAGCAACACGTTAGGAGCGATTCTGTAACGCCGGGGCGGTGAATTGTCCAAGATTCTCGGGCGCTTAAATGCTATTGCTCTGTTGAAAACACATGCCTCATGCAAATGTAGGAGGCGTCTCCGACGCCGATACCGTTCTCAAGTGGCATTCGTAATCGGCCTCAGAGAGGCCTCCTACAGTATGTTTTCAACAAAGCAAAATGCTATCCAGGTCGCTTCAACGAAAAGAGTTGGCGTAAACGACCGTTAGTTGTTTATCGCGTTAGAGCAAACCACATTGGAAGTGTGAAGAGCTTTCACGCGCCGGTGGGCAAAAGCCACAAGGTGTGGATAGTCGTTCACGGCCTGGACATGAGTTGCGCGGTGACTTGGTCACGGGAATCGTAGAGATCACTTAGCACCTTGGCAACAGTCAGCAATAGCTCATCGTCGCCCCGTTCGATTTTGAACGATTGAACATGGGCAATCTGCTGATCGATGTTGGCCAGCAGGTCGGCCCAGAACATTTGATAGGTTGTGATCATGGTAGGCGGGCTTGGCATCACAATTGCTGGTTGCCACGAAAATCGGAGGCGAATTTGCTGAGTCCGCACATACATGCAACCAACGTGCCGACGGCTGATGCAATTGGGCAGCCCAAGGTGACACCAGCGGCGAGAAGAGCGAAAAGAAGGCCGCAAAAATAGAGCACGCCCGGCAGGATTCGAACCTGCGACCTACGGATTAGAAGTCCGTTGCTCTATCCAGCTGAGCTACGGGCGCAAAGGTTGTTAAAATAGAATCTGGCGATCTATCGGGGCCGTCAGTAGAACCATTTGTACAAGCTATGCACTAGCCTTGGTAGTTCAAAAGTGCGCCCTGCGGCCCTGTAAGAAATATTGTGTCAGCTATCAGCATTCGGTAGAAACTTGTTCA
>CAZTWS010000025.1:0-43240 GCA_964618225.1 uncultured Planctomycetaceae bacterium
GTGAACAAGTTTCTACCGAATGCTGATAGCTGACACAATATTTCTTACAGGGCCAAGAAGTACGGGGCAGTCAGAGCGATCATGAGCTTCCCACGCTACTGGAACGAATGAAGGATTTCGTAGGCACGGTACACAACCTGCCGCCAGATGCTTCGGTCAATCTCGATCATTACCTTTACGGTACGCCCAAGCGCCAATGACGCCTGTCTTTGCCGACGCTTCGTTCTACGTGGCACTATTGAGTGTCCCCGCGACCAGCATCACAAGAATGCGGTTCGTGTCAGCAGCGAATTACGGCGGCCCATCGTAATCACTGAGTTCGTGTTCGTCGAGCTGGTAAACGCTCTGGCAGATGTGGAATCGCGTGAACGGGCGGTCGCCCTGTGGGAACGTTTGTGTGGCGATCCGACGGCGACGATCGTGCCCGCGTCAACGGAATTGGTAGCGCAAGGTCTCGATCTTTACAAGCGTCGTCCGGACAAAGAATGGTCGCTGATTGACTGTATTTCGTTCACCGTCATGGAACAGCACGGTTTGACGGACGCGCTCACGGCGGATCATCATTTCGAGCAAGCGGGTTTTTCGGTTTTGCTGAAAAGTTGAGGAACGCTGCCCGGTTATTTTCGGAATAACCACAGAGGCACGGAGGGCACGGAGATTCGGAAGAGTTTTTTGGAACGCTAATTGTCGCTGATTGGGTGAAGTAATGTTTCAGGGTGAATTTTTAAGTTGGATTGGGATTAGTGAAGATTAGTGGGATTAGTGTTCCGAGCATAATAATTCGTGAGGGCGGAGCACCCACGCTACGTGCTTGCAGGATGCGGGATAGGTGGATGCAGGAGGCAGGGGATCTATTGAATGCCTTGGCCCTGCTCCCGTATCCACCATCCTGAATCCTAATCTTCTCCGTGTCCTCCGTGTCTCTGTGGTTAATTCCCGAGCACAATTCGTGGGTGCGGAAGCACTCACGCTACGGGGTTTTTCTTGGTTTGCGCGTTGTCCTGGGCGTTTTTTAGGTTTGTGGGCTGGTATGCCATGCTCTGGTCTTTCCCGAGTAGCGTAACCGTGCGTCAGGCATTTACGCCACAACGATTGCTTGATTGCGGAATTCGCGTCGCGGAACGATAATACGGCGCGGGCAAAGGGTGGTTTGCCAATCTCTTCTCATTTAGGCGGGCCGCCGTCATGAAACACGCGATCCAACGCCCCGGCGCTTCATTGGTGGAATTACTCGTCGTCTTTTTTATCATCTCTATCATGCTCGTGATGCTGTTGCCCGCGCTGCAGTCGGCACGCAATCGTGCGCTAACAGTCCAGTGTCAGAACAATGTGCGCCAACTTGGATTCGCGCTCAGCCGTTCAATTTCCGCTCGGAAACGCTTTCCAGCTTATGAGCGATGGACAATCGACGTGTTGAAATACATCGAAGAGAACGAGCTTGCGGACGCCTTGAAACACGAAATCCCCAATAATGGACGAATTGCCCGTCCCAAGCTCTTTCAATGCCCGAATCAGAGTGAGGTCGAAACCACGATCGAGGGAGTTTCGACTTGCCATTATGTGCTAACAGTTGATCGGCCGACATTGGCTGCCAATTCAGAACGCCTAGGATGGAAACTCCACGATAGAGAGGACTTATCGCAATCCGAGGCACCCACATTTCGGCCGTGGTATTCGGGACCGGAGATGACCTTCGCGCAACAGAGACAGATGTTTGCTACAAAACAGGGTCCGCATGCTGGACTGTACTATGATTCCGGAGGCCAAACTCACGGCGGACAATGATTGTGGGCAATCAATCTGCGTACGTGGCTCGTTTCCGTTGGTGCAGGGCTGATGGCGAAGAGCAGAATCGCAACAACCCACTCAACCCAAGATTCCGAGTCATCCCAAATCTCAAACTCCACCAAAGCTACCGCTATTGGGTTACCGATATATCTTGTGCGGACGGTAAGGTGCGACTTCTTTCTTCTGGGGCGACCCAGCTCTCCCTCTACAGGTTAATCCCTTCGATCTGATTCCATGCTCGGAGCGCCTCCTTGATGGGGAATCGAGCGTACGAATTTCCAGTTCGAGCCACGGGTTCCGGGGAGTAGGTATGCACCGACTCGGTCCAAACCACGGAGATATCATTCAGAACTATTCATAAATAAAGGGCTTGTTTCACATGCCGACGGAAGTTCAGCGGCTTGATGACCTACATGCCATACGCAGCTTTGTAAATCAAACACTTTGTGAAAAGGATCGACTCGAAACGAATTCATTCCCCTTATATGAAAAAGTGCTAGTACGAGGCGGCGAACCGTGTGGTTTGTACTTTGCGTTGTATGGGCCACGCTCACTATGCCTGACAGCCATTTGGGAAACAGATAGCAACACCATCCTGTTTTACGGTTCTCGGGGCGAACGATTCCGAAAAACACAGCTTGAATCTGCTCCCCGAATCGACGACGTGCTTAGCATTTCCAGTTAGCTACCAAGCTAATTGGGATAAAATTCAAAGTTTTGGGTGCGGTTGGAACAAACTTATTGACGGGTCAGCGGCAGTGTGGTATACATAACTACACTTCTGCTTCAACATACACGGAGGTTGATCGATGCTCGTGCTTTCGCGAAAGGAATCGCAACGCATTCGGCTAGGCGATTCGATTGTTATTACGATAGTGAAAATCTCGGGCGATAAGGTGCGAATCGGCATCGACGCCCCCAGCAATGTGCTGGTTTTAAGAGACGAGCTAGAACCCAAAGAACAAGTGGTGGCCGAGATAGTAGAAGCCACCGTGCTAGAAGAGTCCGCACCATTACGGCACTCAGCATAACTGGGAGTGCCACACAGCAGCCCCCCTTCCGTACAATCACTGCAACGCCGAGTCGCGTGTAGCAATAAGCGGGGCAGTGCCAAAGTGGCCGTTCACCAGTCGATACAAAAAAATGCCGTTGCAACCTTGAAAGTTGCAACGGCGTTTTTAGTTTCTGAGTTCGGCGGTGTAGCCCGCAAACCTTTTCGCAAGAGGGCGACACTAGTCGCGGGGGCGGATGGCCCCGGTCAAACCGGTGTAATCGGCTCGGTCGTCTTCATGCCAGAGCGGGTGGCCGCTGCGGACCCGTTCGGCAAGCACTTCGAGCTTTTCGCGGGTGCCGGCGGGAGCCTGGGTGGCCTTGAAGTAGTCGTCGTCACGGGGCGCGAAATCCTCGTCATGACCGTACTTGAGGATGGCCTCGAAGACGTTCTTGAGTGTTGGATCTGGCATGATAAAGTCAACTCCTAATGCGAAGGTTAGATGTCAAAGAAGCAACAGCGGCTCGGTTTTGCCATCCTAGCGAAGCCACTCCAGGCGAGAATCCAACCTCGCAAACCGGCCTAGATTCATAGGTGGGAACATCTTTGGTGGGCAGCCGGTTAAGCAGGTATTAAACTGCCGTGAACAACTGATTATTGTCGACTGGCTGCCAATGTCAAGTTTTTTAACCGCAGAAAACAAGCACTTTTTAGGCTTCTACCGCACGGAACGGAAGAGTTTGTTACCTGGGTAAAAATGCTCAGCGTTTCATGGCAAAATCGAGCGTCTGCAAGCCTCCAAACGTTTGTAGTGCCTCACTGGACACTTATGCGCAGGTAAGGGATAAGGTTCACGTCAAATTCGGAAAAAGTACCGATTTGCGCATTCCTGCAAAAATCGTGCGCGAAGAGAAGAACTATGGCCTGGATTCAGAGAACAATTCAGCTCGCGGCCAAGCTGCGGGGATTCCATTTGATCACCCGGGAGGTGGTAGCAGGCCTCCCCGAGATTTCCCAGTTTCAGGTGGGATTGCTGCAAGTGTTTATCCAGCACACGTCAGCGTCGATCTCGATCAATGAGAATGCCGACCCGGACGTGCCGGCCGATCTCGAAATGGCGTTCGACAAAATCGCCCCGGAGAATTTTCCTTACAGCCACACGATGGAAGGCCCCGACGACATGCCGGCCCACGTGAAGGCCGCCATGATTGGCAGCAGCGTGACCATCCCGGTCGCTAATGGATCATTGGCCCTGGGCACGTGGCAGGGCATTTACCTGTGCGAACACCGTCGCCATGGCGGGCGGCGGCGGCTGGTGCTGACGCTGTGGGGAGAGGCCCAGAGTTAGCTCGCCGTTGGATCGCTACCAACTGCTGGGCAATTCTCTAAAGCGCTCAACCGTCATTCCCGCGCAGGCGGGAATCTAGAGTGTCGAGCGGAAGTTCTGGATTCCCGCCTGCGCGGGAATGACGGTTACAGTGTGACACCAGCCTCCTCAGCCGCCCTGGACCTATAAATATACACCCACACCATATCGCGGTGCATTTGGAACACCGACGACTACTAGGACACTTGGCGAAACAGCGAGCGGCTTACGCACTTTTTGCAAACTAGCAGGATTACGGCCGCACTAATCCCTAAATCCACAATCTGCGATAACGTAAAGCCTTGTGGCTGACTGCGTCCGACCAGGTCGGCCAGCGCCGTGAGAAGCAGCAAATAAAGGCTGGCATAGGCAAACAGATTGACCAGTAGGATCACACGGCCAGGAAACTGGTACGCAATGGCAAGCGTTGATCCCAAGGCAATCGCCGCAAACGGAGTTGCGATTGGCATAGTCGGCCAAAATAGATGTATGCCGATGCCGACTAGTCCCACAGCAAGCATGGCCTGCGCGAATCCTGCAGAATCAATTCGAGATGACATAGCATGAGAGTTGGGACGAAATGATTGGTTGAAAACGCAGATTTCATTCTGATCAAGACTGGGCCCAAAATCTGCGCAGAACTTGATAGAATTTGGCCATGTCAATCAGCGACTCCGACGAGCACCTGAACTTACGCTCTGAGCCGACCGACGTGCGGTTTAGCACTCGATCGTTGCTGATTGCGATGGCGTTGGTACCGATTGTAATTCTGGCGCTGAGTGCGTTTATTCGACAATTTCCGGCAGACGCTCGGCCCCTGCTGGTAGTTCATTGGTGCGTATTCGGCGTCTTGGTACTAATCGCGATCGGATATATGGCGAGACAACGGTACATGGTCGAACAGCAAGCGGGACCAGTACGTTTTGTATTGGCAACACACAGTTACCTCGCGCCAGGCTTGCCCGCGATTGCCAGAATTCTTCTGGCCTCGTTCACCATTATTGCAGGCATTAGCATGTGGGGGGTTCAAAGCTTTCTTATGGCAGACAACAATCGCCCACTCTGGTCACTTTGGTGGGTACTCTTCAACTGGCAGTCATACATGGCGGTTATCGTAACTACCACCGGTATTGCATACCTTTGGTGGTATCGGAGCGTACGAGTTTGCGATGGCGGTGTCATCGTACGGCACCAACTATTACCCTGGGCTCAATTTCAACGTTGGCACTGGGATGCCGTGCATCGTGACATAATTGTATTGAGTCACTCGCCGCGAGTTGCTTTGATAGTGCCTGCCGAGAATCACGCGGCCTTAGAAGCATTCGTTTCATCGAGAGTTTAACTGTTAACCTTTTAGGTTCAGCAACTCATTCAGGGCTTCCACCGTTAGCTCGCAATCGCGAAGAATTTTAGCGAGCAACCCCGGCCCGATTATTTCAGCCCGATGGACTGGCACTGTGGTAGCGCGACCATCGCTATGCTTTAGAAAATGATGACTTCCACGAATACGCACCACGATAAACTCTGCTTTTTCAAGCGCGGCGATGAGTTTCTTACCGCTAATTCGTGGAAGGCGTGGCATCTTTAGACGAGAATGCGTTGGATACCAATGAATTGTGGTTCGCCGTCTGGGTCTCCTTGAGCATCTAGGCAGACCTGAATTGCCTCACGGACTCGTTCAATAAGTTTATCGAGCGACTTGGCTTGAGTATGACAGCCTCTTAATTCTGGGACCGTGGCGACGTAATAGCCGTCCGCATCACGCTCAATGATGACATTGAATTCTCGCTTTATGGGGGAATTGCTGCGTGATGTCGTGGCCATAAATCTAACCTTCGGCCTTTTCCATATCCGAGGCATCGATATCGAGGGCTGGTTTGCCGGGGGCGGCGCTGGTGCGGCGCTTGCCGTCGGCGTCGGTGCCAGGGACGATCATCGGGCTTGGCGAGTTGATCTCGATGAGCCGCTTGAGTTCGGTCGAGTCGATTACTTCTTGCTTCATCAACTCCTGGCTGACCGCTTCGAGCGCGGCGCGGCGAGATTCGAGAATGTGCCGCGTGCGGTTTAGGCCTTCATCGAGAATGCGTTTTACTTCTTGATCGATTTCGCGGGCCGTTTGTTCGCTGTGGTATTGTGAACGAGGCGATTCCATGGCACTTATCAGGAACGCGCTACGATTCGAGTCGCGGAAGTTGATGCGTCCCAGCTTACTCATGCCGAAATCCATCACCATGCTGCGGGCGATTTCGGTGGCGCGTTCCAAGTCGTTCTGGGCACCGCTCGAAATGTCGCTGAAGGTCATTTCCTCGGCCACGGTACCGCCGAGCAATACCTGGATGCGGCTTTCCAGCTCGCTTTGGGTCATCAGGAACCGATCCTGCTCGGGTCGCTGCATGGTGTATCCCAGTGCGGCCAAGCCGCGGGGAATGATCGAAACCTTGTGTACGGGGTCGGTATTCGGCAGCGACGAAGCAACCAGCGCATGGCCCGCTTCGTGGTAAGCGACGCGCAGTTTTTCGTCTTCCTGCATGATGCGGCTTTTCTTTTCGAGGCCTGCGCTCGAGCGTTCGACGGCTTCGTTGAAGTCGGCCATCGTCACGAGTTTGCGGCCTTTGCGAGCCGCGAGCAGCGCCGCTTCGTTCACCATGTTGGCGAGGTCGGCACCGACGAAGCCGCTGGTGATGGCCGCGAGTGCTTTCACGTCCACATCCGCATCGACTTTGATGTTCTGCAGGTGGACTTCGATGATTTCCTGGCGACCGCTCACATCGGGACGATCGACCAGCACATGGCGATCGAAACGGCCTGGGCGCAGCAATGCGGCGTCCAATGTTTCGGGACGGTTCGTGGCACCCATCACGATGACGCCGCTGTTGCTGTTGAAGCCATCCATTTCCACGAGCAGCGCATTGAGCGTTTGTTCGCGCTCGTCGTGGCCGCCGATGTTGCCGCTGCCGCGTGTTTTGCCGAGCGCGTCGAGTTCATCGATGAAGATGATACACGGGGCTTTCTGCTCGGCCTGTTGGAACATGTCGCGTACGCGCGCCGCACCGACGCCGACGAACATTTCCACGAAGTCGGAACCGCTGAGGCTGAAGAACGGCACGCCTGCTTCGCCAGCGACGGCTTTGGCCAGGAGTGTTTTACCGGTACCCGGCGGGCCTACAAGCAGCACGCCTTTCGGAATGCGACCGCCAAGCATCTGATACTTTTCGGGTGTTTTCAAAAACTCGACGACTTCGCGCAGCTCATCAACTGCTTCTTCGATGCCTGCGACGTCTTCGAAACCGATGTCGATATCTTCTTGGGCGAGCAGTTTGCCGCGGCTCCGGCCAAAGGCCATCGGGGAGCCAGCGCCGCCCATGCGACGAATCATGAAGATGAACAGCATCACCAACAGGCCGGTCATGAGCAGCAGCGGAATGTAGCTCATTAGTGGGTTGGGCTGCCCTTCGTACGAATAGGGAATGTTGTGCTCTTCGAGCAAGGCGGCAAGTCGCTGTTCGCTGGGATCGCGATCGATGTGGACCGTGATGCGTTCGTCTTTGGCCTTGCTGCCGACAAGTGTGCCGCTCGGCTTCGCATCATCATCCTTGGTGCCGCCCAGCACCTGCTTATCCACTCGAGCGGTAACTTTGGTCGTACCGATTTCGACATCGGAGAGGTTGCTGATACGAAGACGTCCGGACCCGCCGGCGCTTCGATCCACGATATCGATGTGTCCCACCGCGTCCTTGTCGGTCGGATCGCTAACCTTTACGAGTTCGAGGAACTGACTCCAGCTAATATCTGGCTCGCTCTTGGCGCTGAGCATGGTGACCATGAGCAGAAGCAGCACACCTAGCCCGAGAAGATACCAAACCAAATTGCCGCCCTGTTGAGGGACCGGCTTCTTATCGGAGGGTCTGTCGTTCGAAGATTGCGGTTGGTGATCTTTATCCATTGAACCAGGTGGGGGCAAAGAGTAGGTAATTTAACGGGCAGGCAAGATTTGGTCGGAGACGATAAGATGGCCGTTTTTAACCGCCTTGCCTACTCACTTTCCGCAAATTCATGGTAGGTCGAGAGGCGAGAAAAAACAACGAACGGCCACAGCCAAGCAGGCTAAACCGAGCATTTTGCTCGGCTTGCTGGGAATTGCCACCCCTCCTAGAATAGTCTGTTCGCCGAGGTTTACGCATTTTTGCCGCGATCGCGACGGTTCGCAATCTTCGCAGGCAAATCGACAGTTCAAATATACGGTGCGGCGCAAGAATTTTTTGCTCGCTCGTACCATAGGGCCGTAACATCGGCACGACCGTTAGGAGCGGGATATCTGGTCGGGGGGCGCGAGTGTCGTACCGGTCTGCAAATCCGCAGCCGTATCGCGTATTATGATGCCAACTCGGCGGTATTGATGCCGACATGGCCTCCATCGTGAATCAAACCCATTAGTTGCTCAAAAGGCCGGATGTCTGACACCACTCGAAACGTCGCTGTGTTGGGCTCGACAGGTAGCATTGGCACCAGCGCGTTGGAAGTCATTGAAGCTAGCGGCGGTCGTTTGCGGGCTGTGGCCATTTCTGCACATAACAAGCTCGAACGGCTGCTCGAACAGGCACAGCAGTTTCGGCCGCGCTGGGTGATCGCCACCGATGCCGCTTTAGCGAGGCGTTTCGATTGGTCGCTACTGCCGGAAGGCACGGAGTTACTTCAAGGCCACTCGTCACTGGTAAAGGTTGCCGCGGCGGAAGAAGTGGATGTGGTGCTGGCAGCCATTGTTGGCAGCGCCGGAATGCCCAGCACTTGGGCCGCCCTAGAGGCTAAGAAAGACGTCGCCCTGGCGAATAAAGAAACGCTGGTGATGGCGGGCGAACTGGTGACGAAGCTGGCCGCCGAGCGGGGATCCCGACTGCTGCCTGTCGATAGCGAACACAGTGCCATTTTTCAGGCCTTGAAGGCAGGCCGAGCCGAGGAAGTGCGGCGGGTGATCCTTACCGCGAGCGGTGGACCATTCCGCGAGATGTCGCCCGAGCAATTGAAGCAAGTTACCGTGGACGACGCCCTGGCACATCCTACTTGGGACATGGGACCGAAAATCACCATCGATTCGGCCACCATGATGAACAAGGCGCTGGAGATTATCGAGTCGCGATGGCTGTTTGGCGTATCGGCCGACCAGATCGAGGTGGTGATTCATCCCCAGTCGATCGTGCATTCGTTCGTAGAATTCGTGGACGGCTCGATCGTGGCTCAAATGAGCCCGCCCGATATGAAGTTGCCCATCCAATACGCCTTGGAGTATCCGAATCGGCGTCCGGGGGCTGCCGAACGACTAGACTGGAGCCAACGCTGGCAATTGGAGTTCGAGCCGGCCGATGCGGAACGCTGCCCTGCCCTTGCCCTGGGCTTTGAATGCGCCCGGGCGGGAGGTACCACCGGTGCCGTGCTTAATGCCGCCAATGAGGCGGCCGTTCAGGCATTCCTCGACGGAGAGCTTCATTTCACCGAGATCATTCCGGCCTGTCGCAGCGTATTGGAATCTCACCCCTTCGAAGCGAAACCTACCCTAGAACAATTAGAAAAACTCGATCGTTGGGCACGACAACAAGTGACACGATGGGTTTGTGCTTAATAGAAAATTAGATGTTGGAGGTCAGATGGTAGGTTTTGGGATTCTTAATTGAATTTCAGCACCTGGCGCCCGACACCTGATTCCCCCCTCCCGACTTTGGAACGAATGATGGCAATCGAATTATTAGCGGCGATAACGGCGTCGGATCTTCTGTGGTGGGTAGACGTCATCTTCAAAGTCGCGGTCGCACTGGGTGCCGTGGTGTTCGTGCATGAGCTGGGCCATTTTCTCGCGGCCAAGGCCTGCGGCGTGAAGGTCGACAAGTTCATGGTCGGGTTCGATATCGGCGGCTACAAAATCGCCAAGCAATTTGGCGAAACCGTGTACGGCATCGGCATATTGCCGCTCGGTGGCTACGTGAAAATGTTCGGGCAGGACGACGATCCGTCGCACATTGCCGAGCAGATGCAGAATTCGCAAGTGGCTGCCAATAGCGCTGACGCTGTAGAAAAAGTTGGACCTAACGGCGAGAAGTATTTCATTGATCGCCGCAGCTACCTGGCGAAGAGCGTGCCGCAACGCATGCTCATTATTTCGGCCGGCGTCATCATGAATATCATCACGGCGTTTATCTTTGCGACCATTGCTTACAGCATGGGAGTGAAATATCTGCCGAGCGTGGTTTCGGAAACCATGCCGGGTTCGCCGGCCTGGCAAGCAGGTCTTATGCCGGGCGATGAAATCGTTCAGCTTGGCGACAGAAAAGACCCCACGTTTTTGCAACTAAAAGGCGGCGTGACGCTTGGCAATTTGGAAACCGGCATTCCGTGCCTCATCGAGCGCGCTGCCAGCGGCGAGGTGGTGCCCGTAACGCTTAAGCCGACCCAACAAGCGGGCGAGCTCGCCACGGTAGGCATCGGCGGGCCAATGTCGCTGGAGTTAGTGAAGCAGCTACCTGTGCTCAAAGGCTCGGCCGCATCGCAAGCAAAGCGGCTGGAGGGAGGATCGACCCCAGCCACTAACAACGACCAAACGGACAAAAAAGATAAAAAGGATGCAAAAGCGGATCCTACGAAACTTCAAGGTGGCGACACCATCGTCAGCATCAACGATGTGCCGGTGGAACAATACTCGCAGTTCATTGCCGAGGCGGCAAAAAATTTCGATAAGCCCGTAGTGATCGGCGTGCGTCGACCGCTGGAAGATGCCAAGCAATCCACTAATGTAGGCTCCGAAGAGCAGCCGAGCGAAACGCTGCGATTCGAAGTGCCTCCGCAACCGCTACGCGATCTGGGCCTCGTGATGGCAATGGGCCCTATTACCGCAATTCAAAAGGGCTCGCTGGCAGAGCAGGCGGGCTTTGAAACCGGGGATGTCATCGAGCAGGTCGATGGCAAACCGTCTGCCGAGAATCCGGCTGACACGGCGGGCTGGACGCCCATCACCTTGCCCGAGTACTTGCAACGGGCTGGTGCCGAAGGACGCGAAGTCGAATTCCAGATTCGCCGTGGCGCATCTAAAGACAATGCGGGAGAACTCGTCACGCTTCGCGTGAAACCGGTTGTGCCGACCACCATTCACAATGAAATTCCGTTGGACGCGCCGATTGCGGCCGACGCCGTGGGTTTCGCCTATCGCGTGAGTAACACAGTGCATACCGTCGTGCCTGCCAGCGCGGCCGCAACAGGAGGCGTCGCTCAGGGCGACGTGATAGCCAGTGCCCAAATTCGCTATCCGAAGCCGGAAGAAGGCAAAGCGCAGGGACCTATTGACATCGAACTCGGTGATAAGAACTACAGTTGGCCCGCTCTCGTGGATGCGATTCAATTCGCACCGGCCGACACGAAAATTGCGATCACACTCGATCGCGGTGAGAAAAACGCAACAGAAGTGGTACTCGAACCGCAAGTGGTTGAGGGGCAATATATCGCATCTCGCGGTTACATATTCATGCCCGTGTTCCGCACGCGGCAAGCGTCCAGCTTCGGCGAGGCGGTGCGTCTCGGTTTCGAAGAAACCATCGAAGCGCTGACGATGGTGTTCCGCTTCTTGCAAAAGCTCGGCAGCCAGGTGCCGTTCAAAATGCTGGGCGGACCAGGAACAATCGCAGTCGCAGCCGGAGATGCCGCGTCGCAGGGGATCGCTCAGCTATTGATCTTCCTCACCATGCTCAGTGCGAACTTGGCCGTCATCAACTTTCTGCCGATCCCGGTGCTCGACGGCGGACACATGGTGTTCTTGCTGTACGAAGGCTTGCGCGGCCGCCCAGCAAATGAGAAAGTCGTGATGGGCCTGCACATGGCCGGTTTCGCATTTATCTTGAGCCTGATGATATTTGTCATCGGCCTCGATATTCAACGCTGGATTATTCAACGCTGGATCCTGTAGCTCGCACCGCATGAAGTCATGCGAGCCGTGCGATCCTCCGCCGCTCCTTCGGGGGCGGGGACGCCCAGGCTCGCTCAAAAGCCGAGAACTCGCTTTAACGGACAGGCCTCAAAGAAACCCGCGCAATAAAAACTCGCTCTCATGCCGCCACATCAGGCCAGCATGGAACGCGTTATGTTTTGCGCTGCGAGTTAACTAAGCTAGCTCTGTGGACGCTGCCGAGCACTCACCACCACGCGTTTCTGCACATCGGTTTCGAGAACGCCGAATGCTTGCTCATGTCGTTGCACCGACATGTGCAATGCCTGCAACATGCGCTTGGCCGTGAAGTAATTGGTCACAATACGCTGCTTTACTTCCACCGGCTCGGTCGGAACGCCGAACGGCTGGGCATTGAGGCCGAAATCGAGAATCAGTTCCTCGGGTGTGCCGGTCACCCGGCAAAAGTTGGCATACAGGCAAACGGCATTCTTGTCGTTCACTTCAACGCGAGCCGCGCGTTGAGCCTGTTCCTGGTTGGTTGGTTCGCCTTCTTGTTTATGTTCTTCAGACACGATAGTTTCCCCTGAACAATTAACTGACTAGTTGGTAACGTGTAGAAATGATTCCACAAGTGTACTTTATTTTAGTATTTAAGAGCCAGTAGGCATTCACGACAGGAAATCCCGAAAGATTGCTGCTTCATCCCAATCCCCCCCTCTTATTCACGCATGGCCTTGAATGTTTGAATGCGAATGTTAGGGGTTTTCACGCCGGATGCTAAGAATCACGCTTTCTGCGCCGCTTTCGGGCGTTTGATATTCGGCCACCTTACGAAGCTCTAGCCCGCGCAGCAGTCCACGATGCCGCGATTCGCCACGCTCTTCGACCCAACTGGGGCCCTTTACCAGTAAAAATCGGTCGAACGCATCCCAGCGGGGCTGCATCCAGAAAAGAATTTTATGTAACGGGGCCACCGCGCGTGCGATCAGCGTATCGAACGTGCCGACCTCCAATACTTCCTCGGCCCGCGTGGGAAAAACAGGCACCTTTGCCCCTAGCTGGGCAACGATATCCTCCACAGCACGGGCTTTTTTGAGCGTCGATTCGCACACACTCACCGACAAGTCGGGTCGCAGAATTCCCAACACTACTCCCGGCACACCGCCGCCTGTGCCTACATCCAACACGCGTTCGTTCTGGTCCAGGAGCAAACTGAACTGTTGCGTGTCGAATACGTCGCGGTAGACGAATTTCTCCATCGTCGTATGACGAGTAAGGTTGATCCTCTCGTTCCACGACCAAAGCAGTTGGCGATAACGGTCGAGTAGATCAACCTGCTCGTGCGTTAGATCGAGCCCGATCGAACTCAGTAACTCGGGGAGCGGTTTTTCAGACGATTCAGAATCAGAGGCAGTATCAGGCAATTCCACGGCGGTTGACCAAAGCAAGACAGGCTAGGGATAATTCGAGCCATTGTAGTATGCTCCTCCGACGAACGGAATTCACTCGATAGAAAGCCGCCCCTACCAAGTCGATTTCTCGGCAAAAATAGACGAAAAACGCCCCGTCTCGACCGTTATCAACCAATTGGTGAACCATGACAGATTTTGTCACGCTGCCCCGCGACTCCAACCAGGCCCGCGGAATCGCCGAATATGCGATCGACATGATCCAGGGCCGGCATCCTGGCCCGTCCGAAACCGTGCTCCACAAGGTCGAGCAGTTTCATTTAGACAGCGTGGCTTGTGGCGTAAGTGCGCTAGCCGCCGGGGCCAACGCGCCGGTCGTACTGCGTCGTGAAGCACTCGAATACCCCGTTCCTAATGGTGCCCAGGGCGTGCCGATGTTCGGCAGCACCGTGCGTGTGCATCCAGAGAAGGCAATTCTTGCTTGTTCGTCCGCTGTGCGCGAATGGGACTCCAACGGCACCAACTTTGGCTACAACCCGGCTCGCAACGCCACGGCAGGTGAATTCGGTCACAACGATTTCTACCCTGTGGCCATCGCCGGCGCGCAGCTTGCCGGCATGAACGGCCGGCAAGCGCTCGTCGCCATGGCCACGCTCGACGAAATTCGCGGTCGGCTTGCCGAGCTATTCGCCTTGAACCGTCACAAGATTGATCATGTCGTGCATGGCGCAATCGCCTCGGCCGCGGTTTATGGAGCCATGCTCGGTGCCACGGCCGAGCAAATCGAGTCGGCCATCGGCATGGTCGTCGCCCATTACATCCCGTTCCGAGCTATTCGTCACGGTCATCAACTCTCCGATTCCAAGGGTGCCTCGGCTGCCATCGGCAGCGAAGTGGCGGTACTGAGCATGCGGCGTGCGATGCGCGGTTTCATCGGCCCGGCCGACATATTGCGAAACCCTCAAGCCATTTTCTGCCTGTTCGAGCCACAGAAGCAGCCTCACACGAGCCCGTTCGATTTATCACTCGCAACTTCCGGCGACGACTTCACGATCATGGGCATGCACTTCAAACTCGGGCTCTACGAACATCAATCGGCCGGCGCGATACAAGGCGTGATCGACGCGATTGCCGCGAACCCCCATATGCTTGACGATGTTAATGAGTTGCTCAACGTGGCAATCATGATCTACGAGCCCGCGTACAGCATCATTGGCGACCCGCACAAGCGCGATCCCATGACACGCCAAAGTGCTGACCATTCGATGGTGTACATCGTGGCGACTCTGTTGCGAAAAGCCTACGAAGCTCGGCAACAAGGTTGGGGCGGCCAAGACGGCTGGCGACGGCTCATGCTTTCCCCGGCCGATTATGCTGAAGACGACTCCGCGCTGTTTCAACCGACTACCCGCCGCATCATGCAGCAAATCGACTTCCGCCACGGCGGCCCCGAGTTCGACGCAAAATATCCGGACGGCATACCCACTACCGTCGAAATCAGCCACGCAAAGCTAGGCCGACTCTCCAGCGGCCTCGTGATGTACCCCCAAGGCCACGCCCGTGCCAATGCTGACGAACTTGCCGCGTACCTCGAATTCAAATTCCGCTTGCTGACAAGAGATGCAGTGGAAGATGTGGATTCGCTGGTGGCCCGGTTTACGAATCTGCACGAGAAGTCGTTCGAGGAGGTTGCTTCGTTGTACGATTTCAACATTCGAGAGTGTTAGCCGATGATCCTGCTACTGGTCAATTTCGCCTTTACCCAGATTTGGTTCATCGCGGCCATAACGCCATACATCGAGCACAAGAACTTTGCGATCGTCTTCGGAAACACAATAAATAACACCAAGCGGTGGCTCGTGATAAATCCGTCGATTGCCAGCGCGAGACTCCCCAATCGACTCCGCGTTGTCGCGAAGTATCGAATCGATCTTGTCAGCCGCGTCGCTCACTCTTTGCCGGTTACTGGACTGCAGCCATAGATTAGCAAGCCGTGATTCGGCATTGGGCGACCAGAGCACCGTAAATTTCATGAACGACTTTCCAAGTCGCGGAGGATGTCAACTAAGGGTCGCCCTCCTCCTTCCTTCTCGATCCGGTCGAGTTCGGCCTCACTTAAGGGGCATTCATAATCGTGACGATCTGGCAAGAACTCGCCGAGCTTATTTCCAGCCTTATCCACGATTTCACATGGCTGGCGACCGGCAATAAGAAACTGAAGCCTAGTTTCGTCATTTACTACGATTCGTATCATTGCCGCGCTCTCTTTTCGTTACCACTCCGACTGAATTGTATCCGTGTCCAGCATAAATCAAGCCAAATCCGACAATAGCGTTCACTCCCCTAGGGCCATTCTTCAGCCCTCTCCCTTGCTCCAATCGCGGCGACCGCGGGAGCTGGGGATGTTCATTGCTTTGCGATACTTCGTCACGGTGCGGCGGGCCACGGTGATGCCCGCCTTGCCGAGCTCTTCTACGATCGCGTCGTCGGAAAGCGGCTTGGTTTTATCTTCCTTGTCGATGATTTCCTGTAGCTTGATGCGAACTCGATCCCAGGCGACTTCTTCGCCTTCGGCGCTCGTGGTGCCGCCTACGAAGAACCGTTTCAGCGGGAAAATGCCACGTGGCGTTTGAATCCATTTGTCGTCTACCGCTCGGCTCACGGTCGTCACGTGGACGCCCACCTTATCGGCAATTTGCTGCATTTTAAGCGGCTCGATATGGTCCGGCCCATCGTCGAGAAACTTTGTTTGGTGATCGACAATCGCCTGCGACACGCGGGTAAGCGTGCTGCGGCGCTGCTCGATCGACTCGATAAGCCATTGGGCCGAGTTGATCTTTCGCTTGATGTACTCTCGTGTCTCAGCATTCGTGCCTTCGTCGCGAAGCAGTTTGCGGTAGTAGGGACTGATGTACAGCGAAGGCAACTGGCCGTCCTCGAGCCGCACTTCATAAATACCCTGCTCGTTGCGGTCCACGAACACATCTGGCGTAACGCTCGGTGCCGTCGTGGCCGTGAAATCGGACCCCGGCTTCGGCTTGAGCTTGCGCAACTCGTGCCACACTTCCTGAATTTTATCGATCGACCAACCGGTCTTTTTGGAAATCTGCGGCAACCGGTTGTTTTCGAGATCCTCCAGGTGATTCGAGATAAGCGTTCTCAACTCTTCGTAGTACGGCATGCCCGGTATAAGTTGCAGCGTCAGGCATTCCTTCAAATTGCGCGCACCGCAGCCAGGCGGGTCGAGCCGTTGCACGACTCGCAAAGCCTCCTCGGCCACCTCCATTTGTTTCGCACGATGCGACTGGTAATCGCCGTTCAACTCGGGAGACAGCGGCGGTAGCAAATCTTCGAGCGGGCTCTTCAAGTAGCCGTTCGTGTCGAGGCTGTAGATGATCCGCTCGGCCATCTTGCGAACTTCATCCGACACACCGAACCAGCTCAACTGATGAGCCAGATAATCGACAAGCGACTCGGGTCGAGCCAGCATGTTAGCCATCGCGTCGTGGCGGCGATCGCCTTCCTGCTCGATGCGATTGAGTGACGGCCGGCTGCGTTCCTCGTAATCGTCTGGCAGATTCTCTGCCATGTTGAGAAGCCGCTCGAAGTCGTCTTCGTTGTTGCGGTCATCGGCTACGATGAGCTCGCGTTCGGTGTCGGCGACGCTGCTATTGCTTTCGGCGTCGATTTCGGCCGGCGGCTCGGGATCGTTCTCATCCACCTCGACTTGGTCGAGGCACGGATTGTCTTCCATCTCTTGTTCAATGCGTTCCTGCAAAGCCATCAGCGGCAACTGCAGAATTTCCATCGACTGGATCATGCGAGGTGCAAGCACCTGCTTTTGAGCCAGTTGCATTTGTTGGCCGAATGATAGCCGCATCGAATCTGCTCGAATCGCGCGAGTGCGCCGAATGAGGTCCTGTTATTCCGTTATGCGAAGGGACAAATCGCCGCGATTCTTTTCGAGGCGAGCGTCCCGTTGCCCACCGCTATTTAGCATACAGCCCGCGGGCGCAGCAGGTCAAATCTGCGCTACAATTCTACCACGTATTCCGGGCCATCCATTCAGAGGGTTTGAAAGAGCGCTCGGAGGTAATCCGAGTCTTTGGTAGCAACAACAGAGCGGCCGGCTTACCTCTTGCAAAGCTTCCGGACGCCTACCGGCTAAGCACTTACGCATCGTGCGATTGCAACGGACACAAGGAGTTTGACAGCCCCAAATCAGGTCGGCGAAGTATCGCCGCCGGGGCCGCCACCGGTAAGTTGCGATAACGCATCCTGAAAGCCGTCCAGCGGCAATCCACCCGCAATTGCTTGCATGGCATCTGCATGCATCTGACGAGCCTTTTGCTGCGCCGCATTGAACGCCGCCGGCAGCAGGTCTTCGATCATCTCACGGTCTTGCTTGGCGATGAGCGTCGGATCAATCCGCACGGCCAGCACCTCGGCCAAGCCGTTCACGTCGACTTCCACCAGCCCCCCGCCTGCGGTGCCCGTGGCTCGCTTCGTGCGAAGCTCCTCCTGCATGGCTTGCATGCGACCGCCCATCTCCTGGGCCTGCTTCATGATCGAACCAAGATTCGCAAGATTACTCAAACCCTTAAGCACAATACGGCCCTTTCTATGGAAGTGGCTCAGCAGCGAACCAAGCCATGATGCCTCTAACCCTCTACTCCACTTCGGACTACGCCGCTATTCCTCTTTCACCTTCTCTTCCGGTGGAGAATACCGAAGTCGATCTGGTGGTGAATCGAATAATTCCATCGCTCGACTAATGAACGGGTGCTTGGCCGCGTTCGCCGTTTGCTCTCGACGCGAAGGACGCGCGGGAGCTGGGGTGCTGGCACGAGGTGTTATTCCTTCAGCCATGGCTCGCTGAAACTGGGCCAAAACCGAGTCCGCAGACGTTGCCGCACTCTCGCTCGCAGCCTGCTCCGTGTCACTGACGGCATCGAAGGCCACGTTCACCGATTCCACCCCCACCGCCTCTCGATGCGGAGAATCGGCTCTCCTGGCGATTGGCTCCACGGAAGCCGTCTCTTCCAAACGTGAATTCGGAGCCAACTCCGCGATAGCAGGCGCGGTTGGCGCTGTGCTCGCACCATTCGCAACGGGCGTGGTCGCCGGCTCGACTAGTTGTGGCACGGCGCTTGGCCTGCTCTCCACAGCCGGCGTCGTCTCCCGATTGGGAGGCGTTTCTACCATCGCTGCGTGAGCCCCCTTGGCCTGCTGTTGAAACGCGGCTAGCAATCCGCCTGGAGCGGCTTGGCTGGGCGGCTCATCGTTTTTTTTTACGGCCGACCTCTCAGTTGCACCGCCGGGCGCGGGGCTCACGCTACGCTGAGGCATTGCTTGCGGTCGCTGCTGCGGTGCTGACGATTCTCCCCGCAGTTCGGCAATGAGCGTCGCGATATCGTCCAACTCGCCAAGCTGGCAAATACGCACGATGGCCATTTCCACCAACGTTCGGCCATGAGTGCTTACTCGCATTCTCGCGGCCGTTTGATCGAGGATCTGCCCGACGGCAAGAATCGTGGAAAGGCCAAGCTGCTTGGCCACCTGAGCCACTTCTTCAGCCTGCGACGGCAACGCATAGAGTAGTTGATCAGAGGAACATCCGACCGCAGTCGCCATCGCGTCGCGGAAATATCCCACCAGTTGGTCGAGCAGCAAACCAACCTCGACGCCGCCTGACACGGTTTCATCCAACTCGCGTAGTGCTGATGCCGCATCGCGGTTCACCAAATGCTGAACTAGCCCGCTCAATCGCTCAGCCGGTGCAATGCCTAGAAGCTCGTTGACATCCGCCGCGGTAATTTTCGTATGGCCTACTGCTAGCAACTGCTCGAGCAGCGACTGGCTATCGCGCATCGACCCGGCCGCGCGGCTGGCTAAAATCTGCAACGCATCGGTATCGACCTGCACGCCCTCGGCCGTGGCGATCTGTCGCAGTCGCTCCTGGATGGAGTCGGCCTCGATTCCCGCGAAATCAAAACGCTGGCACCGCGAAAGAATCGTGATCGGAATCTTCTGCGGCTCGGTCGTCGCAAAAATAAACTTCACATGCTCGGGCGGTTCTTCGAGCGTTTTCAGAAGCGCGTTAAACGCCTCCTTCGTGAGCATGTGTACTTCGTCGATGATGTAGATTTTGTAGCGGACGCGGCTCGGGCGCACCGCGACGTTCTGCCGTAATTGGCGGATTTCGTCGATGCCGCGGTTACTCGCACCGTCAATTTCCAGCACGTCCACATCATCGCCCGCGGCCACCCGGCGACACACGTCGCACTCATTGCATGGATTCGGCGTGGGGCCATGTACGCAGTTGAGTGCCTTGGCAAGAATTCGTGCCGAGGACGTTTTTCCCACCCCACGTGCGCCGGTAAACAAGTAAGCATGGCCGACACGATCGCTGGAGATCGCCTGTTGCAACGCTTTGGCGACATGCTCTTGGCCGACCAGATCTTCAAACGATTGCGGCCGATACCGCCGCGCGATAACGACATAGCGGCCAGCAGCCGCATTAGGCGAATTTGGCGGTGAAGAAGGTTCGCTCATCGCGGCACTGGCTGTTAGGAGAATTGCAAATCGCAAAATACAAAATGCAAATTGAAAAATACGAATCTTTCAATTTGCACTTTGCAATGACTAACTTTGCATTTTGCAATTGGTTCATTTCTCGATCGCCGGTGAGAGGCCCCCACACAAAGAGACGCAAGCTTATGGCTGCTGTGTTTCCACCCTGACCAGGTTCGCAAGGCCCCCATTGCAGAGGCCCCTCACCGGTGATCGTACGGCTCTAATCGTCGAGGGTTGAGCGTCAAGAGTCAAGAGCCACCCCTATCTCTTGCCTTTTCTCGCTCCTCACCACTCGCCCCTCGAAGCTCACCGCACCATCAACTTTGTTGCGACCTCCCGCGGCAATGTCCGCAATTTCTTCGCCACTTCGATCGTCATCAATTCGCTCTCACGATCGATTTTAACGAGTAGCACTTCCGTACCGATCTCCAAGCCGGCATGAGATAGCGACCTCAAAAATTCTGGGGATTGATCCGTCACCCGCGCCACACGCAACTTTTCACCCGCCGCACACTCTGAAAGCGGGCGATCGGCGGCCGCCGCGATGCTGCCGTCCGGCTGCGGAATCGGGTCGCCGTGAGGGTCCGTCGCCGGGTGCCCCAGGTAGGCATCAATTCGGTCGATCAGAGCGTCGCTCACCGCATGTTCCATGTGCTCGGCCTCTTCGTGTACTTCATCCCACGACAAATTCAGAGTTTGACTCAAAAACTGCTCGATCAGCCGATGTCGCCGCAATACCCGCAGTGCCAACGCCCGCCCGGCGGGCGTCAGTCGCACCCCTTCGTAAGGCGTGTAGGTGGCCAGTTTGCTCTCGTCCAGCGTTTTGAGCATGCTCGTTACCGTACCCGGCAACACGCCCAGGGCCGAGGCAATTTGCCCTGTTGCCACGGCATCGCTTTTTGTCTGCTGTGCAAGCTGATAAATGGCTTTCGCGTAGTTCTCGACCGTTAGGCTAGGCATGGGGCTGGATACTGAGTGCCAGATACAGGATGCTGAATGCTTCGCGAAGTGCGAACCACTGCATTATCGAAGAACAGCCCCGCTACATCTAGTGTTCCTCTAGAGACGAATGGCACTTGGCAGGCCCCTCAACGTGCTTGCTGAATACTGCTGACTACCTGCCCGTCGGTTTCCCCCACCATAAAGCTAGCCGCCATGCCAGAGTCCGCTTCATCCAACGCCGAAATCTGGCGGCCGCTCTACCCGTTCCAGTCGCACCGGCACTCGCTCCCCGCAGGACGAATGCATTACCTGGATGAAGGCCCAAGCAATGTTGCAAGTACCGAAGGTACGCTGTTGTTCGTGCATGGCAACCCGACCTGGTCGTTTCACTGGAGACGGCTTATCGAGCACTTGCGACCGCACTATCGGTGCATTGCGGTCGATCACTTAGGCTGCGGCCTCAGCGATAAACCCCAACAACTCTTTTCGCTCGACGATCACATTGCGAATCTCTCGTCCCTGATCGACCACTTGTCCATCGAGCGGCTTACACTCGTCGCCCAAGACTGGGGCGGCGCGATCGGCCTCGGCACGATGCTAAAGCATCGCAACCGGTTAGAACGCATCGTGCTTTTCAACACGGGCGCATTCCCACCGCCGTACATTCCTTGGCGCATCCGCGCGTGCCGCTGGCCTGTCGTCGGCCAATTGGCCGTTCGCGGAGCCAACGCATTCAGCCGTGCCGCGTTGCGAATGACCCTTTTCCGCCAACGCCGTCTTCCTGCCGAAATCGCCGCCGGCTACCTCGCTACCTACGATTCATGGGCAAACCGCTGTGCCGTCTATGGGTTCGTGCGCGACATCCCTACGCGTCCGTCGCAAGCAACGTGGCAAACGCTGGCACGAATCGAGCGCGACTTACCGACACTTGCCGATAGACCAAGCTGCCTCATCTGGGGCATGCGCGATTGGTGCTTCCGCCCCGATTGCCTTGATCGATTCATCAAGGTTTGGCCGAATGCTGAAGTTCATCGGCTCTCCGACGTCGGCCACTGGGTCGTCGAAGATGCCCCTGAAGAAGCTCTCTCGATCGTACAGCGGTTTTTAAGGTTGAACTACAGAGGCACGGAGAACACGGAGAAGAATTATTGATTTAGGATTCAGGATGGTAGATGCGGGGAGCAGGGCCACGGCATTCAGTAAATACCCTGCCCCCTGCATCCACTATCCCCGATCCTGCAAAACCTCCGTGCCCTTCGTGCCTCCGTTGTGAACAAAACGAATGCCCGATCAGCTAAACACTTCGTCACTGCCAATCGCCCAGGCCGTCACGCTCGCGATCATCCGCGAAGTAACGGCCCCCAAGCCTGGCAACGTCCATCGTGGTGCCGACTTCGACGACGTTACCTATCTCGACTTCATTCAAAGCGCGGTCGTCATCGGCCCGATCGTTGCCCAAGCCAGTGAATGCGGCATTGGCCAAACAATCCTCTCTGCAGTTGAAGCAACCCGAGAAGCTGTCGGCACGAACACGAACCTCGGCACGCTGCTGCTCATCGTGCCGCTCGCCGCTGTCCCCACACACACTACTTGCAGCAGCGGCATTGCGAGTGCTCTGCAACAGCTCTCTCTCAACGACACACGCCAAGTTTTTGAAGCCATCCGCCTCGCATCCGCCGGTGGACTGGGGCAAGTCGATACCGCCGACGTCTCCCAAGCGCCGCCGCCCGATTTGAGACTCGTCGATGCCATGCGTATGGCGAGCGAACGCGATCTCGTGGCCCGCCAGTACATTAACGACTTCGCCAATGTCTTCCGAATTGCCGATTGGATCGCCGAAGGCATTCACAACGGCTGGTCGCTCGACACGGCCATCGTCCACACGCACCTCCGGCAACTGGCTACCGAAGCCGATAGCCTCATCGTGCGAAAGTGCGGCCAAGAAACGGGCGAGCGCAGCCGCGCGATGGCGGCCCGCGTGCTCGAATCCGGTTCCCCCGGCGACGAAGCCTACCACCGCGCTCTCGAAGGCCTCGACTTCTGGCTCCGCTCCGACGGCCACCGCCGCAACCCGGGCACCACCGCCGATCTCATCGCCGCGGCCTTGTTTGTATTACTCCGCGAAGGGCGAGTAAAATTAAACCAATGAACGAAAGCTACCAGGTACGAATCGCCAAAGCCGAGCACGTTTTCAGCTCAGGCCACTTCATCACGTTCGGCGGCCACTGCGAGCGACTCCACGGCCACAACTACCACGTATCTGCCGAGGTAAGCGGACCACTCGACGACAACCATTTAGTTATCGACTTCCTGCTCGTTCGCGACAAGCTGCGCGAAATCGCCCAGTGGCTCGATCACTACATGCTCCTCCCGACCGAGCATCCGCAAATCCATGTCTCCGACGATGGCCGGGAAGTAACCGTTACCTACGAAGACCGCCGCTGGATTTTCCCCTCGGGCGACTGCCGCCTGCTGCCGGTTCCCAACACAACCTCCGAAATGCTGGCCCGCTGGATCGGCGGACGCCTGCACGCAGCACTCACCGACGCCGGCTACCACCTCGACTCACTCCAAGTCGAAGTCGACGAATGCGACGGCCAAATCGGCATCTGGCACAGCACGCCTTAACTTTCCCGAAGAATCAACTAGCGTCGCTTCCCCACTAGCCGCAGGCGGCAGCCAGCGGCACACTTCCCTCAATCCGCAAATCCTCTCAAGTGCCAGCACGCCTCCGGTCGATAACAGCGAGTGGCTGGACTGCGCCCTTACGCCGTCGCCTCTCGTCAACGCTAGCTGTCACGACGCACCATGGCGGACATTCACAACGCGGCCGTTCTGCTCATGACGCTTCCCGAGGAAGAAGCAGGCCAGATTATGGCCAAGCTCGACCCCAAGCAGGTCGAGCTCGTATCGATTGAAATCGCCAAGGCACGCTCGTTCAGTTCCGACGAGCAAGAGAAAGTCATCCGCGATTTCACCGAATCCAACCCGTCGATGGGTGGCCGTAGCGGCGGTCTCGAACTCGCCAAGAATCTTCTGCAAAAAGCACTTGGCCCCAACGCGGCCCCGGCACTCGCCAACATCCGGCAATCGATCGAAGCCACCCCTTTCGGCTTCCTGCGCAACGTCGATAGCCAGAACCTGCTCACCTACATCATCGACGAGCACCCGCAAACGATCGCGCTCATCATGTCGCACCTGCCGGCCAGCTTCCGCGCCGAAATTCTGGCCGGCCTGCCCGAATCGCGCCGGCTTTCCGTCGTGCGTCGCATCGCCACTATGGGCCGCACCAACCCCGACATCATCCGCGAAGTCGAAAAGGGTCTCGAAAAACGCATGTCGAGCGTCATGAGCCAAAGCTTCGACCGCGCGGGCGGTGTCGAGGCCGTTGCCGAAATGCTCAACGTGTGCGATCGCACCACTGAGCGTGCCATCATGGAAGGCCTCGGCCAAGAAAATGCCGAGTTGGTTGATGAAATTCGCCGCCTCATGTTCGTGTTCGAAGACATCGGCCGCTTTACCGACAAAGACATTCAAACCGTCCTCAAAAACGTCGAAACGAGCCAATGGGCCATGGCCCTCAAAGGCGCGAGCGACTCGCTCAAAGAGAAAATCCTCCGCAACATGTCGGAGCGAGCTTCCGAAACGCTGCGCGAAGAAATGGAATTCCTCGGCCCGGCAAAACGGAGCGTCGTCGAAGCCAAGCAACAAGAAATCGTCGACGTCATCCGCTCGCTTGAAGATCGCGGCGAAATCGATCTTAACGCGATTAACGAACAGGAAGAATTGGTGCAATAAGAGCCGAGAGCGGAGAGACAAGAGTCGAGAGCCAGATACGCTTTGGTATGTCTGACAAGTTTTCCGATCGCACGGCTTAGAGTGACGGCCGCTTCCGCGTCCCTTCTGGCTCTCGTCGCTCGACCCTCGACTCTAGACTCTCCTCTCTGCTAGCATAAACGCCACTCAACTGGGAGTCGCGTTCTTATGCCCGCCGCTACGCTTACGCCGATGATGCAGCAGTACCACGACGCCAAGCGCGTTGCCGGCGAAGCACTGCTGCTCTTCCGCATGGGCGATTTCTACGAGCTGTTCTTCGACGACGCGAAAACAGCCGCCCGCATACTCGGCATCTCGCTCACCAGCCGCGACAAAGGCGAAGACCCGGTCCCCATGGCCGGCTTTCCGTATCACCAGCTCGATTCCTACCTGGCGAAGATCATCGCCGCCGGTCACCGTGCCGCCGTTTGCGAACAGGTCGAAGACCCACGGACCGCCAAAGGCATCGTCAAACGCGAAGTCACGCGAATCGTCACCCCCGGCACCGTCACCGACGACGCCCTGCTCGACCCCCACGCCAGCAACTTCCTCGTAGCCCTAACACCCCCCACCGAGCTAAAACCCTCCTCTCACTCTCTGTCCCTCCGACGGACTGGTCGCTTCAGCGACCAGTCAGCCCCAGAACACGCCCCCCGCACCGTCGGTCTCGCCTGGGTCGACGTTTCCACGGGCCACTTCTGCGCCGCCGCCTTCGACGAATCGCAACTCGCCGACCAACTCGCCCGCATCGCGCCGTCGGAAATTCTCATCAGCGACGAATCCACCTTGCTGGCCAAAGAACTCACAGGCAATGCCGCACTCACTCGCCGCCAGGCGTGGACCTTCGGTCGTACCTCGGCCATCGAATCCCTGACGCGGCACTTCAACACCAAGTTGCTCGATGGCTTCGGTTTCGACACCGAAAAACCAACCGATACGATCGCCCTGCGAGCCGCCGGAGCCGTGCTCAACTATCTGGCGGAAACGCAAAAAGCCTCCCTCGGCCACATCGATCGCCTTAACGCTTACTCATGCGACGAGCGTTTGGCGATCGATCCGGCAACCCGCCGCAGTCTCGAACTGCTCACCACGATTCGCGACGGCCGCCGCGAAGGCGCGCTCATCGGCACGATCGACCGCACCGTCACCTGCCTCGGCGCTCGTATGCTGGCAGACTGGATGGCCGCCCCGCTGACCGATGTCGCCGCCATCAACGCGCGGCTCGATGCGGTCGGCGAACTCGTCAACGACGCTCCACTAACCACGCACATCCGCGATTGTCTCAAGCAAATCTACGACATCCAACGGTTGCTCGCTCGCATCACCACGGGCCGCGCGAGCCCGCGCGACTTGTCATTCGTCAGCCGCACACTCGCATGCCTGCCGAAAGTGAAAGCGAAACTCACCGGTCGCGCCAGTTCACTACTGCAACAAATCGAACAGCGGCTCGACCTGTGTGCCGACGTCCGCGGCCCGCTCGAGCAAGCGCTGGTCGACGACTGTCCGCTCACCGCGCGTGACGGCGGATTCGTCCGGCCCGGCTATCGCGCCGATCTCGATGAGCTCCGCGAGCTCATGGTCGGCGGCAAACAGTGGATGGCCGAATACCAGGCCAGCGAATCGAAACGCACCGGTATTCCCAGCATCAAAGTCGGTTTCAACTCGGTGTTCGGCTACTACCTCGAAATCACGCACACCCACCGCGAAAAGGTGCCGCCCGAGTACATTCGTAAGCAAACGCTCAAGAACGCCGAACGCTACGTCACGCCCGAGCTCAAAGAGTATGAAGAAAAAGTTCTCACCGCCGAGGAAAAGGCGAAGCAACTCGAAACCGACGTCTTCACTCAACTTCGCGATTTAGTCGCCTGCGCCGCCGGCAGGCTTCAAGCAACCGCCGAAGCACT
This sequence comes from uncultured Planctomycetaceae bacterium, assembly GCA_964618225.1. GTDB lineage: Bacteria > Planctomycetota > Planctomycetia > Pirellulales > Lacipirellulaceae > JABDGM01. The sequence continues at coordinate 26,717 of CAZTWS010000025.1, forward strand.
CGCCGAACTAGACGTTCTGGCCGCGCTCGCAGAACTAGCCCGCTCACGCGGCTACGTGCGTCCCCAAGTCATCTCTGAACCGGTTCTAGACATCGAAGCCGGCCGACACCCAGTCCTCGACATCACCGAGGCCGAAGGCACATTCGTCCCCAACGGAGTATGCTGTGCAGCAAGGAGCGAGGAAATAGGGGCGGGGAGCGAGGAGCGAGGGACGAACGACATTTCTTCGGAATCCTCAACCTCTGCGACGATCCCCTCAAATTCCAACTCACCCCTCACCCCTCACCCCTCACTCCTCCTAATCACCGGCCCCAACATGGCTGGCAAAAGCACCTACATCCGTCAAACAGCCCTGCTCGTCCTCATGGCCCAAATGGGCAGTTTCGTACCGGCCCGTCGCGCGGTGATCGGCGTCGCCGATCGCATCTTCGCGCGTGTCGGTGCCAGCGACGAACTCTCTCGCGGCCAAAGCACGTTCATGGTCGAAATGACCGAAACGGCCCGCATCCTCAACACGGCCACGCGGCAAAGCCTTGTCATTCTCGACGAGATCGGCCGCGGCACGAGCACCTACGACGGCCTCTCACTCGCCTGGAGCATTGTCGAGCACATCCACAACGCGGTCGGCTGTCGTACGTTGTTTGCCACTCACTACCACGAGCTTACCGACTTGGCCGACCAGCTCCCCGGCGTGCGCAACTACAATGTGGCTGTGAAAGAGTGGGACGACCAAGTGGTGTTTCTCCACCAAATCGTTCCCGGCGCTGCCGACAAAAGCTACGGCATCCACGTTGCTCAACTCGCCGGCGTGCCGCGCAGCGTCAACGACCGCGCCCGCGAAGTGCTGGCCATCCTCGAATCCCAACACAATACCACAGCAGCCGCTCGCGGCTTAGCGCACCCCCATTCATCCTCATCTCCAACCACTGCCCCACCGTCACCCAACGGCCACCTCCGCGCTAACGCACAATGGCAAATGCCCCTCTTTGGCCTCGAAGAACACCCGCTTCTCGATGAAATCCGCAGTGCCAACCTCGACGACATGCGTCCCCTCGAAGCTCTCGAGCTACTCCATACATGGCAACAACGCCTTGCCGCCGAGTTTTCCAGGCTGACGAGCACCACTTTGCCCAGCCGTCCAAATGGAAACATGTCAGGCTAGAAAGCCTGACCTACGCTCGGCACGACTCCCATCGCAGCCAAACGGGCGGTAAGATGGTCGGTCTAAGCTAGTTAGCACCCTCAATCCAGCATCCTCCCGCTCCCATGCCCCGATACAATCACGCAACGATCGAACCCAAGTGGCAAGCCTTTTGGGAGCAAAACAAAACCTTCGCCGCACCGCGCTTGCCAAAGCTGGGCAGCAAAAAGCTCTATGCCCTCGATATGTTCCCCTACCCGAGCGGCAACGGCCTGCACGTCGGCCATCCCGTGGGTTACATAGCCACCGACATCGTGTGCCGCGCCGCTCGCATGCAAGGTCGTAGCGTCATGCACCCCATGGGCTTCGACGCCTTCGGCCTCCCCGCGGAAGAGCACGCCATCAAAACAGGCGAACACCCACGCATCAACACCGAACGAAACATCCAAAACTTCCGTCGACAGCTCAAATCGCTCGGCTTCTCCTACGACTGGGACCGTGAGCTGGCCACGACCGATGTCGATTATTTCCGCTGGACGCAGTGGATTTTCCTGCAAATCTACGACACTTGGTTCGACGCCAAACAGCAAAAAGGCCGACCGATCAGCGAACTTCCGATCCCAGACGAAGTTCGCGCCGCGGGAGACGACGCCGTACGCGAGTATCAAGATGAACGCCGCCTGGCTTACCAAAGCGAAGCGCCCGTCAATTGGTGTCCTGCCTTGGGCACCGTGCTTGCCAACGAAGAAGTCATCGACGGCAAAAGTGAACGCGGTAGCCATCCCGTGGTGCGCATGCCGCTCCGTCAGTGGATGCTCCGCATTACCGCCTACGCCGACCGGCTCGAAAAAGACCTGGACGGTCTCGATTGGTCCGAAGGCATCAAAGCGCTCCAGCGCAACTGGATCGGCCGCAGCACTGGTGCTGAAGTGAACTTCGATTTGCCCGGCACGCAAAAAGTGCTCTCCGAGTCAATGGTGTGGACCGACCAATCCCGCGTCCTGTTTTCCGAGAACAGCATCAGCGAACAGCTCACCGTTTACACCACGCGGCCAGACACTCTCTTCGGTGCGACCTACATGGTGATCGCACCCGAACATGCGCTCGTCGATGCACTGACCACCCCCGACCAGGAGGCGGCTGTCCAAGCCTATCGCGAACAAGCGGCCCGCAAGAGTGACCTCGAACGCACCGAACTCTCCAAAGAAAAAACGGGCGTATTCACGGGTAGCTATGCCACGAACCCCGTGAACGGCGAACCGGTGCCTGTGTGGATCGCCGACTACGTGCTCGCCACCTACGGCACAGGCGCGATCATGGCCGTGCCCGCACATGATGAGCGGGACTTCGAGTTCGCCGTTCGGTTCAATCTGCCGATCAAAGCCGTCGTCGATCCGGACGACACAATACCGGCCGACGAGCGGGAAGAGGTGCTCCTCGGCAAGCGCTGCTTTGCCGGCGAGGGTATCGCCGTGAACTCGGCCCAGTACAACGGCCTGCCAACGGCCCAGTTCAAAAAGAAAATCACGGCCGACTTCGAAAACGCAGGCATCGGCCGCGAGGCGGTCAACTACAAACTCCGCGATTGGCTCTTCTCCCGCCAACGTTTCTGGGGCGAACCGTTCCCGATCCTTCACGAACTCGATGACGACGGCAAACCCACCGGTCGCATTCGTGCTGTCGACGAAAAAGATCTGCCGGTCGATTTGCCGCACCTCGACGATTTCAAACCGCACGGCCGTCCCGAGCCGCCGCTCGACAAGGCACCAGACGACTGGCTTTATCCCATCATCGATGGCAAACGCTACAAGCGCGAAACCAACACGATGCCTCAATGGGCCGGCTCATGCTGGTATTATCTTCGCTACCTCGATCCGACGAACACGCAAGCACTGGTCGCCCCTGCGATCGAAAAAGAATGGATGCCCATCGATTTATACGTGGGCGGCGCGGAACATGCTGTGTTGCATCTGTTGTACTCACGTTTCTGGCACAAAGTGCTCTACGATCGCGGAGTCGTGAGTACGCCCGAACCATTCCGCAAGCTCGTCAACCAAGGCATGATCCTTGGCGAGAACAACGAAAAAATGTCGAAGAGCCGCGGCAACGTGATCAACCCCGATGCCGTCGTCGCCGAATATGGTGCCGATTCGCTCCGGCTGTACGAAATGTTCATGGGCCCACTCGAAGCCTCGAAGCCTTGGAGCATGCAGGGCGTCAACGGCGTGTTCGGCTTCCTGAACCGCGTGTGGCGACTCATTGTTGACGATCGCGCCGAAGAAATGGCGCTGAACGCCGCCGTGGTCGATCGTGAACCAACGCCCGAAGAAAACCGCGTGCTCCATCAAACGATTGAAGTCGTCACGCGCGATATCGCGGCCCTCGCCTTCAACACGGCTATCTCTCGCATGATGGAGTTCACCAACTTCTTCACCACGGCCAGCGAGCGCCCACGCTCGGTACTCGAAAAGTTCGTGCTGCTCCTCTCTCCCTTCGCGCCCCACACGGCCGAGGAACTGTGGCAAGCACTCGGCCATAAAGTATCGCTAGCCTACGAACCCTGGCCGCAGTTCGACCCCGCGCTCGCCAAAGAGGACACGATTGAAGTGCCGGTGCAAATCAACGGCAAGGTACGCTCGAAAATCAAAGTGCCCGCCGAGATCGACAAAGCAACCCTGGAAGCGGCCGCGCGAGCCGACGAACGTATCGCCGAACAACTGGCGGGCAAACAAATCGTAAAGTCGATCGTCGTCCCCGGTCGGTTGGTAAACTTTGTGATTAAATGAGGGTGTCCGGGAATTCGGAGCGTGAAAGCAGGTACGTGCTAGCGTTTCGTCATTTAACGACTTACGACGATCGACCGGTCGTTGCTAATAACTGCGTAACTCCTGTATTTCCAGGGACTTTACGTCAATCGAATTCCCGGACACCCTCGATTAAATAGCACACGATGGGATTACGCAGGGTTGTAGGAGGCGTCTCCGACGTCTCCTACATTCACAAAAAATGGCGTTAAAGAACAATAGCGTTTAAAAGGATTCAACCTGTGAAAAATGTTGTCGCTGTAGTCCTGGGTGGCGGTCGGGGCACGCGGTTGTTGCCTCTCACTTCCTATCGTGCCAAGCCGGCCGTGCCGCTTGGCGGCAAGTACCGGCTCATCGATATCCCCATCTCGAACTGCATCAACAGCAACATCAAGCACATCCACGTGCTGACTCAATTCCTCTCGGTCAGCCTGCATCGCCACATTCGCGGCGCGTATCGCTTCGACCACTTTAGCGGCGGCTTCGTCGAAATCCTCGCCGCCCAGCAAACCATGGACAACCCCGGCGGAGGTCACGATTGGTACCAGGGCACCGCCGATGCCGTCCGCAAAAACTTGCTGCACTTGCTCATGCCGCAAACCAAGTACGTGCTCATTCTTTCCGGCGATCAACTCTATCGCATGGACTTCCGCGAGATGATCGCCGAGCATGAAGCGGCCAATGCCGATGTCACCATCGCCACCAAGCTCGTCGATAGCTCGATGGCCAGCGCGCTTGGCATCATCCGCGCCGACAACTCGGGCCGCGTCGTCGGATTCATCGAGAAACCACAAACTCGCGACGAACTTAAAGACGTGCTACTCGATCCCGAGTGGCTGCGCGAGCGCGGTTACGAAGGGCAGGGCGACTGCCTCGCCAGCATGGGTATCTATTTGTTCAACCGCGAAACGCTCGTCGCGGCGCTCGAAAAAACCAACTACCCCGACTTCGGTAAAGACGTCTTTCCAGCCACCATTCGCTCACGACGCGTGCAACTGCACATCTTCAACGGCTACTGGGAAGACATCGGCACGATTCGCTCGTTCTACGAGGCCAACCTCCAGCTTGCCTCGTCGAACCCGCCGTTCGACCTCACCTCGGCAACCGCCCCCATTTATACCCGCGCTCGCTCCCTCGCTCCCACACGCACCGACGGCGCAACGATCAAGCATAGCCTCATCGCCGATGGTTGCGTCATTGGCGAGGGAGCCACGATCGAAAACAGCGTCATTGGCCTCCGCTGCCGCGTCGGCCGCAATGTCACGATCCGCAACTCGGTAATCATGGGCAACGACTACTACGAAACGCCCGAGCACTTCGCCCTGCACAGCCAAAACTGTCCCCCCATGGGCATCGGCGACGGCACCACGATCGAAAACGCGATCGTCGATAAGAACTGCCACCTTGGCCACGGCGTACAAGTAATCGGCAATCCCCAGCAAATCGACCGCATCGAAGGCGAAAACTGGGTCATGCTTGACGGGATCATCGTCATTCCGAAAAATGCCGTGCTGCCAGACGGCTGGCGGCGAGGATAACTCCCACCGTTGCCGAAACGCAGCTAATCATCACCGTAAATCCGTCGTATCCTAGGCATAACCGCTACAACACGACCTACTAAGCACCGGTTCGTAGACGATTCGTCCCCACTATGGCATAGTGGATGGAGTTCACCGCAACCGGTCGTCAAACGGCCTATGCCGTCTTCTCTTGGAGTTGGATGTATGAGTTTCGTTTATTTCTTCAATCGCTTGAAAAAATTCGCCCTGTTTGCTTCGTTCACGGCGCTGCTATTCACCGCGACAAGCGCATCGTTCGCTCAAGAAAGCGCCACACTTAAAGAAAGCGTGAAAATCAAACCCTATACGGGGCCTCCGATTTTCCTTGAAGAATCCACCGACACCATCCAGCCCACGCTCACGCGCCGCGAAATCGTCACCGAGAAATTCAAAGACGACAGAATTCGCATCGAGCGCGAAATTGCTCACTTCTCCGACAACCACTTCGAGGCCGACGGCAAATATCGCGAGTATTTCCCCAACGGCCAGATCTTCGTGGAGGGCCAATATAAACGCGGCCGACAACACGGCGAATGGACCTTCTACTACGACAATGGAAAAGTCAATCGCAAGGCCAAGTTCGTCGATGGCCAACCCGAAGGACCTCGCGAAATCTTCCGGGCCGATGGAACCTTGCTAGCCAAACGCTCTTACAACCACGGTCTCCGCGACGGCGAATGGGTCGCCTACGACCCCACTGGTAAAATCCCTCTCTCCGAAGAACACTACAAAAAAGGCAAGGAAGACGGCGTTTGGAAATTCTGGCATCCCAATGGCCAGCTCAAACAACAAATCTCTCTGAAAGAAGGCATTCGCCACGGCACCGCTACCGAATGGGACGAAAAAGGTACCAAACGCTTTGAAGCGACCTTCGACCAAGGGAAGCTTCATGGCACCGCTACCCGCTGGTTCCCCGACGGCCGCAAGGTCGTGCAACAGTACGACCAGGGCAAACTAGTCTCCCAATCAAGCTAAAATAGCAGGCACGCTCCGCTGTAGCTGGGGCTGCCCCTCGCTGTAGCTGGCCTCTCCGAGGCCGGCTGCCGGCGATATTGCACCGTAAACCCAGAACCATCTGTTTCCAAACCGGTTCTCGTCGCAAAAACCTACCGGGTCGTCATGCGCGGCAAAAAGCGCTAGAATATCCCTGCGCCAATTTTTTAGCTCTTGAGCCCCGATGCAGTCGGCTAGCCATGACCGACAACTCGCCTGATGCCAGCAGACGCCAAGAAAAATCCACCGACCGACAACGATAAAGACAAGGCCCTCCCCACGCGCCGGCCTCCCGTAGGTGTTCTGTGGATCATAGCCATTCTCATGCTGCTGCTCGTCGTCGTCGGCTCGCAGTGGTTCACGGGCGATCGCTCTGAAATCGATTACACGTTCTTCCAAGCCCAACTCGCCGCTCGCAACGTCAAGTCCATCGAAGTCTACGGCCAAGATGCCTACGGTACCTTTGTTGATCCGCCGCTCGCTCCTCCCACAATCGATGCGCGCCGCAACAGCGACACCGATAAAAAGGGCGACAACGACAAAGCAAAGCCCGACGACAAATCCGCAAAAAAAGCAAACCGTCCACGCCGCCTCAGCAAAGACTTCCTCGTCACGCTCCCGCCTAACGGCATCGATGCCGAGATGCGAGCCGAATGGAAAGATGCCGGAGTCGATCCGATCAGCTTCCATCGCGCCACCGACTACAGCGGCCTCTTGATGCTCGTCTGGCTCGGCCTGCTCGCTTTCCTCATCTTCGGCGGCTGGAACATGACCCGCCGCGCCCGCGACCAAATGATGGGCGGCGGAATGCTCGGCGGCGTCCTCAAAAGCCCCGCGCGACGTTACTCGGCAGACGGCCCTAAGGTCACTTTCAACGACGTCGCTGGCCTCGGTGGCGTAAAACGCGACCTGCAAGAAATCGTCGACTTTCTCCGCGATTCCACCAAGTTCCTAAAGATTGGTGCCCGTGTCCCTAAGGGCGTGCTTCTCATGGGCCCTCCGGGTACCGGTAAAACGCTGCTCGCCAAAGCCATCGCTGGCGAAGCGGGAGTTCCATTCTTTTCAATTAACGGCTCGGAGTTCATCCAACTATTCGTCGGTGTCGGTGCCGGCCGTGTGCGCGACATGTTCCAAACCGCGCAAGCCGCGGCCCCGGCGATTCTCTTCATCGACGAAATCGACGCCGTCGGCCGCCAACGTGGCGCGGGCCTCGGCGGGGGCCACGATGAACGCGAGCAAACGCTCAACCAAATCCTCAGCGAAATGGACGGCTTCAGCCCCACCAGCACCGTCATTGTTCTCGCCGCCACGAATCGGCCCGACGTGCTCGACCCGGCCCTGCTCCGCCCCGGCCGTTTCGATCGCCACATCACAGTCGATCGTCCCACGCTTGCCGGCCGGCGGGAGTTGTTCGAAGTCCACTCACGCGAAGTGCCGCTCGCCGAGGATGTTGATTTCGAACGCCTCGCCCGCGGCACCGTCGGCATGACGGGGGCCGACATTCGCAACCTCGTCAACGAAGCCGCGCTGTGGGCCGCGCGACACAATCAGAACATCGTTCGCATGAACGACTTCGAATACGCACGCGACAAAGTCCTCATGGGTGCCGCCCGCGAAGACATGATGGCCGACGACGAAAAGCTTATCACCGCCTATCACGAAGCCGGCCATGCCCTGCTCGCCTGGTACACACCCGGCTGCGATCGCGTTCATAAAGTCACCATCCTGCCCCGCGGCCGCGCTCTTGGTGTCACTCAACTCGTGCCCGAAGAAGAGCGTTACAACATTTCGCAACCAGATCTGCAAGCCCGCCTCGCGATGCTGCTGGCCGGCCGCGCCGCCGAGAAAATCCGCTTCGACCAATTCAGCGCCGGTGCCGAAAACGACTTGCAAGAAGCCACCCGCCTCGCACGCCGCATGGTCACCCACTGGGGCATGAGCGAACGCCTCGGCCCTGTGGCCTACCACACCACCGAGGACCATCCTTTTCTGGGCCGCGAAATGACGCAACACGATCGCCAATTCAGCGAACACACGGCCCAGGTCATCGACGAAGAAGTTGCCAAAATTCTTCACACGGCCGAAGACCGTGCCAAACGCACTCTCGGCCAACACCAAGACAAACTCAAAGCGCTTTCCGACGCTCTGCTCGAACGAGAGACGCTCAACGAAAACGAGCTCGGCGAGCTTCTCGGCCCTAGCGTCCACTCTTCCAAAGAACACGCCATCACGGTCGGCCCCGCGCAAGTGGCTTCAGTTGGCAACTGACCACTGCCAACGAAAACGGCAACCTATCCATAGAGTTGCACGACGCTCGATTGTAGCTAGGCTTACGGGGTGCGAATTCCATTCTTCGGACAATAAAATCATGATCCCCTCCGACGACGCCATTGCCGCATTGCGCGAAGCGCTCAAAGTTTCGCCCAATAACATTCCGCTTCACAAACACTTGGCCGAGTCGCTGCTCCGCCTGGGTCGTTTCGACGAAGCAGAAGCCGCCTACCGCTCGGCGCTTGCCATCGCGCCGCGCAGTCACGATCTCATGCTCGGCCTTGCCGCTGCCTACTTCCAACAACAAAAGAATTCGCCGGCGCTCATCGTTATCGAAGAGTTGCTAGAGCAATCCGACCCTCCTGCCGAGACCTACGTTTGGCACGCAAAGCTCCTCCTGCGGGCCGGTGAACCTCAACGAGCCGCTTACCAGTATCGCGAAGCGCTCGAGATCGACCCGGCCGCTACCGACGACGATCTGGCCCGCGAGCTTGGTATCACCTCTGCCGGTTATGAGGACGAAGAAGTTGTCGATGGCCGCGTCCGCCAGCGCGCCGGCGATGCATCCGACCTTCCCTACGAAGGCGAGCTAGAACGCCCACGCACAACCTTCGACGACGTCGGCGGCATGGAGTCCGTCAAAGAAGAAATCCGCATGAAAATCATTTTGCCCCTCGAACATCCCGAAATGTTCGAGGCTTACGGCAAAAAAGTGGGGGGCGGCATCCTCATGTTCGGTCCGCCCGGTTGCGGAAAAACATTCCTCGCCCGCGCCACCGCCGGCGAAGTCAAAGCCGCGTTCCTCTCGATCGGCATCAGCGACGTGCTCGACATGTGGATCGGCAGCAGCGAAAAAAACCTGCACGAGTTGTTCGCCCAGGCTCGCCGCAATCAACCTTGCGTCCTCTTTTTCGACGAAGTCGATGCCCTCGGCGCTAGCCGCAACGACATGCGCCAAAGCTCGGGCCGCCACCTCATCAACCAATTCCTGGCCGAACTCGATGGCGTCGACGCCTCCAACGAAGGCCTGCTCATCCTAGCCGCCACGAACGCACCGTGGCACTTGGACAACGCCTTCCGTCGTCCCGGCCGTTTCGATCGCATCGTTTTCGTCCCGCCGCCCGATCAATCAGCCCGGGCCGCTATTCTGCAACTCATGCTCACTGGCAAGCCGAGCGACGGCATCGACTTCGACCAAATCGCCAAAAAGACGAACGACTTCTCCGGTGCCGATCTCAAAGCGGTCGTCGACCAGGCCGTGGAAGCCAAACTCCGCGACGCCATGAAATCGGGCAAACTCGAGCCGCTCCGCACCAAAGACCTGCTAAACGCCGCCGGCCGAGTAAAGCCCTCCACCCGCGAATGGTTCGCCACCGCCCGCAACTACGCCCTCTACAGCAATCAAGGCGGTGCGTATGACGACATTCTCAAATACTTGAAAATGTAGCCCTCTCTTTCCGCCCGAGGAAAAGCTAAGTTACCATCTCGTTCGGGATACAAACTCCCTTTCGCGCATTCTCACAAATCACTTCCCAACACCACCATGCTCGCCCGCGCCCTCCTCCTCTACCAGCAATCCCGCTACGATCTCGCTGAGCAAGAGATTCGTCGCGTGCTGGGCCAATCGCCGAACGATCCCGGCGCTCATGCCTTGCTTGCTCTCTGCTTGGCACAGCAAGAAAAATTCGACGCTGCCCAACAGGAAGCCGAGCAAGCCATCGCCCTCGCACCCGCTTGGGCTTATCCGCACAGTTGCCTGGCGTCAGTCCTTGAAGACCGCCGCCGCTATTCTCAAGCCGAAGCCGCAGCCCGCGAAGCCATTCGGCTCGAACCGGCGAACGCCAACTATCGTGCCCGGCTCGCTTCCACCCTTTTTCACCAAGAAAAATGGCTGGAATGTTACGATGCTGCCGTCGAGGGCCTGGCACTCGATCCCGAAAACGACGCTTGCAACCACCTGCGTACCATGGCGCTCACCAAGCTCGGCAGGCAGGACGATGCCATCGCCTCGGTTGATGCCGTGCTCGAACGAAATCCCAACGATGCCTTTGCACACGCCAACAAAGGCTGGGCACTGCTCCACGAGGGAAAGCCTCGCGAAGCACTCGAGCATTTCCGCGAAGCACTGCGAATCGATCCCACGCTCGAATATGCCCAAGCGGGCATCGTGGAATCGCTCAAAGCGCGGAATCCCGTCTATCGTTGGATCCTCGCCTACTTCCTCTGGATGTCGCGGCTCAGCGATCGAGCACGCTGGGGCGTCATCCTTGCCGGCTATTTTGGCGCAAAATTCTTGAGCGCGTTGTCCCGCAAGAGCCCTGAACTCTCTCCCTGGATTTTTCCGCTCATCGTCATTTATTTCTTGTTCGTGCTCTTAACGTGGTTTGCGGTGCCGTTCTTCAACTTGCTGCTACGGTTCAACAAATACGGCTGGTACGCATTGAACCGCGAACAGCGTGCTTCCTCTAACTGGTTCGGGCTGTGTATCGCAGTCGCGATTATTGCGGGCATCGCCTATTTCGTGTGGGACACACCAACCGCCCTCGTCACGGCCGGCGTAGCTGTCGGCTTGGCATTACCGCTAGTCACTCGCTATAGCTGCGATATCGGCTGGCCGCGTAACGCCATGAACGCTTTCACCGCCGCTATGGCGGTTACCGGTGCCGCAGCCATTACGTTTTCCGTCCTGGACCACCAACTCGCCACAGCCGCCATCGGCATCTTCGCCCTCGGCTTCATCGCCACCCCTTGGCTCGCCAACTTCCTGGTTACCAGAACCGTCACTCGCTAACATCCTGAGTGCCGCGGAATTCAACTCCTGTTGAGCGGCCGAGGGGGCGGGCCGTAGATGCGCACAATTGGTTTAAGAAGTGCCGTGAATTTGCGTAGATGCGTACAACTCTTCTCCCCGGGTTATTGAAAATCTACGGCTGTGGTTGGTCGAGAGTCTAGGGTCAAGAGTGGAGTGCCAGAAGTTGCAAAGCGCGCGCAGAGGTAGCGGGAGGGAGGAGCGAGTTCCGCCGCTAAAAAATAAGTGGAGTGGGTTGTCAAAGAGCGATTGGGTTTGGCCCGTAGTGTAGCATGATTTGTTCCTTTGTATAGTATCTATTTCCGGCCACTTGGATTGGCATACCGGGGCGAAGATAGGTGGAAATTGATTAACCACGGCACGGAGGGCACGAAGAGGTTTTTGGGACTGGAAACGATTGGTTTGGCGGAGGAAAATGGTTCAGTACTAGGGTGATGGGGATCACAGAGCGAACCCTGCCCTACTAAACTATTACGAAACACGTGGGTATGGGGACAGCAGATGCGATGCTTTCTTCTCTCAATTCTGGTTTGTCTGTGTTGTTGGGGGTGCGATAAAGTGGACAAAACACCGGATACGCTTATCAGGTCTGGCTACAGTGAGCAGGAGATGAAAGCCGCGACTACGCGTGCTAGAAAGGAAATAGACTCATTCATTTTAGAACTCTCCAATCCGACTGGCGATAGTCATGCGGTCAAGATGCCAATTACTGACAACGGCGAAACAGAACATTTTTGGCTAATCGATGTTACCTACAACAATGGCCAGTTTGCGGGAGTAATCAACAACGACCCCGGAATAGTCAAAAATGTACAAATCGGCGAAAAGCGAGAAGTGAAGAAGGCTGAGATTTCTGATTGGATGTTTATTCGGGGCGGTAAGCTGTACGGCAACTACACGATGCGTCCTCTGCTCAAGACAATGCCTAAGCAAGAAGCGGAGAGGTATCGGAGTATGTTTGCCAATCCATGATTTCGCCCGTCGATTCGCTATAGTTGTTTCGAATCTGTATTACTCGCAGTGCAGCGAGTGCTCAAAAACGGCAATGCGTGCGATAAGGTTATTTCTTTTTGTGACATTGTACTGTGTGCAATCCCGCCGCTCGGTTCCAGCGGGCAACTGAGCTTTGGTGTTAGCCGACCACGCTGACGGCGTGTCAAGTTTAACCCACTGTGGAACACGGCTGCCCAAAGGGCATCTCGCAACGATGGACATCGCAGCCTTTCTTCGACGCATTGACTACACCGGGTCAACGGCACCTGGCGAAGCAACCCTGCGGGCGCTGCATCGTGCGTTTGTAACGACGGTCCCGTTCGAGAATCTGGACATCCATCTGGGGCGGCGGATCATTCTCGACGAGAGCGCCTTCTTCGACAAGATCGTCCTGCGTCATCGGGGTGGGTTCTGCTACGAATTAAACGGGCTTTTCGCAGCGGTCCTGCGGAAACTTGGTTTCGACGTCACGCTGCTGTCGGCGTGCGTTTTCGACGGCAACGGTGAAATGGGAAGAGAATTTGTGCATCTGCTCTTAATGGTCAGACTCGACCGCCGCTGGATCGCTGACGTCGGTTTCGGCGACTGGTCGGCTGAGCCGCTTAGCCTGGAGGCCGAAGGGTCACAGCTCGTGGACGGCGCGAGTTTCCGCATTACTCCGGACGGGCAACGCTATGTGGTGGAACAGGCGCATCAGACGAACGGCTGCTGGAAACCCCGGTACTCGTTCACCCTGACACCACGACGGCTGTCAGAATTCGCGATGATATGTCATGACCTCCAAACCGCCACGAATTCTGCATTCCGCCGCGGGCGGGTGTGTACACGTTGCACGCCCGACGGGCGCATCACGCTGACTGAGGAAAAGCTGATAGTCACTTCTGGCGGCAAACGGAGGGAGATTGCGTTGGAGGGCAATGGGGCGTACGAGAATGCGCTGATCGAGTATTTCGGAATCATCCTCCCGGCGGAACAGCGGCGAATTCGCAGTGAGACGCCGAGCACGGCTGGCTGATGAGAGGTCTCACGCAGTAGGGCAGAGGCGTGTGAAAATTCGTGGCGGAATCGCTCATCAGGCACAAGAAAAACGGGCAATTGCGAAACGACGGCGGTAATGATGGTCGCGTTTTCTGGCAAAGCCCAGCCCCCGATCCGCTTGCGTTAGGAAGAGCTAAAAACCAGTTTCAAAACCGGAGGCTAGCGCCCCGTGGCCGATCTCTATCAGCCGCGGACGCGCTAGCCTCCGGTTGTTTCAGCACAGTTTTGAAACTGGTTCTCGTGCGAGTCGCACTTACGTGTAGCGTTTGATTGCTCGTGTTTTCCAGCGTAACGCGACACAATATCCGCTAGAGTCCAGTGAAACCCGCTGTGGGCAACACTGCCTGTGGCAATCTATCGATTGCCGTTAGACCGCGTCGGCTTCACGTTTTTCGGCGCGCTTCGGTAGGTGGTGGTAGTCGAGGTGCTGCCGTCGGCGTGCATCACCGTATCGTGGTGCTCGCCATGTGGCATGCCATCCACGCCGATCCAAGACACGCCGGTGACCCAACGACTTCCGTCCCAGTAGCGGTAGTGGCGCTTTGTGCCCGTCAGGGGGATTCTTCCCGGGCTGTTGGCGCTATTGAGCACCACCGTGTTGTTCTCGTGGACCTGTCCCGTGAACGGATCGAAAACCGCGCTGCTCGAAGCCGAGGAAAGTCCGTTCGGATTCGTCCACCATTCTGGAGGTCGCGAGGGGAAACGACTATGCGGGTTCCGAGGCCAGGAACCGTTGCGTCGCGACATACCAGTAGAATCTTGCAATCTTCGACTTTGACTTTGAACACCATGATTTCGGCCTTGCGACATCGTGCTTTGGCTGTGATGGTGACTGCTGCGTATTTGCTGTGCTGAGACGTCGGAGGCGACAAAGCCGCTGATGAGAACGGCAACTGCGATACGTACACGGATGACAGACATGACAAGTACTCCTATTTTAGCTGAACGAAGCTTTCCTTTGCCACAACGTGTGATCAAAGGTGCTGGTCTTCTTTCCTGAGCGTAAACCGCCGCCGAATCCGGCCATGAAAACTTTAAAAAATTTGAAGCGGGGTTTATGTGGCGCTATAAGAGCATGGCTGAACCGTCCGCGCGATTTAGGCCTTACGCAGTGGAACGCGAGCTTGACCGCGGGAGATTACGCTGGAAAACACGAGCAATCAAACGCTACATGCAAGCGCGACTCACACGAGCGGCTGCTGAAAAAGTCGACTTCCGGTCCGCCCATTTCGGCCGGATGACGCCTGTTGTGGAAAAGGATAAAGCGGCGAATCCAGTGGAGATAAGCCTCTTCGGTGTGGAGGGCGTGATGCTGGGCGCGAAGGCGGTGGCGAACTTGATCGAGCAGGCTGGGCGGCTGGCGAGAGGAAATTGTATTTTCCGGCAAGGAAGAGTAGGCTACAGCCATCGCGGCAGCCTCCTCAGACACGCGTAGATATGTGATCGCACATAAGTAGGTCGCCTGCCAAGAGGGGTTGGAGCGAATCAAGGTGGCTATGATCGTCTTACACACACAACGTGTGACGAATTAACTGTTAGGCCTGTGACCGACGTGGAAATATTTCCCTGGATCTTTTGGTTCTTGATGGCCTCTTTGGTTTTCAGCCAAGTCATCTGCGGCGTTGTATTGGATGGATTGTGGCGACCGTGGTATCGAAGGAATGAAAACCCGACGGGCTTTTGGATGGTGATTTTAATTCAGACGGCGATGCTGTTTGCAATAGCCACTGCCTGGATCATGATTGATGTATCGGAATCTGCTCGATGAACGGCCTAACCTCTATATGGCCTTAGCCGTCAAGAGCGCGCGGTCTGGGCTTACCGAAAAAGTTTTCTTTATTGCCTGAGAGGTTTTGGTTTTTTTCGTGGTGTGCTTGGTTCGTCTAGCGGATCGCCGGCGTGTTGACTGCGGGTGTGGTTCTTTCCCGGATGTCTCGCTCGCCTTCATTGCCGAGGCGAACTGCATCAAACATCTATCGAAGGTCAGTCCTGCTGGAACGCCTTGGCGTGCAGATCGATGCCGCAGTAGAATTGGTGCTGTTGTTGGTAGAATCTCATCATGGTCCTCCTTGGGATGGGAGCGTCGCGAGCCCGTTTACCATTGGGACACGCAAGTGAGCCCGCATTGTGGGACAGATGCCTCCACCCAGGGAGGCCATGATGAGTATCAAGTCGCTGTAGTTGACCCGCCGGCCAACGGGCGGCTGTGCGTTTTTCTGTTGCAGAGATTATACTGCGTACAATCCGTTCTCACTTCGAGGGCGGGCAACTGAGCTTTGATGCTAGGCGAAGGAGACGACATATGCGGTTCGCTCGGATTACTCACAATCCGGCCGTGATGGGTGGCAAACCGTGCATCCGCGGAATGCGTGTCACTGTCGGAACCGTGGTTGGGTTGTTGGCTTCCGGCGAGAGCCGAGAGCGCATCCTCGAGGCGTATCCATACTTGGAGTCGGCCGACCTTGACGAGGCGTTGGTCTATGCCGCTTGGCGACTGCAAGAACGCGAGGAAGCATTGGTAGAGGGATGAGCCTTTCGATTCTAATTGACATGAACCTGTCGACGGAATGGGTACAGCTACTTGAGAAGGCTGGCTGGACAGCGATTCATTGGTCAAGCTTGGGAGCAGTCGATGCGGAAGACCAAGAGCTGGTGGCGTGGGCGAGAGCCCACAAGCACATTGTCTTCACCCACGATTTAGATTTCGGATCGGCCCTTGCTTTGACGCACGCGTCAGAACCAAGCGTCATCCAACTGCGCGGCCAAAGAGTGCTGCCAGAACATGCCGGAACGCTGGTACTGGCGTCGCTACGACAATATGAGACAGAACTTGGCGCTGGCGCGCTGATAGTTATTGAAGAATCGAAAAGTCGTGTGCGAATTTTGCCTTTTTGAGTAATCTAGATCGCCTAAGGT
>CAZTWS010000026.1:0-41739 GCA_964618225.1 uncultured Planctomycetaceae bacterium
CCGCTGTTCGCCGGCGTCATCGACAACCAGCGCGGCTTGGCAGACAGCTTTGGCCCCGGCGGCGACGCGACCACCGTCGGCCCGCTCGGCATTCCGCACGCCGCCGTGTTTACCTTCGACGCGATCGACCTGGCCAGCACGGCCAACATCACCGTCACGGGCCACCGCGCGCTGGTGCTGTTGTCGCACGGCAACGCGACCATCAACACGACAATCGACGTCAGCGGAGGGGCTGCGGCGGGAGCGGGCGGCGGTTTCGCCGCGGGGACAGGCCGGGCGGGCGGGTTCGACGGCGGCGGATTTGGCGCAAAAGGCGTAGGCCCTGGCGGTGGCTCCGCTCCCGCAGGTGATATTAATGGTCTAAACCGGGCGGCTGGCGGCAGCTTCGGCAGTCTCGGAGAAAACGGAAGTAATTACTTCGTCGGAGGTCCTACGTCGCCCGGCCCAACCTACGGCGATTTATCCAGCCTGCTCCAAGGCGGCAGCGGCGGAGGCGGCGTACTTGGGACCTTATTCCCCCCGTTTAATGTCGGCGGCGGTGCGGGGGGCGGCGCGCTAGAGATCGGAGCGGCTCAAGCCCTCACGATCGGACCTAGCGGTCAGCTCCTTGCATCCGGTGGAGAGAACGTCTGGCATAATATATCCGTCCTCACACGTGTGTCAGGCAACGGCAGCGGCGGAGGCATCCGCCTGCACGGCGCAACGTTCGAGAGCACTGGCCAGATCATCGCCGAGGGCGGCTACAACGACTCCTATGGCGCTGGCGGTGGCGGCCGCGTTCTGGTTTACGGCCTGATTACCACGCTGGCGGTGGGAGAAGACCTGCCGGACATCGCCCCCCATGGCATCAGCGTTGCCGACGGGGATCCCTTTGGGATCCTTAATCACGGCGTGGTCGTTGTTTCGCCTGGTCTCGCGCTGGTTCCCGTGGGGCAATCGCTGCAACTGGGCAACCCGAACGTGTTGCAGGAGGCCTCGCCGGCGCAGCCGCGCATCGAGTTGGTGCTTCGTGATGTCCGCGCGGATGCGGGCGGCGAACTGACCATTCCGGCAGGCGGATTCATCAATGCGTACCGCATCGAACTCGACGGCATTTCCACGAGGATCACCGGCAGCGACCCGCTCGCCAACGCCGCGCAAGGCGAGCTGCGCGGCACGGGCCGCGTCGAGGTCGAGTTCATCAACGATGCCGGCGGACAGGTCAACGCCATCAACGATGCGCTCACGTTCACCCAAGCCGCGACCAACCACGCCAGCGCCGAGATCAACGCGATCAACAGCACGCTCGATTTCCAGGCCGGGCTAACCAACGACGGCCAGTTGAATCTGATCAACACCACGATCCAAGGGGACGTACACTCGCCGGCCGGTTCGACGATCACCGTAGTGGGCGACGGCGTATTCGAGGGACTGGTCTCCGGCAGCGGTAACTTTCCCGGAGCGGGGGGCGTCACCTTCAACGGCGGTTACTCACCCGGAGATAACCCGGCGCAAGTCGCCATGAGCGGCGACCTCACCTTGGGCAATACGAATACGCTTTACATCGAACTCGGCGGCACCACGCCCGGCGACGATTTCGACCAATTGGTCGTCAGCGGCGATGTGCAGCTAGGCGGCAACTTGGACGTACAACTGCTTAGCCCGTTTGCGCTAGCGCCAGGCCAGCAGTTTACGATCATCGACCAAGGCGGCAATCTCACCGGTGAGTTCGACGGCCTGGGCGAAGGGGCTTTAGTCGATAGCTTTGGCGGCGTGGCACTCTACATCAGCTACCAGGGCGGCGTGTCACTGTTCACCGCCCCGGGGTTAAGCGGCGACTACAATCTTGATGGCCACGTCGATGCGGCCGACTACGTGGTGTGGCGCAAGAACGGCGGTACGCAGGAAGGGTACAACACGTGGCAGGCCCACTTCGGCCAATCGGTTGGCAATGGCTCCGTTTCCAACGCGACAGTGCCCGAACCGGCAACTTCATTACTGCTGATATTGGGAACAGCATTAGGATTCTGGAGAGGACGACTGGTTGCCTCGCGAGTTTCAACTTTTCGTTAACGCGGGACACACGATTTCGCAAGGCGGCCATTCAATGGTCTGCCCTTCCCCTGCCCGCTGCTCGGTCTCCATGACCACCTGGCACGCCCTGCAAACCAGATACAGCGATTCCATGTTTCCATGCGACCAAGCGTAGCCTTGTAATCGTGGCCCGTTTCGTCGATTCGACGCCGCACATCACGCAGCATAAAGTGGAGCCGGTGCCGTGCTTCACGATCCTAGAAGTGGGTGTCGATGATGTAGCCAAGTAGCTCATGCGGTATCTGGACTCTGGACAGAAACGGAAATGACCGATACCCCTTTCCCCGGTTTTTGTGAGCGTCCCGCAGTCGAAAAGACACGATACGTTTGTTCCGACAGCTGGGGGGAGCGATAGCCTCATTGCGTTTCAAGACCGGTGCCTTAATCCACTCGGCCACCCAACCACACCAGTAGCTTAGGCAATAAGATGATTTACATCAAATCGATTTTCGGTCGCGTGGTGCGAGTGGACAGCGCAGTCGAGAACGATCGCTACTGCACATTGCGCCGCGCTTGCAGGGTTAAATCGATGTCCATCCGTGCTCCAGATCGTTCGATCGAGACGGTAACAACGTCACCGGGTCGAAAACGCCCGACGGCTTCACGCAACTCGTGAAAGTCGTGGATATTGCGATTGTTGAATGCGATAACCACGTCTCCCAATTCGAGACCGGCTTGCTC
The DNA here is from genome assembly GCA_964618225.1 of uncultured Planctomycetaceae bacterium. GTDB lineage: Bacteria > Planctomycetota > Planctomycetia > Pirellulales > Lacipirellulaceae > JABDGM01. The sequence continues at coordinate 2,755 of CAZTWS010000026.1, forward strand.
TGCTGGAGAGCCTGGTAAGATATGGCGAACCACGCAGCGGTTATCGTTCGGATCGCCGCCGATGCCAAGTACGGGGCTATTGGCATTGGTCATCGCCACTGCGACGACGGCAATCGCATTGATCGCGTTGAAACCAGCGTGGACGAAGATCGGTGTGATGAGCGTCTTACGCCATTCGTAGACAAGGGTGAGAAGCATGCCGGCCAGGCAAGCTGACAGCGCATGCACCGTGCTGAAGGTATGAATGAAGCCGAAGATAAAACTCTGCGCGAGAGCGGCAAGCAGCCAGTGCATACGAACGCGAAAAGCATTTTGAAGGAACCCGCGAAAGAATATCTCCTCCGAAATCGGTGCTACAGAGACGGTTAATAATAGAAAGGCAATGAGGGCTGGATTTTGGAGCTGGGCAATGCGCTCATTAAGTTCTGCCAGCGCGGAACGGGGTGAATACCTTCCGAGAAATGCGTCGAGCGCTGCGAATAGCGCCACAATGCCAATCAAGATGGATAGTGCGACGCCTAGTTCACGAAAACAACGTCGCACGGATGGTACCGAGACGGGGGCGCGGGGCGTTCTGGTGAGAAGTGGGAAGATCGCGAAAAAAGCATGCAGGGCCATTAAAATCGCGATTCTTACGATGAAGTTAGTAGGCGGGAGCGTGAAGCCGAATAGCGAAGGAATGCGAAAACACGCAACAATACCAAGCCCGACGAGCAGCCAGGAGGTCGACCAGCGAGAGTCCCGGAAACTGACGCCAGCGGTATCAGATGAGTTCGACTCAGCTTGCATTGAGAAAATGATGAGGGATGAAGTGTGTTCCAGTCGCTGTTTCGGCGTGAAAATTCACGCCAGGCCCTGAATTTAGCCCCCTGCCACGGCGGCAATCAATTCGATACGTGTTGGCTCGCGAGCAATGGTTGCGTTGACTGTCAGCCAAATCAATGGTAGAAAGCGATTTATATTTGTCAGGTCAACGCTAGGCGATTTGGCCCCTGGATCCGTTTCCCAGCCCTTTATTCTATTCCGCTATTCCGCATGACCATCAGCGAACGTAAAAAAGAAATCAAACGCCGTCGCAAACGCCGTGAAAAGCTCACGCACCTCAAGAAGCGTCTCGGCAAGGCCACCAAGAGCGAGCAAGTGGAAATGGCCCGCAAGCTGCGCGAGATGACTCCTGGTGCCGAAGTCATCATTGCCAATTGGGGCTTGGCCTCGGCCGATCGCTAGTTGATAGTCGTTAGTAGATCGTTGCGGGTAATAAATGCAACGCTCAACTCACTAAACGACTTCCGCGGATACGATTTCATCTCCGCATGCTTTGCTGCGTTGGCGGCGCGCGCCATTGTCGCCGCCGATGGCCGCGAAGGTAAACTCCGCGCCGTCGTAGTCGATGCGGATCGTGCTGTCCTCGGGGAACTCGCCCTTAAGCAGTTCCGTGGCCAACGGGTTCTGCAACTCCTGTTGAATCACTCGCTTGAGCGGTCGAGCACCCATCGCCGGATCGTATCCACGATTGGCGATTTCATTTCTCGCCGCCTCGGTCACTTCGAGCCCAAAACCACGGTCGTCGAGCAGCTTGCTCAAACGTTCGACCTGGATATCCACCACTTGCCGAATCTCTTCGCGGGTGAGCGGTTTGAACACGATGATCTCGTCGATGCGGTTCAAGAACTCCGGCAAGAATCGCGTTTGTAACGATTCCATCACCGCCGCACGCATTTCATCGTACTTGCCGCCTTCGGTCGCGATTTCCTGAATCATCTGGCTGCCGACGTTCGACGTCATCACGATGATCGTGTTCGTGAAATCGACCGTATGGCCATGGCTGTCGCTGAGCCGGCCGTCGTCTAGCACCTGCAACAAGATGTTGAACACATCGCGGTGTGCTTTTTCGATTTCATCGAGCAGCACGACTGAGTAGGGGCGTCGCCGCACTGCCTCGGTAAGCATTCCGCCTTCTTCGTAGCCGACGTATCCCGGGGGCGCGCCGATCAAGCGGCTCACCGTGTGCTTTTCCATGTATTCGCTCATGTCGATGCGAACCATGGCATTCGGATCGTCAAACAGCACCTCGGCCAGCGCCTTGCACAGCTCGGTTTTGCCAACGCCCGTGGGTCCGCAGAAAATGAACGAGCCGATCGGCCGATTGGGATCCTGCAAACCGCTTCGGCTACGACGCACGGCATTCGCCACGGCTCGCACCGCTTCATCCTGACCAACGACGCGTTGATGCAATCGTTCTTCGAGCACGAGCAACTTGGCTCGCTCTTTTTCCAGCATTCGAGTTACAGGCACCCCCGTCCAAGCGCTAACGACTTCAGCAATTTCATCAGGCCCCACTTCCTGGCGAAGTAAGCGGCGCTGGTTGCCGTTTTTGCTGTCGCCCGCCGCTTGCTTCACCGCGGCATCTTCGAGATGTTTTTCGAGCTTCTTGCGCTCGACATCCAATTCGTACAGCTTTTGATATGCCTTTTCATCCACGCGGCCGGCCGCTTGCTGCTCACGAACCAGAGCCGTTTGTTGGTCGTATTTCACCCGTGCTTCATCGAGCCGGCGCTGCACGTCGGCCACATCGCCCATGCCGAGCTTCTCCGCCTCCCATTGCTCGCGAAGGCTCGAAAGCTTTTGGCGGAGTTCCGTCATCTCCTCTTGAATTTCAGCAAGCCGCTCTTTTGCGTGCTGCTCTTTTTCGTCCTCAAGCTGTCGCGCGGCCAATTCCAACTGCGTTAACCGGCGCTGCACCTGGTCGATTTCGGTCGGCACGCTTTGCAGTTCCATGGCCAATCGGCTTGTAGCTTCGTCCATCAGGTCGATCGCCTTATCCGGCATGTATCGGTCGGTGATATAACGATTCGCAAGCTCGGCCGCGGCCACTAACGCAGAATCTTTGATGCGTACCCCCTTGTGATGCGCTTCGTAACGTGGCTTGAGCCCGCGCAAAATCGCGATCGTATCTTCCACGCTCGGCTCGCCGACAAAAATCGGCTGAAAGCGCCGCTCCAGCGCGGGATCTTTCTCGATATACTTACGGTATTCATCGAGTGTCGTGGCACCCACGCAACGCAGTTCCCCACGAGCAAGCGCGGGCTTCAACAAGTTGGCCGCATCGCTACCGCCTTCTGCCGCACCAGCGCCGACCACCGTGTGCAACTCATCAATGAACATGATCACATTGCCGGCGTCGATGACTTCCTTGATGAGCGCCTTGAGCCGTTCTTCAAATTCACCGCGAAACTTCGTGCCAGCCAGCAGCGCTCCCATGTCAAGCGCTACCACACGGCGGTTCTTCAAACTCTCCGGCACATCGCCCTGGGCGATGCGTTGCGCGAGCCCTTCGACCACGGCCGTTTTACCCACGCCCGGCTCGCCGATCAGCACGGGGTTGTTCTTCGTCCGCCGCGAAAGCACTTGAATCACACGGCGAATCTCCTGGTCGCGGCCAATCACCGGGTCGAGCTTACCTTGGCGCGCACGCTCCGTGAGTTCGATGCCGTATTTTTCCAGTGCTTGAAACTTTCCTTCGGGGTTTTGATCGGTCACGCGAGCACTCCCGCGCACTGCTTGCAGCGCGCTCAACACCTTGTCCTTAGTAATGGCAACGAGCTTCAGCGTATCCTGCGCCTTCGAGGGCGTGCTCGCAAGCGCGATTATTAAATGCTCGGTCGAAACGAACTCGTCTTTCATCGAGTCGGCCTCGGCCTGGGCTGTGTCGAGCACCTTCGTCAATTGCGGCCCGACGCCAGGCACCGCCCCGCCACTCGACCGCGGCAAATGCTTTAGCTCCGACTGCACGATCGTTTCGAGCTGCCCCACATTGGCACCGATCTTTTCGAGCACTGGCCGAACGATTCCTTCGTGCTCCTGCAGCAAAGAAGCCACTAGGTGCATCGGCTCGATTTGCGGATTCCCAGCATCCGCCGCAAGCTCCTGCGCGCGGGCCAATCCCTCTTGAGCTTTGATGGTTAGTTTATCAAAACGAAATGCCATGGTAGTTGTTTATCGTTTTATATTTTATCCACTTAACAATGCCGCAGCCGTCGCGACACACATAATAAAACCCAGGGCCGTCGCACCGCGACATGCCCTGGGTCTAAATTACCAAAAACTTCACCGACCGGCTGTCGCTTACGACTTCACCTCGAACTCCGCGTCGATCGCGTCGTCGTCGGCTGAGCCACTGCTGCCACTGGTTGCGCCGTCGGTCGCGCCAGCAGCATCGCCCGCGGCACCGGCACCCGTGGCGGCGGTTGTCTTGTAAAGCGCTTCGCTCATGGCGTGACTGGCCGCTTCAAGTTCGCCAACCGCGCTCTTGATCTTGTCCGCATCGTCGCCCTTGGCCGCCTCGCGAACTTTCGCGATTGCCGCTTCGAGGGCGCTCTTGTCGCTGTCTTTGAGCTTATCGCCTTGCTGCTTGATCAACTTTTCGAGCTGATAAGCACGCGATTCGGCCTCGTTGCGGGCTTCCACGATCTGACGCTTCTTCTTGTCCTCGTCGGCGTGCGACTCGGCATCTTTCCGCATCTTCTCGATTTCGGTTTCCGACAGGCCGCTCGATTGCTCGACCTTCACGGTCTGCTCGACGCCCGTGCCAAGGTCCTTAGCCGATACGCTGAGAATACCATTCGCGTCGATATCGAATTTCACTTCAATCTGCGGCACGCCGCGCGGTGCCGGCGGAATGCCTTCCAGGTTGAACTGCGAAAGCAACCGGTTGTCGGCCGCCATTTCGCGCTCGCCTTGGAACACACGTACCGTAACCGCCGTCTGGTTGTCGTCGGCCGTGCTGAACACCTGCTTGCGTTCGGCCGGAATCGTGGTGTTGCGTTCGACAAGCTTCGTCATCACGCCACCAAGCGTTTCGATACCGAGCGACAGCGGCGTCACGTCGAGCAGCAGAATGTCCTGCACTTCGCCCGAGAGAACACCGCCTTGGATCGCGGCCCCCACGGCCACCACTTCGTCAGGGTTCACACCCTTATGCGGTTCCTTGCCACCGAACAGTTCCTTAACGACCTGTTGCACTTTCGGAATACGCGTCGAACCGCCAACGAGCACGACTTCGTCGATCTTGCTGGGGTCGAGCTTGGCATCCTTCAGCGCTTGCAGCACAGGGCCCTTAACGCGGTCGATGAGCGGGTCGACCATCTTCTCGAATTCGGCACGCGTAATGGTCACCTGTAAATGCTTCGGGCCACTCGCATCGGCCGTGATAAACGGCAGGTTGATATCTGTTGTTTGGGCCGAGCTAAGTTCCTTCTTGGCCTTTTCGCACGCTTCCTGCAGGCGCTGCAAAGCCATGTGGTCCTTGCGAAGATCAATGCCCTGCTCGCGTTTGAACTGCTCGGCAACGTGGTTGATGAGGACTTCATCGAAGTCGTCGCCACCGAGGTGCGTATCGCCATTGGTTGAAATCACGCGGAACACGCCGTCGGCCACTTCGAGCACCGATACGTCGAACGTACCACCGCCAAGGTCGAATACGCAGATCGTTTCTTCGCCCTTCTTATCGAGACCGTAAGCCAACGACGCGGCAGTCGGCTCGTTAATGATACGGGCCACTTCCAAGCCAGCAATTTGCCCGGCGTCTTTGGTCGCCTGGCGCTGAGCATCGTTGAAGTAAGCCGGCACCGTAATCACGGCCTTATTCACTTTATGGCCCAAGTAAGCTTCGGCCGCTTCCTTGAGCTTGCGCAAGATCATCGCGGCGATTTCGGACGGCGTGTATTCCTTGTCGCCGACCTTCACCTTCACGTAATCTTCAGAACCGCCGACGACTTCGTACGGTACCATCTTCTCTTCGCTGGCCACTTCGTTGTGACGACGTCCCGTAAAACGCTTGATCGAGTAGACCGTGCGTTTTGGATTGGTCACCGCTTGCCGCCGCGCAGGCTCGCCTACGAGCACGTCGCCTTTATCCGTGAACGCCACGACGCTCGGCGTTAGCCGGTTGCCTTCGGCGTTCGGGATAACCTTTGCTTCTTTACCTTCCATCACGGCCACGACCGAGTTGGTCGTACCGAGATCGATACCAATAATTCGTTCACCTGCAGCCATCTTATTACACTCCTCCTCAAGCGCGACTATTCGCTCCGCCGGAGCCGTACGCGCCCGATTGTATCACTCGTTATTCGATTTGCTCGAAAAGCTTAATTGTTGAATTGGAAAAACGAACGGCCTGTACTTCCCATCCCGCCATCTATAACAGACGGCACGATTATTACCGCAAAGACACAGCCCGGAAAAACCTCTCCGCGCAGATCCCTTCTGCGACACAGACCAGTTCGGAACCGAAACAGTAGCAAAGGCCGTGCCCGGCGGATTTGATGAGGCATAATCCACTAGCACATTCCGTAAGCTATTGTAAAATAGCGGCTTACAACTCCGACCCCGTGTGGTCGAGGATGTAAAAGGGCGGAGGCCTTCCCGCCTCGCCTGCCAAATTGACTTCCCAAGATGGTAGGCCCTTCGATACGGCCAATAGCCGACTGCCACAGTGGCAGTACCCGATACCCGCCATAACTCTCGCACTTTTGGCAAAGAGTAAAAAAACTTCCGGCAAAAAAACAAAGGCCGTCTCACTCGACGAAGCCCGGTCCGGCGGTCCGAACATGTTATCTGGGCTCCGCTCGGAACTAGACTCGCTCGACCGAGAAATTGTGGCCGCGATGAACCGGCGGGCCGTGCTGGCCCAACAAATTGGCGACCTCAAGAGGGCCGAGGGCCAGCCCGTTTTCGACCCGCAACGCGAAGCGTGGGTCATCGAACAAGCGGCTACCAGTAGCGAGGGCCCGTTATCATCCGACGCCATTCGGGCCGTTTATCGTGAACTCGTCAGCGGTAGCCGCGCCGCGCAAACACCGGTCCGCGTGGCTTACCTTGGTCCCGAATTCACATTCAGCCATCTTGCTTCCATCGAACGATTCGGCCATAGCGCAGAACTGGTCCCGGTCAACACGATTGCTGCCGTGTTCGAGGAAGTGGAGCGCGGCCAGACGCATTTTGGCGTAGTGCCGATGGAAAACTCGACCGATGGCCGAGTAACCGACACTCTCGAATGCTTTTCCCGCTCGCGAGTGCGCATCTGCGGCGAACTGCCGCTGCGCATCCACCATTGCCTGCTGGGAGTCGGCAAACGCAACGAAGTGCAAACCGTGGTCAGCAAGCCGCAACCGCTTTCTCAATGCCGAAATTGGCTGGCGAAACACCTACCCAAAGCCGAACTGAAAGAAGTGGCCAGTTCCGCCGAAGCGGCTCGTCGCGCCAAGAGCGACCCCACGATTGCCGCCGTGGCCAGTGCTCAGGCGGGCATCAACTACGGCCTGCCCGTGCTTGCCCAGAATATCGAAGACAATACGGACAACGTCACCCGATTCGCCGTTATTTCCACCGAAACATCGCCCCCCTCCGGCCGCGATAAAACGGCCCTGATGGTCGAAATCGCCCACGAGCCGGGAGCCCTGGCCGACGCCATGGCCGTTTTTAAACGCAATCAATTGAACATGACCTGGATCGAATCGTTCCCGATCCCGGGTGCCCGCGGTCGTTACCTCTTCTTTGTCGAGTTCGTGGGCCATCAACAAGACCGCCCCGCCAGCCGAGCGATCGACACTCTTCGTAAAAACGCCTTGCGACTCGAAATACTCGGCTCCTATGCGCAGGCCGAGGCTGTCGGTTAGACTTTGTCCGTGGTCCGATGTCAGTTGTCCGTTGTGAGTGGCCTTATGATTAGCCAACAACGGACTACGGACCACTGACAACGGACCGTTCTATGGCTCGCAAAAAACTCATCGCTGGCAATTGGAAAATGAACACCGACCGCGCCGCTGCTACGCAGTTGGCCAAAGGAATCGTGGACCAGGCTGCCAAGCATTCCGGGGTCGACTTGTTGGTTTGCCCGCCGTTCGTGAATATCGTTCCCGTCGCCGAGGTGCTCAAAGGCTCCCTTGTGGCTCTCGGTGCCCAGAACATGCATCACGAGGAAAGTGGGGCGTTCACCGGTGAAATTAGCGCCGCCATGCTGCTCGACACGGGTTGCAAATACGTCATTCTCGGCCATAGCGAACGTCGGCAGATATTCAAAGAAACCGATGCCGACGTCAACCAAAAGGCACTGGCCGCCCTCAAAGCCGGGCTGGTCCCCGTAGTCTGCGTGGGCGAAACTCTAGAAGAGCGCGAATCTGGGGAAACTTCCACAGTCGTCCGTCGGCAGTTCGAGAACTCTCTGGCTGGCATCTCGGCCGAACAAATCGAAAAAGTGGTCATTGCCTATGAGCCTGTTTGGGCCATCGGAACCGGAAAAGTGGCCACTCCGGAACAGGCAGAAGAAGTGCATGCTGAGCTTCGCGGATTGCTCACCAAGCATTACAATGACAAGTCTTCCGCAAATGTGCGGATCCTTTACGGCGGCAGCGTGAAGCCTTCGAACGCCAAAGAGCTGCTGTCGCAACCCAATATTGACGGCGCGCTTGTAGGCGGTGCCAGCCTCAAGGTCGACGACTTCCTAGGCATCGCTGCCGGAGCCGTTTAAGCCCGATCCATTTCAACAATTACTGATTTACCATGAGCGCTCTTTTTGCCCTAATCCTTACTCTGCTAGCCATCTTTTTGATTATGCTCGTGCTCGTACAGCGCGGCCGCGGCGGTGGTTTAGCCGGTGCCCTTGGCGGCATGGGAGGTTCGAGTGCTTTCGGGGCCAAGGCGGGCGACGTTTTCACCCGCATCACGATCATCACTGCCTCGATTTGGATCCTCATAAGCATCATCGTGTTCTTCTGGGCCAAACATCGTGGCGATGCACTGGATGCCGGCAATAACTTGCCTGCCGCTAACCAAATGCCGCAAGCTCAACCGGGCGACACAAAAGCCCCCGCTGCCCCTGCCGCTGAAAAGAGCGACGAATCAGCCGCCCCCGCAACCTCGGCCCCAGCGGGCGACGTAAACACGTTGCCGCCAACAGCCACGCAGCAAACCCCACCAGCCGATACGCCGCCGGTTACCACGGAATCAACGCCACCAGCCGAAACCAAATAACCTCGGCCAGCATTCTAATTTTGCGGAGAGACGAGCCTTGCTCATCAGCATGACCGGTTTCGGCGAGGCCCGTGGCCAAGCAAACGGCATCGCCGTCACGGTCGAAGTCCGCACGATCAACAGCCGGCACCTCAAACTCAGCTTCCGTGCCAGTGAAAATTACGGATCGCTCGAGTCCGAGGTGGAAGCGATCGCGCGCGACATCATACGCCGCGGTACCGTGCAACTAAGCCTTCGGGTCGAACGCCCTGCTTCGTCCGAAGACTACCGCATCAACATACCGGTGGTTGAAAACTATCGAAAACAGTTGGAAACCTACACGGGCCGGAGCGAGTGGAACGATCCTGAAGATCTACGCATGCTGCTCTCACTACCCGGGGCGGTCGATGAACGTCGCAGCTCCGATCGCGACCCGAAAGAAGATTGGCCGCTCATTGAATCGGTTCTCCGCGAAGCGCTCGCGGCCCTTTCCAAAATGCGTGCCGAGGAAGGCGTCGCTCTAGCCGCCGATCTTGCTCACAACGGTCGATTGATTCTCGAATCGCTCGATGCCATCGCCCAGCGCGCTCCCGAGGTGGTTCAGTCGTACCAGTCGCGCATCACGCAACGCGTCGAGCAGGCGCTCTCGGAACTGAACGTCACGGTCAAACCGGCCGACCTATTGCGAGAAGTTGCACTATTCGCCGACCGCAGCGATATCTCCGAGGAAATCGTCCGCCTTCGCAGCCATTTGCAACAATACGAAGCCGCGCTCATGCTGCCCGAAAGCTCCGGCCGAAAGCTTGAGTTTATCGCTCAGGAAATGGGCCGCGAAATCAACACCATCGGCTCCAAAGCCAACGACGCCGAAATCTCGAAACTCGTGGTAGAGATCAAAACGGCCCTCGAACGAATTCGCGAACAAATTCAGAACGTTGAGTAGTTTTTTGGGGCCACGCAAAGACACGAAGAGTCACAAAAGAATTACAGCGAACTGCGGTCGGTAGCGTTTACTTGTAGTTAAGAATTTACGAACTTCAACTTTTGAAAGTCCCGACTCACCCAGGAAATTACGACAGTACTGAAACGTCCCTTGCTTCCTTTTTTACGTTTTTTTTGTGCCTCTTCGTGGCAAATCCCAATCGTTGATTTACCCTTATGTCGAACCAGCTTGCCGGCGTCAAACTAATCGTGCTTTCCGGCCCTTCCGGTGTCGGGAAATCCACGATTCTGCGCCAGCTTCTCGATCGACACCCCGATCGGCTCCGCCTAAGCGTTTCTGCTACCACCCGGCCCCCCCGCCCCGGCGAAACCAACGGCATCGACTACTACTTCCTCACCGACGAAGAATTCGCCAACCGGCGTGCCGGTGGCGAATTTCTCGAATGTTGCGAGGTTTTCGGCCACGGCCACTGGTATGGCACTCTTCTCAGCGAAGTCACATCTAGTCGCGACACCCAAAAGTGGGTAATTTTAGATATTGATGTCGAAGGAGCGGAAAAGGTGCGCAACCGCTTTCCAGATGTGCCCAGCATCTTCCTTCAGCCAAACTCCGAACAGGAACTAGAACGTCGGCTCCGGGCCCGCGGTACCGAGTCGGCAGCCGCCATCGAGCGTCGGCTGACGGTTGCACACCACGAAGTGGCTCGAGCCGGCCACTATAAGTATCAGGTCATCAACGACACGGTCGACCAAACAGTCGACGATATCGACAAAATACTAATCGAGTTGGGTGCCATCGAACCTGCAAAATCGGCGTCGCACGACCAACCAACAAAATAACGCGTATCACGACGAAGGAATTTAGGCATGATCGAAGCACTGAAAGAAGAAGGCATCGTCAACAAAGTGGGCGGACGATTCAAACTCTCCACCCTTATCCAAAAGCGGCTCGTCGCACTGAACGCCGGCGCTCGCCCGCTCGTTGATATCGGCTCGCAGGACAAAATGGAAATCATCGTCCAGGAAATCCTGCAAGATAAAATCTACCTCGATCAATCGAACCAGCTCAAAACCGTGGCAGAAACCGGTCCGACTTCCGCAGGCCCGCCAGAGTTCGATTTCTCCGCACTGTAATGCGGCCGATGATCGATCGAGCACCCAAGTGGTTCAGTAACGTAGAATAAGAAGGTTACTACTTCGATCCACTTCGAGCTCAGCGATTCATCTCATGTCCTCCGAAATTATCATCGGCGTCACCGGCGGCATCGCGGCCTACAAAACGGCAGCCCTGGTGAGTTCGTTGGTGCAGCATGGCCACGATGTAACGGTCGTCATGACGCGCGCGGCCCGCAAGTTCATCGGCCCCGCCACCTTTCGCGCGCTCACCGGTCGCCCTGTTGTCACGAACCCGTTCGATGCCCACTACCCACTCGGTACGCACATCGAACTAGCCGATCGTGCGCAACTGCTGTGCGTTGCCCCCGCCTCAGCCGATTTTCTCGCAAAAGCCGCCAGCGGCTTGGCCGATGACTTGCTAACAACATTGCTGCTGGCTTTCACAGGGCCCATCCTGCTCGCCCCGGCAATGAACGCCGCCATGTGGGAAAAGCCAGCCGTACAACGGAACGTGGCTACGCTGCAAAGCGATGGTTACCATTTCGTCGGCCCCCAAGAAGGCTGGCAGAGTTGCCGCCGCTCCGGCGTAGGCCGCATGACAGAGCCTGCGGAGATTGAAGCAGCCATTGAGCAACTGCTAAGTAAGACTAACTGAAATGCAGTGCAGTAGTGGAGTACAGCAGTAGTGGGGTAGTATGTGGCTAACAACTATCGCCCTACTCCACCACTCCTCTGCTCCACTCACACCGCCTTGGCACGTATTCTCATCACCTCCGGGCCCACCCGCCAATTCCTCGACCCAGTGCGTTATCTAACGAACGCGTCGAGCGGCCGCATGGGTCGCGCTCTTGCTGAGGCGGCTCTTGAACTCGGACACGAGGTGGTTGTGGTCAGCGGTCCGGTGGAAATCGAATACCCGCCGCGGGCCAAAGTCGTTCCTGTCGTATCCACCGAAGAAATGCTGGCGGCCGCAGCCCAAGAATTCGAAACGTGCGATGGACTGATCGGAGCCGCCGCCCCTTGCGATTACCGCCCGGTCCGCATCGAATCGCATAAAATTCCCAAAACGGGTCAACCGATCGACCTGCACCTCATCGAGACAGATGATGTCGTGGCAACGCTCGGTGCAAAAAAAGAACGCCGCTGGGTCGTCGGCTTCGCACTCGAAACCGAAGACCACCGCCTGCGTGCCCTGGCCAAACTCGAACGCAAATTTTGCGACCTCATGGTTTCCAACGGCACCCAAGCAATCAGCTCACTCGACAACGAAGTCGAAGTGCTCACCCCGACCGGCGAGGTGGTCGCATCCATCGCCGGCACGAAAGAGGCCGTCGCCAAAGGCATTCTCGGCATTATCGAAGAACGCTTGATCGTTCTCTGGAGCGGTTAGCCGAATCGTCGGGGCTCTATGGCGAAGCCACAGAACCGCGATCGAAGATCATTCTGATGTTTTTGGAAACTCCCCCTTAAGAGCAGCATCGAGTACTTGGTTGCGCGCTTCGTTCGGCGTTTCCTTTTTAATTTGTGCCGCAATCTTCTCCGCTTCAGATTTGCGATCGTTGACAACCAGTAAGGCGATCAAACGGCCGCCACGGTCGGTCAGGGAATTTTCGGCATATTGAATGCGCATCTCCTTAAACCGATCTACGTTTTTAGCCGCAAATTGCTTATCGAACTGATAAATCTGCAGCAGTCGTGCCACAGTCTCTTCAGGCGTTAAATACTTGCCGCATGCCTTGTACTCTTTGGCAACCGTCAGGTCTGGTTCAGCGATGCGGTACACGGTTGATGCCAGCTTCGGCGACTTCTTATCGAGAGCAAGAAATACTTCGACCGTCTGCTTTTCTTCGCCCAAACATTTGTTGATCGAAGACATGTCGTGAAAAGACTCTCTAATATCCTCCTTGGCCGTTAGAACCCGCTGACGTACCTGATCACGAACTCGCCTTAGTTCGTCCAAAGCTGCCGGGTACACCTTACCCAAATCAACCCAATAACCTAAAGCAAACGACAAACGCACACCGTATAGCGCTTGTTGATACTCGAGCGCGTGACGATGAAACCAAAGATGTTTTGCAAGTGCATCTTCATATCGCCCCGCACGAGCATCTTCTCTCGCTTCGTCAAGGATGACCTCCGGCTCCGGTTTTAGCGGAGGTTCCCATTCTGCAAAGACTCGATCAGACATCGCCGCGCACACAATAAGTATGAGAAGGGTCAGAAACTTTTTAATTCATGCCGTAAAACCTCGTTCACGTTACGATACATTTTGCCCAAACTAAAGTCAAAGTTTCCCTCCCTGCCCTCTGCATCCCTCATCCTGTATCCTCTAATATCATGCCTACTTACGCCGTCATTCTGCCTGCCGCCGGTAAAAGCCAACGCTTTCACGACAAAGCGTACAAGAAACCGTTTGCGCCGCTCGGTGGCCGCGCGGTATGGTTGCATGCGGCCGAAAAGTTTTTGAATCGCTCCGACGTCAAACAAACGATCGTTGTTATCTCGGCCGAAGATCGCGAACTTTTCAACATGAAATTCGGGGCAAACATCGCCATCATGGGCGTCGAGGTCATCGAAGGCGGCAGCGAGCGCATCGACTCGGTGCAGCGCGCCCTCGAGCGTGTGAAAGATTCGATCGACTTTGTTGCCGTTCACGATGCTGCCCGCCCTTGCATTGCCGACGCGTGGATCGACGACGTGTTCGCTGCCGCTGCGCGCGACGGTGCTGCACTACTTGCCACTCAAGTTCAAGCCACTCTCAAACGAGTCGGGCAAGCTGCGGCAAGCAAAGATCCTACTCGCTCCTCGCCCCCCGCTCCTCGCTCCTTGCTCGTCACCGAAACAGTCAACCGCGATGGCCTGTGGGAAGCTCAAACGCCCCAAGTCTTCCGACGGCAACTTCTCATCGAGGCGTATGCCAAGCGTGGCAACGCCAAGTCGACCGACGACGCTCAACTTGTCGAGCGATTGGGCCACCCCGTAACCGTCGTCCCTTGCTCGCCACTCAATCTGAAAATCACCACGCGCGACGACCTCAAGCTGGCCGAACAAGTCCTCAAGGTTCTTCCCAAACCAAAACTCGAAGGCTTCAACCACCCCTTCCCCACGGCCGACGACTTGTTTCGTTGAATTAAAGGCAGCGGTTCGCATACGTTAGTTTTCTGGGTGGCATGCTTTCACGCGATAGCGGGTAAGCATGCCTACGTCCAGGAGGCGAAGGCATGCCACCCAACTTTTGCGATTTTTTGTGCCTCTTGGTGGCCAACAACACGCATTCCGCATTTCTCACCGCGGATTTATGATAACCGGTCCCCACAATCCGCAATCCGAACTCCACAATCCGAAATTGAAATGCTTCTCGACGACCTCCGCTGGCGTGGCCTGATTCACCAAACCACCGACGACGTGGGCCTCGCCCGCTGGCTCGACGAAAAACCACGCACCGTCTATGCGGGCTTCGACCCCACGGCCGATAGCCTCCAGGCCGGCCACTTGCTGCCCGTCATGCTGCTGCGTTGGTTCCAGCAGGCCGGCCACACCCCCATTGCCGTCGTCGGCGGGGCCACCGGCATGATCGGCGACCCTACTGGCAAAAGCCAAGAGCGGAACCTGCTCTCCTCGGCCGACATCGAGCGCAACGTCGCCGCCCTTCGCCAACAACTCAGCCGCTTCCTCGATTTCGACTCGGGGCCGAACGCCGCCAAACTCGTCAACAACTACGATTGGATCGGCCCGTTCTCGTATCTCGAATTTCTGCGCGACATCGGCAAGAACTTCCCCGTCAACGTCATGCTTGCCAAAGACTCGGTCAAAAGCCGATTAAGCCGCGATGACACGGGTCTCAGCTACACCGAGTTCAGCTACATGCTGCTCCAGGCGTACGACTTCGTGCATCTACACGATAAATTCAACTGCGAGCTTCAAGTCGGCGGCAGCGATCAGTGGGGCAACATCACGGCAGGCATCGACCTCGCACGCCGCATGCGCGGCGTTCACCTCCACGGCCTTACCTGCCCACTACTCACCAAATCCGATGGCACGAAAATGGGCAAAACCGAAGGCGGTGCCGTGTGGATCTCGCCCGAGCGCACTAGTCCCTACCAGTTTTACCAATACTGGGTCCGCGTTGAAGATGCCGACGTGAGCAAAGTACTCCGCACGCTTACGCAACTGCCGCGCGACGAAATCGAGGCTCTCGACGCTTCGCGCGAAGCCGACGCCGCCAAGCGCGACAGCCAAAAGCGGCTAGCCGAAGAGCTCACCCGACTCGTTCATGGCGAAGAAGGACTCACCGCCGCCCAACGGGCAACGGAGATTTTCTACGGTGCGGAGATTGCGAATCTCAGCGACTCGCTGCTCACGGAAATTTTTGCCGATGTGCCGAGTCAGCAACTCCCCGCTTCGGCACTCTCCGACGACGGCGGCCTGCTCGCGACCGACGCCTTCGTGGCCGCTGGCCTTGCCAAGAGCAAGGGCGACGCCCGACGCACCGTTCAGCAGGGCGGAGCATATGTCAATAATCGGCGCGTCGATAATATCGAAACACGCCTCACCCCAGGCGACCTCGCCAGCGAAACCGTCATGGTCCTGCGTAGCGGCAAAAAAAACTACGCACTCCTGCGGTTCAAATAGCTTCACGGTGCCGTTTAGCACATAAACCCTCGTTTCTCGCTATCCATTTAGCCGCCGGTCTTCGACCGGCGTTTTTATAGGTTCCTCTACTTGCCCCACAAGCTCCTGCCCCACCAACTTGCGACCCGCCCCTAACATATTTATAGTAAACCGTTTACGGTATTCGCCCCGCCGCGAGCTCTCCGTCGAACTCGCGACCATTCCGCGGCGTAGCGATTAACTGGGACAGTTCCAATCTTGTCGCCCTAGTGAGGCAGTGCATGGCGGGTGAAACAGTCATCGAAGCGCGGGCCCTTTCCAAAACTTACCGCGATTTCTGGGGCCGACCCAAGGTTCGGGCTCTCAAGGCTCTCGATTTGGAAGTAAAGCAAGGAGAGGTTTTCGGCCTGCTTGGCCCCAACGGCTCCGGCAAAACCACCACCATTAAACTGCTGCTAGGCCTGCTCTTCCCCACCCAAGGCCAGGCACTGGTCTTCGGAAAAGACGCCACCGATGTCAGCAAAAACCAACGCATCGGCTACTTGCCCGAAGAGTCTTATCTCTATCGCTTTCTGAATGCCGAAGAAACGCTCGATTTCTACGGCCGGCTGTTCGACATCCCCTACGACACGCTCCGCACGCGAATCGATAGCCTCATCAAGCTCGTCGGCCTCGATCGCGCTCGCAAGCGGCAACTCAAGGAATACTCCAAGGGCATGACGCGCCGCATCGGCCTCGCCCAGGCGCTCATCAACGAGCCCGATCTCATCGTGCTCGACGAGCCCACCAGTGGCCTCGACCCCATCGGCACGCGCGAAATGAAAGACATGATCCTGCGTCTCAAAGACCAGGGCAAAACAGTCCTCATGTGCAGCCACTTGCTCGCCGACGTGCAAGATGTGTGCGACCGTATCGCCATTCTGCACCAAGGCGAGCTCAAGGAACTTGGCCGCGTCGATAGCCTGCTCACCGTAGCCGACGTCACCCAGATTCGCGCTTCCAGCCTGTCGCAAGACACGATCAATGAAATTCAACGGGTCATCGAGCATGCGAACGGCAAAATGATCAGCGTTGAGAACCCAACGACCACGCTCGAAGAACTGTTCCTCTCGATCGTCCGCGACAGCGAAGCCCGCCCAGGCCGCCGAGCGGTCGAATCAGAACCAGTAGGACCAACACCGTCCACTAATTAGACTAAGATTTAACCACAAAGACACAAAGACACGAAGTTTCTTTCCGGCCCTAATGCGATCGAAACTTGTATCAATCAACCACACCCGTATTCATACGTGCTCTTCGTGTCCTTAGTGCCTTTGTGGTTCAAATTCCCTCGAATCCATAGATATATTATTCATCGATGGCAATCGCCATCATTTACCTAGCAAGTTATCGATGGTTCTTGAAAACGAACTTCTCCCTTTTTTAACCTGGCTAATCGGCTATCCGTGGACCGACCCGGAAGCCATCCGTAATAGCGCGCTCGTGGTGTTCTTCATCACGGCTGCCGCTGTCGCTGTCTTAGCCTTAGTTGTCGGGTTCCTCATCACGGTGGTCCGCCATGGGCCGCTTGCCGCTGGCGACATCATGTACCGTGTCGTCGTCAACGGCATCTCCGAGTTGTTCCGTACCTCGCCTAGGCGCGTATGGGCCATCGCCCGGCTCTCCATCAAAGAAGCCTTGCGACGGCGGGTTTTTGTCGCGCTTGGCGTATACGTCGTTCTATTGCTATGCGCCGGTTGGTTCCTCAAAACCAACTATGCCGAACCGGGCAAGCTGTTCTTCAGCTTCGTTCTCACCGCATCCACTTACATCATCCTGCTCATTGCACTCTTAATGAGCACGTTCAGCCTGCCCAACGACTTCCGTACGAAAACAATCTACACGGTCGTCACGAAGCCTGTTCGGGCCAGCGACATCGTTCTCGGCCGTATCCTCGGCTTTACGCTTGTCGGTACGATTATCCTGGCCATTATGGGCGTGTTTAGCGCCATCTTCGTATGGCGAATGCTCGACCACACGCACACGATCAATGTTGCCAGCCTCGAAAATAATTACGACAATGAAGGGAATCTGACCGCTAGAACGGGCCGCACGAGCGTCGATCAATCCCACTTTCACGAAGTAGAAATCTATCCCGATGGCAACGGCATCGCCCTCTCCACAAACGAGCACGAACACGTCATTACCTCTCAGGAACGTGGCGGCGAAACGGTTTACACCGTCAGCAGCCCTCGCGGAATGCTTCGTGCCCGCGAACCGTTCTACGGAAAGCTCACGTTCCTCGATCGCAAGGGGGTTGAAACTCAAAGAGGCATCAGCGTGGGTGCCGAGTGGACCTACCGCAGCTTTATCGAGGGCGGCACCCCAGCCGCTGCTGTGTGGACATTCACCGGCGTGAATGAATCCATGCTCCGCGAGGAAGATGGTGTCCTTAGCCTGCCGATGGAGCTCGTCGTCCGAGTTTTCCGTACCTACCAAGGCAACATCAATGCCGGCATCCAAGGCAGCATCCAACTCGTAAACCCCGACTCGAAGGGCGAAGTCAAAAGCGATCCTTGGATCTTCACCGCCAAAGATAACTCGATCAACACCTTCAACTGGCCTCGCAAGCTCGACGACGCAAACCGCAAGCCGATCGACTTGTTCGACGATCTCGTCGCCGAGGGCGGCCGCTTGCAAGTCGTGGTGCAATGCCTTGACCGAGCCCAATACTTCGGCTTCGCCCGCCCCGATTGCTACATCCGCCTACCCGATGGCTCGCCGCTGCTCAATTTCGTGAAAGCCCATGTCAGCATCTGGCTGCAAATGGTTCTCGTCACCGCCATCGGCGTCACCTGTAGCACATTGGTCAACGGCCCCGTGGCCATGATGTTCACCCTGGCATTCATCACCCTCGGATTCTTCCGGCAATTCTTCTTCGAAGTAGCCAGCGGCAAACAGGTCGGCGGCGGCCCGCTCGAATCGCTCTATCGGCTCGTCACCCAAATGAACCAGGTGTCGCCGATGCCCGATAACTTCGGCACCCAAATGATTACCGCCGTCGACTCCGTCCTGAAAACCGGCATGTACAGCCTTACCTACATATTGCCGAACTTCAGCCAGCTCGACACCGTAGCCTACGTTAAGTACGGGTTCAATACGCCGATGAACCACATCGGCCAAAACCTGCTCATCTGCTTCGCCTATCTCCTCGGAACATTCATCATCGGGTACTTCTTCTTGCGGACGCGAGAGGTGGCAAAATGACAGAACGCGCGTCATTCATTCGCAAAATCAGTTATGGTATCGCCATCGCCATTTTGACCGTTGGCATGATGTGGCTCAGCGCCCCCGCCACCACCACGAAAGAGGGCGGAAAGCTGGCTCAACTCCGCAAAGAATATGGCCTCGCCCAAATGAACCTTGGCGAAGTCGACCCGGCCAGCGAAACGATCAAGCTCGCCACGCTTGGCCTGCGCGGCATCGCCGTCAACGTGCTTTGGGAAAAAGCCAACAACTACAAGAAAAAAGAAGACTGGACCAACCTCACCGCCACGCTCGAACAACTGGCCAAACTCCAGCCGAACTTCATCACGTTCTGGAAGTTCCAAGCTTGGAACCTCACCTACAACGTGTCGGTCGAATTCGACGACTTCCGCGACCGCTACTACTACGTACGCCGCGGCATCCAATTCCTCCGCGACGGCGAGAAACATAACGTCGACAATCCGCAACTCCTCTGGGATCTCGGCTGGTTCATCGGCCAAAAAATCGGCCGTGCCGACGAACACAAACAGTACCGCCAACTCTTCCGCGACGACGATTACGACTACCGACCCGAGGGCTCCTCGCTCGAAGAGCGCGACAACTGGCTCACCGGCAAAGATTGGTACCTCAAAGCAATCGATGCGGTCCGCAACAAGGGCCAGTCGCTTGGCCGCAAAAGCGAACGCGATTTCTACTCCAGCCCGGCCAAGTCGCAAATGAACTACGCCGAAGCCATCGAAGAAGAAGGCGCGTTCGAAAAAGCCCGTCGCGCTTGGATCGCCGCCGCCGAAGAGTGGCGAGAATTCGGCAACCAGGTCATCGAGCATTCGACCGGCGTAAAGCTTACGCTCGGCTCCCAATCCCGCCTCGAAAAGGAATTGGCCGACCTCCGTGCAAAGCTCGACGCCATGGTGCCCGGCACCCGCGAAAAGCTGGTCCAAGGAAAGCGCGAAGCGCTCACGCCAGAAGAACGCACCATTCTCGATACCCCAGCCGATCAACTCACCGCCGAGCAAAGCACCGCTCGCTACCACCTCGATGAAGCAGTGAGAGTCTCCGATCAAGACGTGGCAGACCGCATTGCCGAAACTTCCCCCGACAAAAACAAAGAGGCGCTACAACTCGCTGGTCAGATCGATCGCCAGCAAACGCAGCTTGATTACACCATCAACTACAAGCGCGATGCCAACTACGACTATTGGCAAACACGCGCCGACTTCGAACAAACCACGAACGCAATCGAAGCTCGCCGCTTGATGTACGAAGCCCGCCGCGCGTTCGATATCGAAACCGATGCTAACAAAGCCAAAAGGCTTTACGACGAAGGCTTCGCCAAGTGGCGTTTGGTCATCGATCAATTCCCGAATATCCTCGACGACGAACAAATGACGGGCGAAGATATTCTCGACTACATCATGAAGTATCGCGACGTGCTCGCGCAACTCGATGAAACGATCCCCGCGAACTTTCCACTCTGGGAGGTCATCGAGAACTTCGACCGCGAGCAGGAGTTCATCGAGGAAGTCGCCGCTCATAAAGCGCGCACCGGTCGCGCCACGGAAACTCCCGTAGCTACCCCCGAGGCGGTACCTACCCCAGCAGAACCAGCCGCTCCTTCGCCGGAACCCACCCCGGAAGTTGCGGAACCAACCCAGGTAGAACCAACCCCCGAAGCCGAGCCAACCCCGGCCGCTCCCGAGCCTGCTACCCCCGAAATCAGCGACCCCGCACCTGCTCCCGCAGCCGAATCCGCACCCCCTGCAGACGACGCCAAGCAGTAACCAAGTTGTAGCTGGCCTCTTCGAGGCCGGCTCCGCGCACGGTTTGCAATCTCGTCCGATAGGTCTGGTGCTCGCGCATCTTCGCTTCAGCCGCGCATAAAGAGCCGACTCTACGTCATCTCGCCCGCTAGCACTGCGGCCAAATCCGCTCAGCACGGCTCTACCGTGCCATCATTCACCGCCTGCTAGCCGTCAAACCGCCGCGCCACCGGTAAACTTCACGCCATTTGCCCGACTTCTCCTTTGGCTGCCCCACCCTTCCGGTCGATACATCCCGAATAGGTGAAATCTCACCGACGATACCCGCCGCTGCGCTGAATTACCCCAGCCTTCGGCAATGTTCCTCGAAGTACAGACAGCATCCCGAGAACCGCTCCGTGAAGACCAATCCCCTTCGACCCGTGCGTTACCTCGCGATCCTTGGTTTATGCGCGGCGAGCTTCGCGGCACGCCCTGGCAACGCCGCCGAACAAAACATCATTCGCAACTCGCGTGTCATCAAGTGCGAATCCGCCGACGACCAGCGTCCCACTGTGGTTACCGGCGTCACCATCACGCCAGACGGCAGCACGATCGCCGTCGCCACCGACGACCACCGCGTTTCCCTGTGGGATGTCGCCAGTGCCGAGTGCAAATGCTGCCTCGAAGGCCATGCAGACTGGGTTCGCACGGTCGCCCTTTCTAAAGATGGCACCACCATCGCCTCCGGCGGCCACGACCATTCGCTCCGCACCTGGGATCTGGCCCAGCACTCGTGCGTCCTCGAACTACCGATTGCGGATCACACTGCCACCGCCGTTTGTTTCCATCCAAACAGCAAGCAGTTGGCCGTCGCGGGTTTCTCCAGCAGCCTGAAGCTCGTCGACATCGCCACAGGCAAAATCACTCAAGAACTTATTTGCCCCTGCAACGACACCCGCTCGGTCACCTTCTCGGCCGATGGCACCCGCCTCGCGGTCGCCGGCCGTAACGGCAAAATCAGAATTTGGCACACCGAAAACGGCAACAAAGAACGCGATATCGAAACCGATGGCCGCCGCGTTCGAGCACTTGCCTTCTCGCCAGATGGCACTCGCATTGCCTGCGCTGGCAGCGGTCGTTCGATCAACGTTTACGAGGTTGCCACCGGAGAAAACGTACTCACGCTCTCCACTCGACCCGCGCTCGTGTACTCGCTCGTATTTCTCGATAACAACCGCATCGCCACGGGCGGTTCCGACAACCGCATCTGGCTGTGGGATATTAACAGCACTCAACCGACTTCGCAGCTCGTTGGCCACACCGGTACCGTGGCCGCCCTCGCCTGCGACAGCACCGGCAACACACTCGTTTCCGGCAGCTACGATACTACAGTCCGCATTTGGGATCTAACCACTTCGCCAACGCCAGCAACCGCCGCGCGATCGGCAAAAAACTCGGCACGTTAACCACGAATTACAAGCACCCCTAGCATCGCATCACGACCATCGTAGCACGGAGCTCCGAGCAACCAACCATCGAGCCGCGAGTTCCAAGTTCACGGAACGAACTTTAACTCTCCCAGCTCCAAGCTCCTCGCTCCCCGCTACTCCCCCACCACGCACGGAGGCCACCACGTGGGAATTTTCAGCACATTACGCGGACTTTGTTTCGGCAGCAACTTTACCGTCGAAACACGCAACGCTCTGCCAACAATCAGAAGTCGGAAATCCGAAATTCGCAGCCGAAAACCTCGCCGCTGCACGATCGAAGAACTCGAAACGCGCCGACTCATGGCGGCCGACGTCCCGCAAGTCCTCCTCGGCTCCGTTTACTTCGAAGAAGCCACGGGCGACGACAGCAGGCCAGATGTCATCGAAGTCTCGTTCGTCGGCGGTGCTGCCGGTACCACGCTCGATCGCCTCATCATCGACGGCGACAAACAAGGCGACGGCCTTACCACCGGCGACATCTTCTTCGACACCGCCGCGGGAGGCCTCGGTGCATTCCACCACGCGGGGCTGAGCATCGTCAGCGCCGAAGGCTTCACCGTCAACAGCGTCACCGTCGTCGATGGCGGCACGCGCATCGTCTTCGACCTCACCGGTTTCGACGCCGGCGAAAAGCTCGTGTTCTCCATCGATGCCGACGAAGCACAATACGTCGAAGGTGACATCGTCGATACCAATTCCCTCGTCGAAGGTGCCGAATTCCAACGCTCGATCATGACGGGCGAATTCTCCGCCGTCGGCTACGTCGATCTTACGCTCACCGGAAAATTCTGGGACGCCTTCGATGACGAATTCGCCACAGCCCAACAAGCCACCGGCTTAGTGCTATCGCTGCCGAACGATGCCTACGCCGCCAACCACGATTACTCCGACCGCACCGCCGGCGCGGTCGCCCATGCCCCGCAAATCCCACTCGCCTCGCTCTCCGGTTGGGTCTACCACGACCGGAGCGACGACGGCAACTTCGACCGCGACACCGAGCAAGGCATCGGCGGCGTGGTGCTCGAACTGCTTGATGCCAACGGTAACGGCACCGGTATCACCACCACCACTTCCACCGAGCCCGGCAAAGTCGGCTTCTACGAATTCCGCAACCTGCTCCCCGGCACCTATGGCGTCCGCGAATTTCAGCCCACCAACTGGCTCGACGGCAAGGACACTCCCGGCGACCACGGCGGCACTGCCGACGACGAAACCCTTGGCCCCAAAGATCGCATCTTCGGCGCGGTTCTCAACTACGGCGACAACGCCGTGGAGTACAACTTCGGCGAACTCCTGCCCGGCAGCATCAGCGGCCGCGTCGGTGCCAATAACGGCCCCGACTGCGACTTCGACGATCCCGATATCCCGCTCGAAGGCGTCCGCATCGACCTGCTCAACGCCCAGGGCAACGTGCTCGCCACCACCTACACCGATGCCGATGGACGCTACGCCTTCACCGGCCTCGCGCCTGGCATCTACTCCGTCCGCGAGCACCAGCCCACCGAATACTACGATGGCGGCGAACGTGTCGGCTCGCTCGGCGGTGCCAGCCACGACCAAGGCGAAACATTCAGCTTCATCACAGGCATCCACCTCGGCTCCGACGAGCACGGCATCAACTACGACTTCTGCGAAAAAGTCGGCGTCGTGCTCTCCGGCAATGTCTACCACGACCGTGATGACGACGGCATCTTCGACCGTGGCATCGAAGAAGGCATCGGCAATGTCGTCGTCATGCTGCTCGATGCCAGCGGCAACGATACAGGCCTTCGCGCCACCACCAACTCCACCGGCTTCTACGAATTCAACAACCTCCGTGCCGGCACGTATACCGTCGTCGAAATCCACCCCACCGGCTGGCTCGATGGCAAAGACACGCCCGGCAATCTCGGCGGTATCGCCGACATCTCGCCTCCCGGCGATCGTATCAGCACCGTCACGATCAACTGGGGACAAACGGGCACCGAATACAACTTCGGCGAACTCCTGCCCGGCAGCATCAGCGGCCGCGTCGGTGCCAATAACGGCCCCGACTGCGACTTCGACGATCCCGATATCCCGCTCGAAGGCGTCCGCATCGACCTGCTCGACGCCCAAGGCAACGTGCTTGCCACCACCTATACCGATGCCGATGGCCGCTACGCCTTCACCGACCTCCGCCCCGGTACCTACAGCGTCCGCGAACACCAGCCCGAGGAATACTTCGATGGCGGCGAGCGTGTCGGCTCGCTCGGCGGCAATAGCTACGATCAGGGCGAAACGTACAGCTTCATCGCCGATGTCTACGTCGGCTCCGATCAGCACGGCATCAATTACGACTTCTGCGAGAAACCACCCGCGTCGATCACCGGCCGTGTCGGCGCAAACTATGGTCCCGACTGCGACTTCGACGACCCCGATATCTTGCTCGAAGGCGTTCGCATCGACCTGCTCGACGCCGCGGGCAACATCCTCGCCACAACCTACACCAACGCACTCGGCGTTTACAAATTCGAAAACCTGCGCGCCGGCGAATACCAGGTTTACGAACATCAACCCATCGGCTACTACGACGGCGGCGAACGCGTCGGCTCTCACGGCGGCCAGCGTGATGGTATCGATACCATCCACAGCATCACCCTTAAAGCGGGAGACGATGCCGTTCAATACGACTTCTGCGAAAAAGTCGGCGTCAACCTTTCCGGTTACGTCTACCACGATCGCTCCAACGACGGCATCTACGACCGCAGCGGCAACAATCCCGAAACACCTATCGGCGGGGTCGTGCTCAAGCTACTCGATGCCAACGGCAACGACACGGGCAAACGCGCCACGACCGATGGAAACGGCTTCTACATCTTCAACGATCTGGCTGCCGGAACCTACTCGGTCGTCGAAATTCATCCGGCCGGCTGGCTCGATGGAATAGACACCCCGGGCAACCTCGGCGGCGTGGCCGATGTTTCGCCCCCAGGCGATATGATCAGCCAAATCACGCTCAACTGGGGCAGCCCTGGTTTTGAATACAACTTCGGCGAACTGCTCCCGGCCAGTATCCGTGGGCGCGTCGGGGCAAACAACGGCCCCGACTGCGACTTCGACGATCCAGATATCCTCATCGCCGGCGTAAAAATCGACCTGCTCGATGCCCAAGGCAACGTACTCGCCACCACGCTCACCAATGTGGTCGGAGAATACGAATTCACCGGCCTTCGCCCCGGCATCTACAGCGTCCGCGAACATCAGCCCACGATCTATTTCGACGGCGGCGAACGGGTCGGATCTTCCGGCGGCACGGCCTACGACGAAGGCAACTTCAGCATCATTGCCGGCATCGACCTCGCATCCGGCGTCAACGCCATCCAGTACGACTTCTGCGAGAAAGTGCCCGCGCAGCTCAGTGGCTACGTCTACATCGATGGCGCGGTCATTCGCACCAACGATACCCTCACGCCCGAGCAAATCGCCGCTCTACGCGACGGCATTCGCTCCGCCGACGACACACCAATCGCCAATGTCGTGCTCGAATTACGCCACGGCGTTTCCGGCGATCCGATCCTCGTCGGCCAGGCGATCACCGGTCATTACGCCGGTAATGCCGACTCGCCGATTCGCATCACGACCGATGCCAATGGCCATTACCGCTTCACCGGCCTGCCGGCCGGAACCTATGCCGTCGTCCAGGTCCAGCCCGAGGGGGTCATCGACAACATCGACCACCCCGGCACCACAGGCGGCTACGCGGTCAACCCCATGCCCACAAGCACCACGCCCGCCGGTGTCCCCACACCGGCTCTAGCAACCATCGAACAGTTCCGTACTCAATTCGGGAACAATGCAATCGTTCGCATCGGGCTTACCTACGGTCAGCACTCGCAGGAAAACAACTTCAGCGAAGTGCTGATTCAAAACGTGCCCGAAGTGCCGCCAATCGACTATCCGCGACCAGAACCGGCACCTCCTGTGCTCGTGCCGTTTGGAATTCCTTACGTTCCTCCTTTGCCCTACGCGCCGTTCGCCTTCGGCCGCCAGCGCGAGCCCCTTTTTGGCGGCTCCAGCCAGGTCATCGGCTTCACCTGGCACTTGAGCGTGGTGAACGCCGGTTATCCGCGTAGCATCACTCCGCAAGACGTCCGCTTCCACCTCACCACGGCTGAGCTAGACGCCTCCGCATGGCAGAATGTTCAACTCGATAACGGCACTTGGAAAATGGCCGCCATTTTCGGCGACAATCTCATGATGCTTCGCGAAGAAGTATTCGGGCGTGCCGATGCGATTGCCGTCACCGGCGATTTCAATGGCGACGGCGTCACCGACATCGGTGTCTATGTCAACGGCCACTGGTACCTCGATCTCAACGGCAACGGCAAATGGGACGAAGGCGACCTGTGGGCGCAGCTCGGCAGCCAAGACGACCTCCCCGTCACCGGCGATTGGGATGATGATGGCAAAACCGACATCGGCATCTACGGCCCCGCATGGCCACGCGACCCCTGGGCCATCTCGCGCGAACCGGGTCTGCCCGATGCGGCAAACTACCCGACCCTTCCCGAAGGCAAGTACAAAAACATGCCTCCCAAATTCGACGATGCCACCAGCGGAGGACGTGTCATGAAACTCACGGCTCGCGGCAAACGTCGGGCCGATCTCATCGACCACGTGTTCCACTATGGCGCGCCCGCCGATGTGCCCGTCACTGGCGACTGGAACGGCGATGGCATCCGCCAAATCGGCGTCTTCCGCGATGGGCAGTGGAATCTCGATACCGATGGCGATGGCCGGTTTACCGATGCCGATGAAGTAGCCATTTTCGGTCAGGCGGGCGACATTCCAGTCGTCGGCGATTTCAATGGCGACGGCATCGATGAAATCGGCGTCTTCCGCGACGGTAAGTGGATCATCGACACCAACAACAACCGAGAGATCGACGCGCAAGACCTCGTGTTCGAACTTGGTGCCGCTGGCGACCAGCCCGTCGTGGGCGACTGGAACGACGACGGCACCGACGACCCCGGCGTCTTCACCCCAGGCACCGCCACCGACCGCGTAGCCCGCCGTGCCGGCTAGTGCATTTTTAGAATTTGCGTTCCGAGGACGATCGATGCCAAAACAATATCTTTAGCGGCGGCGGCAACGCCGTCCAACCAGCGAACGGCATAAACAGAGCGGTAAACCTAAAAACGCTCTAGCAGCCCGTTGAAAAAACGGGCTGCGTCGTCGCATGGATGCGACATCAAAACGAGCGTTTGAAAAAACGCTCGTTTTTGCGAGCCGTGGCGAGCTTTGCTCGACGCTTGGCGAGGTTGAAAAACGCCACGATGGCGTTTTTCAACAGGCTGATAGCACTCACACAACAACATCTCACAAAACCCCCGGCAACCCGCCGGGGTTTTTTTGTTTCCTCCCTTGCATCATCCTCCCCCGCTTGCGGCTTAGCGCGCCCACACGCCCCCTCTATATCTTGCCTGTCAACCACCAATTTCCGGCCACCCAAAACCTCGCAACAAGTTTGTAGAAAACGGCCACGCACTATGCTAACGTTGGTCATCCTGAACTACTGAACTACTGCTCCCCCTGCCCACCCTCCACCGCTTGCGGCTTAGCGCCCCAAATACATCCCTACCCAACCCCAACGCCAAACACTAGGAGACAAGCACCCCAACAAGCAATTTGCAATTTGAATTTTTCACTTTGCACTTTGCAATGAAGCCTTTCCCCCCAGTCCATAGCCTCCAGCCTCCAGTCCCCGAACCTTCAATGCTCACGACGCCTTCAACTTCTCGATCTCCTGCTGCGCGGTCGCCAGTTCTTTTTCCAACTCGGCTACCTCGCTCGGGTCATCCATTTGCTTGCGGGCACCAGAGAGCCGCTGCTGAATGTCGCCAACCTTTTTACGCAAAAGTTCGATTCGTTTCTTCGCCTTCTTATCCATCAGAGCGCTTTCGAAATGTTGAGGAGTTCGTCGATTACGGCGTGATGAGTGTTTGCGGGGTTTGGTCGAGCTTCGGCGTACGCGGATACGATCGCATCAAGCTGCCCGCGCCAACCGTAATGAAACCAATGAGCAATGCCACCGTCAGCCACTTCGTCCATTTGAGACGCATCGAATCGGCCGCGGCCGTACGACCGGCCAATAGCGCGGCAAGAAACATCAGTGCGAGACCGAGAATGATCTTCACCAACCCAAGAATGTGATAAGTGAAATGCAGTTGATTCGCCTTCACCATGCTGATGAAGTTCCACAACCCCGTCACCAGCAGAAACAGCGAAGCGATACCAACCCACTTTGCCCATGCTTCGCGACGACCCCCAAAATACCGATCGACCGTGCCATCTCCCTCCGAGGCAATGGCCGGGGCAACCACGGCCCACAGGTAAAACAAGCCGCCGACCATGACGATCGCGCCAACCACATGCAGAAAGCGCGATGCCAGCATCAGCCATTGGTAGGGGCCAAACTCGGGTACGGTTTGCGCGAAAATCGTATCGATCATGAATATACCTGCAACCACGATGGAACCTATGCCAGGCCAGCCTCGCTGGCCACATGGCCCTATCGTAGCGACTGGTCGCCCCCGCGCAAACGGTCTACGAGTTTTAACGCCTCTTCGCGAGTGGCCACTTGGCCTTCGAGCTGTGCATCGCGAACCTGCTCTAACAACGCCGAAAACCCCGGCCCCGGAACAAGGCCGTGGCGAATCAACTCGCCGCCGTCCACGAGCTGTGGCGGGTTCAACCTCTCCACCGGCCAGCTTAATCGCTCGCCGCAATACTCAACCGCCGGATTCGCACAATCCGTCGCCGATTCCAACAATGCCATCAATTCCTCGGCACCCTCATGCACTAACACTCGTTGCAACTTGGGCCAGGGAACAGTTCGGGCCTTTGCCACGATACCGAAATGCTTCATCAGCCAATCGGCCCGCTCGATTTCCTTGTTGGTATACCGCAACCTTTTCCCGAGTTCGCGCACATCCGGATTGGGAACCGCCATCAACATGGCCGCGAGCACAACCGATAGCGTCGGCGATTTCATGCGCGACAAACGATCCAGCAACTCCCCCCACGCAACCATTTCCATATCACTGAATTCAGGCAACACGAAGGCCAGCAAATGCGATTGTCGAAGCAAAAACAGTGCCTGAGCACGATTCGCGTCGAGCAGCATTCGGCGAATCTCCATGCCAATCCGCTCGGCACTCACGGTGGTAATTCCCGCCGCAAGTTGCTGCACGGCGGTCATCGTATCGGCATCGATGGCGAACTCGAATGTGGCGGCAAAGCGCACGGCCCGCAACATCCGCAACTTGTCTTCGGCAATGCGCACGCGCGGATCCCCAATCGCGCGCACGACGCCAGCTCGCAGATCGAGTTGCCCCTCCACGAAATCGACCACCTGCTCGCTCACGGGATCGAAGAACAACCCGTTGATCGTAAAATCGCGGCGCAGCGCATCGTGTTGAGCATCCGTAAACGCCACGCTATCCGGGTGCCGACCGTCGCTATAGGTCGCATCGGTACGAAACGTAGCCACATCGATTTGCCCCGCCCCACGTGGTCCCAGCACGGTGATGACGCCGAACGCCGCGCCAATCGGCAGTGTGCGACGTTTACCAAACACTTCGCGCACTTGTTCCGGCCTGGCGCTCGTGGCCACGTCGAAATCTTTCGGCGGAATACCAAGCAGTTCATCGCGCACGCATCCACCAGCCCACAACGCCTCGAAACCGGCCGCGCGCAGCCTTCGCACAATCTCCAAAGCAAACTCGCGCTGTGTGGCCGGAGCACTCATAAACACTTAACCAAACTCACTGCAACAGATCGAATGCTAGCCGGCCATCCCCAACCGTTCTTGCCGACCGTCTTGCCGCGGCCAGTGCTTCGTTCACCATTCCCACTGCTTTTTTACGTGTTGCCGCGTTCCACTCAAACACATGCTCCACGCCTGGCCGGAGAAAGTAAACGGCTAACTCAGATGGCAACTCGCCCAGCGATTTCTCGACCGCCATCGCGTACACGTACAACTGCATTGCATACTGCTCGGCTTTGCCACGCACCGCCGACTCTCTCACATCATTCGTTTTGTAATCCGTAATCAACCATCGCCCGTCACGATCTCGATGAAGGCAATCAATATACCCACGCAAGTAGATCGGCTCGCGAAGCCACGCTTCATCGCGTTTGGCCTTGCCACTGTCCACCGGCGGCCAGGCGAGCATGAATTCGACTTCGCGACGAAGATCGGCCGCTTCGGCAATCGCCCTGCCACGCGGCGATGCGACGAACCGCTCCACCAGCTCACGAGCCACTTTGCACGCCGCGTCGGTATTCAACAAGACCAACTGCGAGGCCAATTGTTCGCACAATGGGCCAACCGATTGGGGATCACGAAAATCCACACTCGCCAAAACCTCATGCACCAAGGTTCCCAGCGTCATCGAATCGATCGCTGCCGAAGGATGCTCCGCTTCCTCCACACCGATCGATACCTCGGGCAACGCGTCCCCATCGCTAACGACCGCCGCTTCCTCGTGGCGGATAATCCGCCCCGTAAGGCGCGAAAAGGAGAACTGCTTTCGTGAAGCATAATCGACCGCAACCGGCTCCGACTCTCTGGCGACGAATCCCTCGCCCCCCGCGGCCAACTCCCGCGCTTCGTCGATCACTTTCAACAGGTCGGGCATGCGTGTACGTCCCGACGGCTTGTAATCGGTTTCCCCCTCAGTCTCCACGCGAACTAGCTGCAAACCAACGCCGATTTCACCGTCGAATAATGGCTCTCCCGCCTCCAAATCGAATCGCTCGCCAATCAGCTTCATCCAGTCGCTACGCGGCTTGCTGTAATCTTCCAAGCTGCTGGAAAGAATCAAATAATCGGCCGCTCGCGTGCAGGCAACATACAGCAGGCGTTTACGCTCCTCGAGTTCTTCCGCTTTCTCCAGCGCAGCAAACAAACTCATACCGGTGCTTACGCCTTGCAAATGGTCTTCATCGGTCGGAGTGGGAACCAACGGGCCAAACTCCGGATGAAACGCGGCCTGCGGCACGCCGAACCGGGGCGGACGATCCAAATCGGGCAACACGACCAGCGGGAACTCAAGCCCCTTGGCATGGTGAATGGTCATCAAGCGAATCACGTCCGCGGCCTCGGGCAGCGTGGCCGCCAAGGCCTCCTTCGGTTGATGAGCAATAAACTGTGCCAACTGCGTTATGAAACCATCAAGGTCGACCACGCCCCCCTGGTCGGCCGCACGGGCTCGCTCCATAAGCTTATGAAGATTCGCCAATTTCCGTTGACCGAGAAACTCCGCGAGCAAAATCGCATCATAGCCGGTGCGCTCCAGCGCAAAACCCAACAACGTCGCGATGGGCACTCGATCCTTTTGTTCGCGCAGGTGGCGGATCGTATCGGCCGCTGCCTGAGTCTTCGCCAACTCTTCGGCGGAGAGTTGCTTGGGCAATTTGCCGGCAAACAGGCCAGCGTTCAGCGAACCGGCCGACTCGACCAACCAGAACAAGGTTTCGTCAACAAGCGAAAAAAACGGGCTCCGCAAAACTCCGGCCAGGCTCACTTCGTCGGCCGTGCTGGAGACCGCGCGAAGCAAATTCAGAATATCGTAAATTTCCTGCTGTGCATAAAACGCGTGTCCGCCGACGAGATAGTAATCGAGGTCATATTCTCGCAAGGCCTCTTCGTAAACTTGCACGTCGTTCAACGTGCGAAACAGGATGGCGATATCGCCCAGTCCCGCGCGTCGCGCCTTGCCCGTTCCCTTATCGACGACCGGCATTGCCTCGCCAACGCCATCGAGCAATGCACGCAACCGCCGGGCAATCGCTTGTGCCTCGAGCCGTCTGGCTTCGAGCGAGGCTCCGGCAATCCCACGATTTTTTTTATCAGGCGTGATCGTCCACAGAAACTCCACACTCGGCCCGTCAGCCGCCTGCTTACGGTGGGCACGCAGCGCTTCGTAGGGCTCATCGCCAATTTGCAGCGACTGGCTGAACAGCGCGTTGACGAAATCAATCACCCCTGGCTGGCTGCGAAAATTGAGCGTGAGCGGCAATCGGCCACGTACATGAATTTCGGCTCGAAGCTCGCGGAACACACCGGGCGCCGCACCGCGGAAGCGATAAATCGATTGCTTGAAATCGCCCACGAAGAACAGCCGCCCCACTTCAACACCTTTGCCACACAGAACTTTGACCAAACGGGCTTGCAGATGGTCTGTGTCTTGAAATTCATCGACCAGCAACAAACGCAGTTCGTTCGCCAGCTCTTGCCGCAGCTTGTCGTTGCGTGGGTCTGTAAGAAACCGATGCGTTTCGTACAGCAGGTCGTCGAAGTCCAACTTGCCTTGTTCGCGTTTTCGTTCTTCGTAGCGGCGTGCTACGTCGTTCGTCAGGTGCAACAAGTCGAGTCCCAACTGAGCCGTTTGCCGCGCGGCGTCGGGGTCGAACGGTTTCGGCAAATGTTTATCAATCGTTTTACGGAGGCTTTCGCACGCGTTCTTATACGTGTCGTAATCTTCCGGCGAGTTCCAATCCTTGGCGGTACACACGCCCTTCACTTTGGCACTTTCGCGAATTTCAGCAACGTCTTTAAGACTCACTTCCTGACGTGCCAGACGCGGCAACAGTTCCAACAAATTCGCTCGGGCGTCAATAAAAGGGGCTTTCTTCGCATCGGGCACGACGTTACGAAGCAGGTCGAGCAAAACCTCCACGGGTGCCACTGTCGCGATCTCGCGCACGGCAAGCGCGGGGGCTTCTTGTTCGTACCAGCGCCGCCAGCGCGATACCATCTCCTCGGCATCGATTTCCAGCCATTGCGCAAAATGCTCGTCATGCCGATAACCGATCAATGCCGAGATCTGCTGCTTGAGCCGGGCCAACCCGTACGTGGCGGCCAGCTCCAAGCATTTCGGGTTGAGATCCGAAAGCTGCTGGCGAAGCTCATCGTCGATGACTTCCAGTTGCAGCACTTGGGCATCGCTTTGGTCGAGCACTCGGAACAAAGGGTCGAGCCCCGCGGCTGCCGCGTGGTTGCGAAGCAGCGCCGCGCAAAAAGCGTGAATCGTACTCACGCGAGCGGAGTCGATCTCGCGCAGCAATCGCTGCCAATGCGATTCCTCGGCCTCCGTTTTTGCAACGGCAAGCTGGTTGTAACACGCTTTGCGAATGCGGTCGCGCATTTCGCGGGCCGCGGCATCGGTAAACGTGATGGCGATAAGCTGGCTGAGGCGCGTCTCCTCGGCCGCGGTATCGACCAGCGGGTCGAGATGCGAAATGAAGCGTTGCGTAAGGACGAACGTTTTGCCACACCCGGCACCCGCGGAGAGCGCGATCGATACGTCGCGAGTATGAATCGCGCTTCGTTGTTCGGGAGTAAGTTCCGCGACAGACATTGCTGGGGGCTAGGGGTTGGGGGCTGGGGGTTGGGGCGATTCAGTGGCGGCCGATTGCGTTTTGCCGATCGCGCGTACCTGGGCAATGCGGCATACAGTGTTGAATTCACAGTAGCTGGTGCATTTGTCGTCGCGGCTATCCACGGGGAATACGCCGCTACGGATATCTTGAACGAATTCGCCAACTCGTTGTTCCACAGTGCCGCGAAGTTCTCCCCAACGTTCCGCGGGTTCCCCTGCAACTTCCACGGCCAACGCGCCCTTGGCGTCGAAGCCGCCGGCCATCGACCAGTATCCGGCGGCGATCGGCGTGGCATCGCCTTTGAACAACAAGGCCTGGGCCGCCTCCACATACAGGGGCAGTTGAATTCGTTCGCCGGTGGCAATTTCGTCGGATCGCAAGCTAGGTTTCTTGCCCGATTTGTAGTCGATAACGTTGAAAACCTTCTGGCCGTTCAGTGTGCCTACATCAATACGATCAATCTGCCCTGTGATGCGGATTTTCTCGCCGTTGATGTTCAGCTCGAACGCCGTGCTGGCCGATTCGGGATCGTGTTCCTCATCGCCCACGCGCGACGGGCCGAAGCGGTATTCCAGGTGAGTCGGCTGCAAACTGGCCCCGCGTTTGTTCCACAGAGCATCGTACTTCACGTTGTGGTCGAAATGCTTGCGAGCCCATTTTTGAATCTGACGCCGATCGAGTTCCAACAGCGCCGATTCGATGCCGCCCTCCGTGGCCTTCGCGATTTTTTCATCGACAACACGCAGCAGGTGTTCCAAGAATCGCACCGATTCATCCTCCGTATCGAACGGAGAAGGTTCACGGAACTCGGGCCACTGGCGGTGAAAAGCCGCGAGCACGTTATGCAGCCGGCTGCCGCGGCGCGAATGATCGGTTTCCAGCACCAGATCACCAAGCGGCGCGAGCTTGAGCACATCTTCGAGAAAGAATTTATAGGGGCACGCGGCGTAGGTTTCCCATTGGCTGGGGCTCCAAAAGTGACGGCTACCAAAGCGTTGGGCGAGCCGTTTGAGTGCGGCTGGCCCGAGCAACATGCCTTCGCTCGCCCCGAACGACTCTCCGTGAGCGCGGTCGTAAGTGATTCGGAGCCCTGCCTCGATCGAACCGGCCAGTGGTTGCGATTGCGAAGCAAAGATGCCGGCCAACGGGCGACGGTCGGGCTCTCGATCGATGGCGCGGGCGATGGCGTAAATGCGAGCCTCGCTGGGACTACAGACCCGGCCATCGCGAGGCACCGGCGAAAGCTGCGGCGGAGCGGGCCTGAGTCGCGGAGCCAACGATTCACCAAACACGCGCTCGATTTCCAACACATACGGACTCGGCGGTAACTCTTGGGCCTTGTCGTCGAGCGCGGGATAGCTGATCGTCAGCGTTTCTTCGGCACGGCTGAGCACTTCATAAAAAAGAAGCATTTCGCTTTGAGCTCTGGTAGGAGTTGGCGGCCCCATCTTGGCCGCCTCGGCCCACGCCTTCTCGGTCTTGCGAACGATCGAGCGATAGTCGGCATCGGTCGCCAATTTGCCCGAACGCTCCACCGCGGGAAACGATTGTTCCGACATGCCGGCAAGGTAGAGATGCCGGGCCGTCATCGTGCGGACTGCGGGGGCGGACACCACACGCACACGACCAACATCGTCGCGAGATTGAGGCAGCGACTCGTGCGATGCGAGATCGACGAGCGTGCCCATGAATTCGCTTCGATCGAGGGAACGCCGCGAAGATTTCGTCCAGTCGTCCAGTCGTTCCAACGCGGCAAAGTGAGTTTGCAGCGCAAGCCAAACGGCTCGGGCCTCGGTGTCGTAGGAATTAGAATTATGCGATGCGGAACCGCGAGTTGCTGTTTTCGTTGGCTTGCGCGATTTGGCGGGAGCCAGCAGCGTGCCTGGCAAACCTAGCTGCGATGCCAATTGAAGAATGGCGGCAAACCAGCCATTGGGACTCGAAGAAGTGGGTAGCGCTGCAAGCGATTGTTCCAGGTGCTCAAGAAGCGGCAATGCCAACTTGGCCGCTTCGACGAGCCGCGAACGCTGCTCGCTCTGCTGCCGAGTTGGCGTGTCATCGCTGGCAAATTTGCGAACGAGATCAAGCAATCGGTCGCGACCATCGACGATCTGCAATTCGCGAACAAGCCAATCGGCCGCGCGACGAGCGGCGTGGTCGAAACACGAGAATAAATTATTCGTGACGATTGCCACCAAGCGACGAAAAGGCCAATCTTCTTGGTCGAGCCGCAACAAGTTCAACACGGCTTTGATAATTGGCGACGCCAGAAGCCGGGGAGGCGCGTCGAGGGAGAACGGAATACCGTACTGGGTAAATACTTCGCGAATCCGCGATGACGCATCGTTCAGGGATCGAAATACGACAAGGATATCACCAGGCTTTGCCCCGCCACTAGCAAGTTGGCCCTTGATTCGACGGGCAATTTGCACGACTTCATCGTGTGTACTCGCGCCGGCAATGAATTGCAAGCGGTCGAGAGAAGTGGCAACTTCCTTTTTCGGCTTGGGAATTTGCTTGGGATTGCGAAACAAGTTCTCGAGCGCGAACTTCAGAGCCGGCCAAGCGCGCGATTCCGCGGCGGGCTCTTCGAGATGAATCTTCGGATGAACATACCTCAGTTCAGCCAGCGTGGTCGTCGTTTTCGCGAATAAATCGGGACGAGTCGTGTCGCAAGGCAACGTAATGTGTAGCCGCCTGGTTCGAGTGGCAAGAACTTCGAGGATGCGGTGCTGGGTACGAGTGAAATCGGTGAACCCATCCACAACGACCAGTTCGAATTGCTTTGGCAACGAGTCGTCGCCGGCAAGCAATCGATCTCGCAGAATCCGCAGGCTTCCCTCTTCGCTAAGGAGATGATGCTCGGCCAAGCTCGACGCATACGATTGGTAGAGCAGCGCCGACTCGCGGTTCTCTTGTTCGTTTTTATGAGCTGGCGGAAACTTGGCGTATTCCTCGGCTCCGATATCGGCCCGCTCGAGTTCGTGGAAATGCTCCGCAAGCGCGTCGATGAAGTTGGCCCGCTTGGCAGCTTCGGCGAAGTAATGCAAATGACCTTGCCGCAACGCCTGGTTGACGAGACGTCGCAGTAGTTCGCGTTGCACGGCCGGCCGTAGAGCACGAGGAATGGGGCGCGTTAATGAGAGCACCGATTTAGCCAGGTTATGAAACGTCGAAATCCCTGGCTCGATGCAGGCTTCCACTCCAGACAGAAGCAGGTCGCTACGGACCGCGTTGGCGGCCCTGGAATTGGGGGCCAACCAGAGGACGCCGGCCGGGCTTTGCTCGTCGCGACGCTGGTTGAGGGCTTCCTTATATTCCTGGATGCGATGCCACGTCTTCCCCGAACGGGCGGGGCCTAAGTTCACGATCACTCGGCTGGAAGACGTTTGGGACACGGGCAATACGGCCAGGAAAAGCAAGATTCGGGGCAATCGGTCTAATCTGGAATTCTGGCCGTAAGTTGAATCGCGTCAAGGACCTGGGTTGTCCGTGGTCCGTTGTCCGTGGCAGAACTGGCTGGAATTGCCATGCCCTAGTTTTGGGGGCCTGGGATCGAACACGTCACAACGGACAACGGACCACGGACGACGGACTAACAATTTAATTGACAGCATGCCCAACTATTGAATAGACTTTGTAGATAAAGTAGGGCGGTTTCTGCGCGCGGGTGTGGCCCTTTCGGGTGCCGCTCGGCTTGTACCGTCTACTGGGGCATTTGATTTGGGAAGAGGCACCGGTCGTTTATTTTGTATCTTGGCCGGTGATTCCGACTTCATCATCCTCATTGTTCGTTTTTATTTTTTCTAGGAGGTTTGTTATGGAAGCGAATCGCAGGAAGGGGCGAGGCTTTACCCTCGTCGAGCTGCTGGTCGTGATTGCGATCATCGGCATCTTGGTGGCGCTATTGCTGCCGGCCATTCAGGCCGCGCGCGAAGCAGCCCGCCGCAATCAATGCTTGAATAACATCAAGCAGCTTACAACGGCGTTGCAGAACCATCACGACACGCGGAATGGTTTGCCGCTGGCTTCGACGGCACCTTACTTTCAAACCACGGCAACAACCACTTACGGCAAGGTAACTGCTGCTACAGCCAATATCCCCGCTGGCCAAGCGGGCGATGGCTATAGCTGGCTCGTGCTTCTACTTCCGTTCATGGAAGAGAATACGATTTGGGACAAGCTGAACGAATCCAAGACGCCACGTTTGGGTCGTTTGGCCGACGCTGCGTGGGCCACCGGCACCAGCGCCGCCACGCAGAACCCAGGCACCGCTCCAAACGCAACGACAAACCCGTACTTGGCTTCGACCAAGATCGGTACGCTGGTTTGCCCTAGCTTCCCTGGTGAAGAAGATGTTGCCTTCATTTTGCCCGCTGGTTTCAAAGTCGGCACAGGCAACTACATGGCCATTGCTTCGACGCATTATCAAGGAGCTCCATCTAGCAGTGTAAGCTTAGAGAATGGCTTGCCAACGGCGAATGGTGCCTCGACTGGTAAAAATTGCGCAACTGGCGCTTATTGCGGTAACGGCGGCATGCCATTCCCAGGCACCGTGAACGGTCGTGTTCAGAAAAGAGGCCTTGGCTTCCAAAGCCTTTCGGACGGCACATCCAAGGTACCTCTCGTAACCGAGAGCCGTGAGGAAGAAAAAACCTCGTGGATGAGCGGTTTTGCTTCGTATGTCGTTGGTGCTTGGCCAAATGGCACAACTCCTGTGGGTGTGCAAGTTGGCACTGGCCCAATTTACTGGGGTTGCGTAGCAGCCACCTGCGATGTTGCCCTCAATAAAGGTGATACCAAGAACACCGACAATACTAAGCGTTACATGACAACCGATCCGCACGGTGGTGCCCCAGCCTACCGTAACTGGGGTCCGAGCAGCCGTCATCCTGGTATCGTGATCCATGGCTTTGCCGATTCGCATACCGAAGCCGTCAACGAGCAAGTTGATAAGAATGCGTACTTGCAGATGATCACTCGTGCTGGTCGCGAAGTGCCGATCAACCAGAACTAACGTTTCTGGTTCTCGACGATTTGAAACTCACACCGCCGCAGTGGAGCATTCCGCTGCGGCGGTTTTTGTTTGGTCCATTGTCAGTAGTCCGTCGTCCGTTGCTAATAATGAACGGTTTTCATCTCCTCCTTGCAACGGGCAACGGACCACTGACAATGGACCAAGTCAACATCTTGCAACCGCGGCATTGGTTCGCAAGAATGGAAATCTCACAGTGAGCCGCTGTGGCGGAATTGGCAGACGCGCATGGTTCAGGTCCATGTCCACGTAAGTGGGTGGGGGTTCAACTCCCTCCAGCGGCATTTGGGGCAGATCGCTACTTTTTTCGGTTTTTTCAGCTTCTAGAAACCTAGTGTTCTGTCAGTCTTGAATTGCTGGGTGGCATGCTTTCACGCGGTAGCGG